>VRUB01000341.1 GCA_019456345.1 Nitrospira sp. | reverse complement strand
GTGCTATCGGGTAGCGACATCCCCAGCCCATGGAGCACGGTCGGAAGAATATCGGTCATGCCGGAGCAAGCTTCAACCCTCGCTGATTCACGAAAGAAACTCCCGCCCGCGATCAAGGTGCTATGCATCTCCTTGGGGTGAAGGCCGCCATGAGTGGTACCCCCCACCGGCAGTCCGCTGTCGAAACAGCAATTACCGATGTAGCCGTGGCCGTCAGGCTCATTGTCGGTGCGCAGGACATAGTAGATGTCGGGTGAGCGCGGATGATCCGCCATCACCAGGCTCTTGGAAAAGCTGCCGGGGATAATCCCCTCAACCTCGTCGCGGCCGGCGCTGAAAACCATGCCACCACAATCAAACGCCATCAGCACATCGCCGATGGCTCGGGTAAGACCGGGGTCCTTATCCCGCACGAGCATACCGCCGCAGTATCCCGCGATCAGCGCCAGATCAGCGCCGTCTTCGAGGTGTTCGTCGACCTTGAGCCCGGCATCGCGCAGTAGCTCGGCCACGGACACTTTCTTCTTCTGGGTAATCTGACCGTGATCCGACACCACCAGGATCTGCAGTGACTCTTGCTGGTCCGACGAGCGCCACCACTCGATGACGCGAGCGAACTCGTTATCGGCATGCCGCAGCGCTTGCAGACTCTCCGGTGCGCCGATGCCGTAGGCGTGGCAACTATCATCCGGTTCGTCGTACCAGAGAATGGTCAGATCGGGTAGCTCACGCCGGCAGATGTGCTCGAGGAAAACGCTAGTCGCGTAGGTGATACCCTCGAGATTGGGCAAAACCTTCTGCGGAGGGGCACCCAGCCGCGCGACGATCTGCGCCACCTCATCAGGCGGATAAGAGGTGTCCGGCGTGTGGCAGGCCAGACTAAGATGTGAGTGGTCGAAGACCTGATGATGCTTGAGCCGGACACTGCCGGGAGTGTTCGTGCTTATGATCGCCAGGCGCCGCCCGGCCAAACCCAGGATCTCGCCGACAGATACTGTACCGTAGAGTTTGCCATTATACGCTTGTTGTGCCTTTTCGATGCGCGTCACGCTGGAACCTTCGAAACGCTCGCGCGGATCGACACTCCGATCAAGATAATTATTAGCGACAATCCCGTGCTGAGCAGGTGTCGAGCCGGTCACCAGTGAGGGCAAGTTAACGTAGGTCTCGCTGGGAAAATAGCAACGATGATTCTCAAAGTTGACGCCGTGTTCCGCGAAACGAAACAGATTCGGCATCAGCTCTGCCGTGACCATATCGGGGCGCAGACCATCGAAACCGACAAGCAGAAACTTCATTCGCGAAAGACTTTTCCCTAACTACAGTTTAGACACGCAATCTATGTGCGTACTCTTCATTTCCGGTGTCACTGTCCGGAATGTCGCCTCGAAAACTTGCTCAATATCC
>VRUB01000113.1 GCA_019456345.1 Nitrospira sp. | reverse complement strand
CGCGCTGGACGCGGCAACGCAAGCGCGCTACCACGGGCGCGTGGCACTGGGGCAACCTCGTGCTCTCCTTCGGGGTGGTGGCCGTGGCCGCCGGGCTGATCTATTTCACCGAGGATCAGATCGGCGTCTCGGGCACCATGCTTGTCATCGTGAGCACTGCCCTTTGGGTCGCGCTCTTCGTTGCCACCGGCGCCGGCGTCTTCGCCATCGGCAACGGGATTGCCGCCGCCATCATCGCCTCCCCGCGCATCAAGCCCGAGAGTATTGATGCGCATGTCATACGCATTACTACTCGGATCGTCTCACTCCTGGTCGTGTTCTACCTGGGTGTCGTGGCGGCACAGTCTCTGGGCGTACCGCTGGCGCCGCTGCTCGCGGGCCTCGGCGTCGGCGGCCTGGCGGTGGCGCTCGCTGCCCGCCCCACGCTCGAGAACCTGATCGGCGGCGTCACCTTGTTTGCGGACAAACCGGTGCGCGTCGGCGATTTCTGCCGCTTCGGGGACAAGATCGGCACCGTGGAGGAGATCGGGTTGCGCTCCACCCGTATCCGCACCCTGGACCGCACCGTGGTGTCGGTGCCGAACTCGCAGTTTTCCGAGCTGCAGCTCGAAAACTTCGCCCCGCGCGACCGCTGCCGGTTTTCTGCCGTGCTGCAGTTACGCTACGAGACCACGCCGGCGCAACTACGCTATGTACTGGCGAGGATACGCGAGCTGCTCGCCGCCCACCCCAAGGTCTACAAGGGTCCACCGCAACGCGCGCGGTTGGTCGGGTTCGGTGATTACTCGCTCAATGTCGAGATCTCCACCTACGCTGACACGACCGATTGGAGCGAGTTTCTGGGTATTCGCGAGGACCTGTTCTTGCGGATTATGGACATTGTCAAAGACGCCGGCACCGGCTTCGCTATTCCGACCCAGACCACCTACTTTACACGCGCTGCGCAGCCCGATGCCGCGCGCGTCGATGCCGTCGAGACACAGTTGCAGGCATGGCGCGCCGAGGGCGCGCTGCCCTTCCCCGACCTGACGGAGGAGCGTCGCCAACAGTTAACGGATACGCTCGACTTCCCGCCGGCAGGCTCGCCAGAGGGCCCGCCCGCGCCTGCCAGGGACGAATCGGCCTTGCGCGCGAGCAACAACCCTGGCGCCAGCAAGAAGTAGTGCGAGCGCGCCAGCACAACGGTCTTTTCTATGGACCCCAATCCTCGCTTCAGCAGACCATGGGGTCAAACGCCTGACGACTCGATTCTCAAGACTGCCGGAAAACTCTATTTCTCGACATACCGCGGAGGGCCCCAACCTCATCGCGAGCTGATCAGACAGCCGCAGCGTAGTGGTTGCGGCGACTCGCTGCGACGCCTCAGGAGGACACTCGAGACCTCACGCAGCGAGTCATAGCCTGCGTTCAACTCGGATCTACCGTTCCCACGCCAGCAAGTAATTGACGGCGTGCCTGCAAGCGCTCGCACCACAGCCGTTTATCCTCAACCCGTTGATAATACTTGTCCCGACAGCACAACCTCAAACGGTAACGCTTAATAGGCAGCAAACACTCGAGTTCAGTACCGAATGCACAAGATGACAAATAGCCACCCACCATGCAGCTGATCGATGTCCTCATTATATTAGCCTTTGTCACCTACGCGATCGGCTCCGGTCTGCGCTCGAGCAAGATCGCCTCGCAGAATCTCGAAGAGTATTTTCTCGCCGGCCGGTCGCTGAAAGGGTGGCAGGCCGGGGTCAGCATGGCCGCTACCCAGTTCGCCGCCGATACGCCTTTGCTGGTAACGGGGCTGGTTGCCATGGGCGGCATCTTCGCGCTGTGGCGGCTGTGGGTGTTTGCGCTGGCGTTCCTGCTGCTCGGATTCGTCCTGAGCTCCAGCTGGCGGCGCGTGAACGTGCTCACCGACGCCGAGCTCACCGAGATCCGCTACGGCGCCAGGCCGGCCGCGGTGCTGCGTGGTATGAAGGCGATCTACTTCGGCACCATCATCAACTGCACCGTGCTTGCGCTGGTGCTACTGGCTGCCACGCGCATTGCCGAGCCCTTTTTGCTATGGGAGCAATGGCTCCCCGGTTGGATGTTTGATCCGGTGGTGCGCTTGGTCCAATGGGTGGGAGCGCCATTGGTCCCAACCACGAATGTCGACGGATCGCCGTACATCCTCAACACCACTACCTGGAAGCTCGTACCGCTGGCCGATTCACCCCAGGTGTGGGTGCTCTCGGCCCGCAACCTGATCTCGCTCGTAGCGATCCTCGCGGTCACGACCTTCTACTCGACGACCGGTGGGCTGCGCAGCGTGGTCCGCACCGATATCGTACAGTTCGCCATCATGATGGTAGGAACGCTGCTCTTCGCCACCATTGTGGTCAAGGCCGCCGGCGGCTTGGAGGCGATCCCGCAACGAATCTCCGAGGTCTTCGCGGCGGGCGGGCCGGACGGCATCACTCCGACACAGATCCTGGCATTCGACCCGTCGCAGGCCAAGGGCGTCACGGCCGCACTGCTGGTGGTATTAGCGATACAATGGCTGGTCCATTTTTATGCCGACGGTACCGGCTACCTGGCGCAGCGCACCATGGCCTGTCGCACCGAGGCCGACGCCAAGCAGGCCGCCGTCATTTTCACCGTGCTTCAGGTCTTCGTGCGCAGCCTCCTGTGGTTGCCGCTCGCGCTCGGTTTGTTGCTGGTGTTTCTTCCGGACTTGAGCCTGCCGCACGAGGTCCTGAAGGCCGAGCGCGAGTCCACCTATGTGCGCGGCATGGTCGAGCTGCTACCGCCGGGAGCCATGGGGTTGCTGGTTACTGGCATGCTGGCGGCGCTCGCGTCAACAGTGGACACCCACCTTAACTGGGGATCGTCCTACTGGACCAACGATATCTACAAACGTTTTTTCTGTCCATGGGTACTGAAGCGCCAGCCCTCTCCGCGCTCGCTGGTATGGGTCGCGCGCGCGGCCAATGTGTTCATCATCGTGCTTGCGCTTGCCGTCATGACGCGGTTGACCAGCATTGACACGGCGTGGAAAACGAGCCTGCTGCTGGGGGCCGGCATGGGTGTGGTGCTGGTGTTGCGGTGGTTGTGGTGGCGCATGACCGCGTGGGGCGAGATCGCCAGCATCGTGACCTCGCTGGTGATGGCGCCGTTTTTGTTGAGCAGCGCCTTCGATGAGGCCGTGCGGCTGCTGATCATGGCCACCGGCGCCACCGTCGCCGGCATCGCCGCATCATTACTTGTCGGTCCGGAGAAAACAGAGCGGTTAGTGGATTTTTACCGGCGCGCCCGGCCGCTGGGCTTCTGGAAGCCGATCGCGCGCGCCGCCGGCGAGGATGGGGCCGGCGATGCCCGCCAGCTCGGTCGGCGCCTCGGTGCGACGTTGAGCTCGGCGATCTCGATTTTCTTCCTGCTGACGGCAGTGGGCTCCTGGCTTGTCGGCAGCCCTGCCCCTACGTGGTTCCCGTGGCGATCGGCGTGGATCGCCGTCCTGCTCCTGATCGGCGCCGGCCTCATCCCGGTGTCGTGGCGCCTTGGATTTCGCGATCGCCCGGCGAAGACGGAAACCAAAGCTGGTTCAGCCTGAATATTTTACCGCAGAGCGCGCAGCGAACGCGAAGCCCAAGGATGCACAGGATCTAGCAGGCCGCTGAAAAACTCTTTTCAGCGGCCTGCTAGCTTCGTACACAAGGAAGTATGGTTGCGGCGCCCGGTGGGACGCGTTTGCACGCGACCTATTGCAGCTCCTTCAACCACCAGCCGTCCTCGATCCAACGCTTTTGCAGCAGCTCCAGCCTGCCACTGCCGTCCAGCGCGCTCATCAAGTTATCGACCCAGTTGACCAGCAGCGGATCGCCCGCCGGCAAAGCGATGCCCAGCGGCTCGTACGTCAGGCGCGTGAACAACGACGACAACCCGGCATTCGGGTAGCGCAGCAGCGATACCGCGCAAAGCGGAAAATCGGCCACCATGGCATTGACCTTGCCTTCCAGTACCAGCTTCACGCCTTCGTCGTAGTCTGTGGTGGTTATCAACTTGGCCTGCGGCAGGGCGGATTCGACAAAATACTGGCTGGTGGAACCCTTGAGCGCCGCCACGGTAATCTCCGGGTTGACAATCTTTGACGGGTCTTTGGTGGCGGCGATCTCGTCTTCCTTGCTCAGGAAGCACTTGCCGGAGATCATGTAGGGGCCGACAAACGCCACCTTGAGATTACGCTCCGGGGTCATAGTCATGCCGGAGATCACCATATCGACCTTGCCCGACTGCAATGCGGAGAGCAGGTCCGCAAACGGCATGGTCTTTAACTTTAGCTCCACGTCCATGGCGCCCGCCATCATCTGCGCCATATCAGGCTCGAGCCCGATGACGGTACCGTCTTTCGCGGTCATGTTAAGCGGTGGCATGTTGCCTGCCGTGCCTACCACCAACAGCTTCTTCTTCAGGATGCGATCGATCACCGGTGACGACGAAGAGTCGGCAGCGCTCGGCACCACGTAACCCCAGCCCAGCAGCAGGACCAATACCAGTAACCACGACAGCAATCTATTTTCTTTTCTCACTATTAATCTCCGTAGAAGTAAAGTTTCTGGGGATTTCGTGCCGCACACGGCACGAAAAAAACCGAGCCTCGAGTGCCGCACACACGAGACGACTCGCGCGGCACCCGATCTCGCCACGCGGATTCTAGCCGATAATAGAACGCGTTGTCACCCGCGGTCGTCCACTTTGCCGCCGTCCTTCTTGCTTTCGGCATCCAACGCACTTGCGGCGGCACTCACGGCCTGCTCCGGCGTCACCGCCTCCACGATCACCCGGCGCGGCGCAAAATGAATGTCGTTCTCCTCGAACGCCTTCTGGATGCGGGTAAAGGCCTGGCGCCGAACCAGGAACTGCTGGCCGGGTATTGCCGTGAACTTGCAGCGAATCACCAGTGCCGAGTCGTCAATGTGCATGACGCCCTGGGATTTCAGCGGGCCTAACATCAGGGGCGCGAGCTCCGGGTCCTGCAACATGTCCTTGCCGATCTTCTTAATGATCTTGCGCACCTTGTCGATATCGGTCTCGAACGGCAGCCGGAGCTCGAATTTCATTATGACGTACTCGCGGCTGTAGTTCGTGAGCTGCTTTATCTCACCAAAGGGTATGGTATGGACCGGGCCGTTGTGATGACGCAGCTGCAAGGAGCGAATGGACATCTTCTCCACGACGCCCTTCGCGCCCCCGACCTCCACATACTCCCCCATCCGGAAGGCATCATCGAGCAGAAAGAACATGCCGGATACGATGTCCCTCACTAGCGCCTGCGCGCCGAAGCCGATGGCGATACCGACCATGCCGGCACCCGCGACCAACGGGCCCACGTTCACACCGAGCGAGGACAGCGCGGTCATGATGACCACGGCCAGCAATGTAATGAACACGAACTTGCGCAGCAGCGGCAGCAGGGTACGCAGCCGCGTCGTCCCGGGAGCGGATACTACACCCTTCGATGTCTCTGCGGACTCAAGCTCTTCATCCCGCACGTGCCGCTCGACCGCGGCCTTCGCAAATCCCCACACCGCATAGGCCAGCAGCGAGATGATGGTGATGTCGACCAGCGCGCGGGCCACGCGCTCACCCACGAGTTGCTCGGCGAAGCCCTGCACATCGATGCCCCACAGATTGACGAACGCGATCCCCACGCCCACGCCGAGCAGAATGCGAAGGTTGCGCAAAGCGATACTCTGATAGCTACCCTCATCGCCGGCCTGTGCCAGCTGCCCGACAGCGCTATCCCCGGCTTCGGCCGCCGTGCCCGCGGGGGCGGCGGTCGTCACTTCCTCACCGGCACCCTCCTCCGGCTTGCCCCTGGACCCGAACATTCGTGCGACGAGCCGCCGCAGCCCCAGGTCGGCGAGCGGCACGATCGCAGGCAAGAGCCAGCTTATTATTAGAGCGGCAACAGGATCGCGTGTGGTGCCAAAAGCAATAAGAACGGCGGCGAAAAACAACACAATAACGTAAGCGCTCGCGAGCACATGCCAGTTAGATGCGAGGCTCTGGCTCAGCGAACGGGTCTCGCCATTGCTCGGTGTGGCGCCGCGTAGAAACGCGGCCACCAGCGCACGCGCCTGCCAGATGACCCCCACGATCATGAGAACAACAATGACCCAGGCAGCGCCGATAATCAGCTCGAGCAGCCCGAAATCGAAACCAATATCCGAGAGATACAGACCGATTCTTCGAGCGATGACGATTGCGGTCGCCAACACGAGCACGCGGGCGTGAATTGCGCGCGCGGCCTGATCACTTAGCGGCACAGCCCTTAGCCAACTGATCTTGGGCGCGAAAATGAACCGCGATACCAGCGAGACCAACCGCAGACCAATCACGCCCCAAATGATCGTCATGAAAAGCAACGGTTGCGCGGAATTTCTCGATCCGCTCATGTACATCAAGGAAATAGCCACCAACGCAAACACGATGATGCCAAACAGATCGATAAGCGCCTGCAGACCCAAGAGCCCCAGCCGCGACGCGAGCGTTTCAGGTGTGCTTCGAGCTCTTTGTAATCCTGCTAGCGCACTTGCGCGCCGATAGGCCCATTCTGCAAGCACGCCGACCAACAAGAAAATGACGATCTCGGCGATGATGCGCCAGCCGCTGACTATGCCCCCGGCCGTCACCCCTGCCCAGATCAAACTCGGCACTGCCGGAAGGTCAGGGATCGCCGCCGCCATTTTGGCAGCCACAGACCGAATGCGTTCGCCTTCATCCTGGAACCTCTGGAAAAACCGCCCGGCCGCAAAGGCGGCGCTTTCTTCCGTTTCCTGTTGCGTCTGCGTATCGAGCTCGGCGATTAGCATTTGACGCACGTCGGTGTCCGACAACCGCGACATGAGGTCGCGTACTTGTTCCTGGGTCAGGTCCTTGGGAAGCTCGATCGGTTTTCCGGCTGGGGCCTCGGCCTGGGTTGCGGGTATGAGCGGATTCGCCGCGCCGGCCGGCGGCGCCACGACCAGCCAGGCCAGGCTAAGACCAACCAAAACTGTCCGCTGTATGAACGCTGCCTTCATTGGATACTGCATTTCCCAACCGATAACCATGACTTTGCCCGAGCAATCAACGTAGGCGCATAGGATTTCTTCAGCTAGTGCATAATAACATCACCCGTACCCGCCGACATGGATAGCCCCCGCCATAGCAAGGCTAACCCGCCGACACACCCCCGCTCCCGCATAAGAGCCATATGATGTTGGACCACAATGGGCCGCTGAGGCGGTGTCAAAGAGTTGATTTCCTGGTGGCCACTGGGGCGGGGGTGGCGAAGGCTTGATCCGGGCGCACAGCAGTGCTATCAAGAAAAACATGGGCTCACCGCCACCGCAGGAGATCGTTCACGCCTACCTCAACGCCATCGGCGCGCGAGACTTCGAACGCGCCCGGGAGTACCTGTCCAACGAAAATTTCACCTTCCGCGGTCCGATCGCGAACTTCGACAGCGCGGATCAATTTATCGCGGATTCCTCCCGCGTGGCGTCCATTCTAGAAGGCATCGAGTGGCGGAAGACCTTTGTTGACGGCGATCAGGTCTGCGATATCCTGACCTTCGTCACCCGATTCTCAGTCCTCACCCGGACCACGGTCGTACATTGGGCAACTGTGGAGAAGGGCAAGATTTCTTCGATTGAAGTCTTCTTCGATGCCCGGGGCTACACAAAGCTGTTCGAGGATCCATCA
>VRUB01000340.1 GCA_019456345.1 Nitrospira sp. | reverse complement strand
GCGATGGGCCGCCGGGACGGCACCCGGACGGCGTTAACCTCGATCGATCCCTCCAAGGACGGGATCAGGTCGGCGATCACGCGCAGCAACGTCGACTTGCCGGCGCCGGAGACGCCGACGAGGGTCACGAACTCGCCTTCCTCGACGCTGACGTTCAGGCGATGGAAGACGACGTTCCGCGCGTCGCCCTCGCCGAAGGCGACGGCCAGATTTTTGGTTTCGATTACCGCTGCCATGCCAGGATCCTTTGTTGGATCCGCACGAAGATGTAATCGCTCACCCCGTACAAGAACGCGATGGAGAACATGTACAGAATCACGACCTGGGTGTTCAAAAGCCCCGCCGCTTCGATCATGCGCTGACCGATGCCCTGGATACCGAAAAGCTCGGCCGCCACCACCGTCATCCAGCCCTGACCCAAGCCGGCGCGAAGCCCGGAAAGGATGCCGGGCGCGGCGCCCGGCAGGATCACCTTGCGTAACAGCGCCGGAAATGTCCGGTGGCCAAAGGCGCGGGCGACCTCGATCAGGTCCTTATCCACCGCCTTCACCGCGCCCATGGCGGTGAAGTAGTTGATCCAGAAAATGCCGATGGAAATGATGAACGCCGCCGCCGTCTCGGTGATCCCGAACCAGATGATGGCGAACGGAATCCACGCCAGCGGCGGGATCGGGCGCAATATGCGGGCCAGGTAGGCTTGGCTGGCCTCGACCCTGGGAAACAGTGCCACGACGACGCCCAACGTCACGCCCAGGACCGAGCCCAGCACGAACCCGATGGTGTAGTGGCGAAGGCTGGACCAGACCATGACCTGCCAGAAACCTTCGTTGATCTCGGAAATGAGCGCCGGTGGAATGGTGCTGGGAGGGGGCAGCAGATGGGGTTCCATGATCCCACTTCGTGCAAACCCCTCCCAAACCAAGAGGAATGCCACCAACCCGGTAGACGACAGCACGTACCGCGTGGTCGGCTTCACGTTGGGTGACTTCTTTTTCCCGTGTCGGCGTTCTTATTTTCGTAGGCCAAGGTTCCTGGCGGCGTCGTTGTAGATGGTGAGGTCGAACAGGCCATCCACCGACACCTTGGTCTTGATCTTCTCGCTTTTCTGGAAGTCGTGCATGTAGCGGCTCTCGACGATGATATTCGCCGGATTGTCCTCGAAGTTGGCCGACGGCGATTCCAGGGCTGCTTGGATCGTCTTGACGTCCACCAAACCCTTGGCGACGAAGTTCAACACGTGCGGAGCCGCCGCGGCCGGGTCCTTCTTCAACAACTCGGTCGCCTTGATGTGGAGTTCGACCAGCTTCACCAGCGCGTCCCGGTATTTGGCGATGACGTGCTCTCTGGCGGCGATGGTGGACCCCGGCTGACCCGGCATCATGTCTTTCGCACCGGCGATGATCTTGGAGCC
>VRUB01000339.1 GCA_019456345.1 Nitrospira sp. | reverse complement strand
CTCTAGCTCGGCAACCGCTCCTGCGTTGCTCTAGCTCCTGCATCCCTGCAGTCGTCCTGCATCCCTGCAGTCGTCCTCTGTCCCTGGAGTCGTTCATCCATGGAGTCATGCGATCTCCGCGTGGTAGCGGATGTTCTATTCTTCACCGTAGTGCAGGCTGTGCAGTATTGTCTGGCTGTCGGCCCAACCTTCGCGCACCTTGACCCAAAGCTCGAGATAGACCTTCGAGCCAAGGAGTTTTTCCATCTGCGCGCGCGCGCGCACGCCGATCTGCTTCAAGCGCTCACCCCCGCTCCCGATCACGATGCCCTTTTGACTTTCCTTTGCCACCCAGATTACCGCCCCGATGCGCACATGCTTTGCCATGCGCTCAAAATGCTCGATCCCGACACCAATTGCATACGGCAGCTCCTGCCGCAGGCTGCGAAATACTTGCTCACGTACGAGCTCTGCCGCCATGAACCGCTCATCGCGATCCGTGACTTGCTCTCGCGGAAACAGCGGTGGTTGCACCGGCAGATAGCGCAGCAGGCTATCCTTCAGATCAGCGAGGTTTTCGCCAGTCAGGCCGGACAACGGAATGATTTCATCGAACTCCATCCGCGCCGCGGCCTGTTGCATGAGTGGCAGCAGTCGCTCTCGGCCCTTCAGCAGGTCAATCTTGTTGATAGCCAGTATCACCGGGCAGGGTTGGCGCCGCACAAGACTCAGCACCGAATCATCGGCAGCGGTCCAACCGCTTGCCGCAACAACGAATACCACGCAGTCTACGCCTTCCAGGCTGCCTCGTGCGGCGCGGTTCATCAGGCGATCGAGCGCGCTCTTCGCGCCCGCGCACAGACCGGGAGTGTCGACATAGACTATCTGCGCGCGCTCGTCGGTCCTGATTCCAAGCAGGCGGTTGCGGGTGGTCTGTGGTCGTTGCGAGGTAATGCTGACCTTTTGTTGGACGAGCCGGTTAATTAATGTGGATTTTCCGACGTTGGGACGTCCAACGATTGTAACGAAACCACACTTAAACGGCTCAGGCACCGTGCTGTGCTGCCAGGAGCTCTAATGCCCTGGAGGCAGCCTCCTGCTCGGCATTTCGGCGGCTGCGGCCCACGCCTTGCACCGGCGCCTCCAGTCCGGGGACGATGCACTCCACTCGGAAACACTGACTGTGGGGTTCGCCTGTCACCTCCACCACCCGGTAGAGCGGCGTTGCAAGAACGTCTTTTTGCAGTTGCTCCTGGAGCTGAGTCTTGGGATCCTTCTTGAGTGTATCCGGCGTGACGTTTTCTAGCATAGCGCGATAGACATGCAAAATAACATTGCGTGCCTGCTCTATGCCGCCATCAAGAAAAACAGCGCCGAAGACCGCTTCGAGTGCATCGGCAAGAGTGGAATCCCGGTTAAAGCCGCCACTTTT
>VRUB01000338.1 GCA_019456345.1 Nitrospira sp. | reverse complement strand
CTTCCGTGTGGCCAGCAATCATCTCCTGCGTTTTTCGGCCATTATATTCAGCCTGCAACAAAGCCTCCACATCACCGGTGACTGTGAAGGCCCAGAACCCCGGTTTAGGATCGGAATATACTTTGGTAATGTTGCCCGACAGGTAAAACTGCCCTTTCCCAGGGGAAAACCCTTTTTCGACAGTCTCAACCTTGTAGCCGCTTCTTTCGAGATTTCCTTTAAGCGTATTTGAAACCCATATCGCCGGATCGTCTTTGGTCAGGACCTTGGCGGTTTCCATACCGTACGCGTTCCGGATCACCCCAACTTTCGTTTTATCGATGCGCCGATCCTCGAACAACGACAGGTAGATGGTTCCCTGTTTTAGGGCACTTACCGAGCTACCGGGAACATACTGATATTCCAACTGAATCTCGTTGTCGACGAAGGCACAGGCCGGAAAAAGGATCGACGCAACAATTACGAAATAGAATCGACGCAACATCTTCGCCTCCCTGCTCTTTATTTCCTCCCTTAGTTTTGTTTAATTTCGTTTAAATAATATCGCTGACGATTCTTATGATGCGCTGACGCACGGCCCCGGCGATCCGCGACTGGGGAATATTCCGGCCCCCGGCGAACACGGCGACCCGCGTTGTATAGGTTTTCCTGAAGCCGCGCTTGTTGCGGTTTTTTTCCTCGTCCTCGTCCTCGTAATTGTATTCCGCGATCCCCGAAGCGACGAGCAGCACTCCGCGGATTCCAGGTTTATGGCGATTTTTTCGAGCATTCGCCGCCGATTTCGCCCCCCCAAACTGCACCTTCCCCAGAAATGATCCCGGCAGGTATCGATGGTTGAAGAATGTTAGCGCAAAACACATGTTTTGGCTACCTAGCCATGGCTACCCGTCCTCAGAACATTCGCAACCGAGCGCATCGCGGAGAACGGTGGCGCCGATTCAGCCTCTGAGGCCCGGATAATGTGGACAACGGGCGGTCGAAATGGTGATTTAGCCGGGGCGTTTGGGCAGAGAACGCCCCAACGGCGGCGCCGATGGAGACCACGATCACCGTGACGACGATCCCGGCCCCGGCCCTCCAGCCGCACCCAATCGCGCCGCCGCGCCCCGCGCCTCATCCCCCGGGACGGACGACCAGACACCCCATCTCGCGCCTGGCCAGTTTCGCGCACAGGGCGCGCGCCGCGGCTTTGTCGCCTACGGGGCCGGCGCGCAGGCGGTAGAACACCCCCTTTTCCGGCCCGAGATCGGCCTTGGTGACGGAAAGGGTCAGGTTCCCCAGCAGATCCAAATTCTTGCGCCGCAAGCGTTCCCATTCGCCCCGCGCCCCCTCCAGGGACCGCTCGGCGGCCAACTGGACCTTGTAGGCCGGCGCCGTCTCGGCCTCCTTGGCCGGCGTCTTGGGAGCCGGCGCCGTCTCG
>VRUB01000112.1 GCA_019456345.1 Nitrospira sp. | reverse complement strand
GTTACCGCGTTGCCGAGCTAGAGTAACGCCTGGAGCAGTTACCGCGTTACCGAGTTACCGCGAAAACAAAGCGTTAAGCGAGCTGAGGGCCTGCGCTGCGATGATGCGAGGCGTTGCGCCACACACCCTTCGCCGCTATGAACAAAATCAAAAGAAATTCAATGCTCTCTGTGGTCGCAGTGTGCGCTGTGGTGGAAAATTCAGGCTAAGCACCTTCTCGGATCTTGGTCACGCTCCCGGGTTTGGGTTTCTGAAGTAATGATTTACACATTAACTCAATATCTTATGGATGATTCCCAGAAATAGCTTCACATGTAACTTTACGGCAGGATTATCTTGTATACGTAAGCTAGTTGACGTATACGTTAAGTTGACTTAGCATCGGCCAAAAGGAGGGCATGATGGAAAAGTTCTACACCATCACCGAGTTGGCCGCGCACTACGGCGTTACGCCGCGGACCATACGGTTCTACGAAGCCAAGGGGCTGTTGACGCCCCAGCGCGTTGGTTGGACCCGCGCCTACACTCATCGCGATTACGCGCGCTTGGAGTTGATCTTGCGTGCCAAGCGCCTGGGGTTTTCGCTGGCCGACGTCAAGGAGTACCTGTCCTTGTACGACGTCGATACCACGCAGGCCCAACAGCTCAAGTTGCTCACGCGCAGAGTCAGGGCCCGCATCAGCGAGCTCGAGCATCAGCGCACGGATCTTGGCAACGCCCTCAGAGAGCTGAAAGAAATCGAGGGGCAAACGATGGCGGCGTTGGCAGAAAAAGGCGTGGCGCTCGATGCCCAGCGCAGTAGTGGCAACGGTCGCCCGGTTCTGCCCCCCCGCGAAAGGCGACGCGCCGGGCAGCGCGTGCGCCGGTAGACGAAAATCTTTTTTTGGAGAACAGGGAAATGAAGAATGTTGTCATAGCTGGGTACGCCCGCTCTGCGTTCACACTGGCCAACAAGGGCGCACTGACCAAGGTGCGGCCCGACGAGCTGGCGGCACAGGTGATCAAGGGCTTGCTGCAGCGAACCGCGGTGAAGGTCGAGGATGTAGAGGACCTGATGCTGGGTTGCGCCTTTCCTGAAGGCGAACAGGGCCTCAATATGGCGCGGCTAGTGGGCTTTTTATCCGAGCTGCCGCTGTCCGTCGCCGGCGCCACCCTGAACCGTTTCTGTGGCTCGTCCATGCAGGCGATCCATTCGGCCGCCGGTGCTATCCAGATGAACGCCGGCGAGGTGTTCCTGTGCGCCGGCGTGGAATCCATGACCCGCGTTCCCATGATGGGTTTCAACCCATTGCCGCATCCCGGCCTGTATGAATCGTATCCGCAGGCCTACATATCCATGGGAGAAACGGCCGAGAACGTGGCCAAGAAGTACGGCATATCACGCAGGCAACAGGAGGAGTTCGCCGTCTCCAGCCAGGTCAAGGCGGCCGCGGCGCAGGAGCAAGGACGGTTTTCGCGAGAGATCACCCCGATCAAGCATGGGGAGGAGACGATCGACCGCGACGGCGGTATTCGCCCCGAGACCAATCTCGAGGTGCTGGCGGATCTCAAGCCCGCGTTCGATGCAAACGGCGCGGTGACGGCTGGGACCTCGTCGCCGTTGACCGACGGCGCCTCTGCGGTGCTCGTGTGCAGTGAGGACTACGCGCACAAGAACGGGCTCGAGGCGCTCGCGCGGATCAAGAGCATCGCCGTGGCCGGGTGCGCGCCCGAGATCATGGGTATCGGTCCCGTTGCGGCCACCCGCAAGGCGCTCGCACGCGCCGGTTTGTCGATCGCGGATATCGATATTATCGAGCTCAACGAGGCGTTTGCCTCGCAGGCGCTGGCCTGCATCCGGGATCTGGAGCTCGACCCGGAGAAGATCAACCTGGACGGCGGTGCGATCGCACTGGGCCACCCGCTGGGTGCGACCGGCGCGCGCATCACCGGCAAGGCGGCGGCGTTGTTGCAGCGCGAGCGCAAGCGCTTTGCACTGGCCACCCAATGCATCGGCGGCGGTCAAGGCATCGCGACCATCCTGGAGGCCGTGTAGATGACGCAGATAGACAAAGCCGCTGTCATCGGTGCCGGTGTCATGGGTGCCGGGATCGCGGCGCACATCGCCAATGCCGGTGTGCCGGTCGTATTGCTCGACATCGTCCCCGAAGGCGCTGAGAACCGCAATGTCGTCGCCGAAGGCGCGATTCAGAAGCTGCTCAAGGTGCAGCCGGCGGCGTTCATGCACAAGCGCAATGCGAGATTGATTACCGCGGGCAATATCGAGGACAGCATGGGGCTGTTGGCCGACGCGGATTGGATTGTGGAGGCCGTGGTCGAACGGCTGGACGTGAAGCGCGCGTTGTATGAAAGGATCGATGCCGTGCGCAAGCCCGGTGCGATCGTGTCTTCCAACACGTCCACCATCCCGCTGCACGATCTGACGGCACAGCTGCCGGCGCGCTTCGTGCGCGATTTCCTGATCACCCATTTCTTCAACCCGCCGCGCTACATGCGCTTGCTCGAGCTCGTGCGCGGTGCACATACGCGCCCCGAGGCGGTCGCGGCGATCCGGACCTTCGCCGACGTGGCGCTTGGCAAAGGCGTGGTGATGGCCAAGGATACCCCCGGCTTCATCGGCAATCGCATCGGCGTGTTCTGGCTGCAATGCGCGATGCTCGAGGCGCTTGCCGACGGCCTCACGGTGGAGCAGGCCGATGCGGTGATGAGCCGGCCCGTAGGCATCCCCAAGACCGGCATCTTCGGTTTGTTGGACCTGGTCGGCCTCGACCTTCAGCCGCATGTGCTCGAGAGCCTGCACGCGAGCCTGCCGGCACACGACGCGTTCCAACGGCTCTACGAGGTCCCGGAATTTTTCCGGAAGATGATCGCCGACGGCTACACCGGGCGAAAAGGGAAGGGTGGTTTTTATCGCATCAATCGCGAGTCGGGAGCCAAGGTCAAGGAAGCACGTGACCTGGTGACGGGTAAGTACCGCCCGGTCGTGACGCCGCAGCTCGAAAGCGTTGCCGCGGCCGGCAAAGACGGTCTGCGCGCGCTGGTCTCGCATTCCGATAAGGGCGGGCGTTACGCCTGGCGCGTGTTGGCGCAGACCCTGAGCTATGCCGCGAGCCTGGTGCCGGAGATCGCCGAGGATATCGTCGCCATCGATAACGCCATGAAGCTCGGCTACAACTGGAAGTTCGGGCCGTTCGAGCTGATTGATCAGCTGGGCAGCGACTGGTTTGCGGAAAAACTCAAGGCTGAAGGGATGGCGGTGCCTGCGTTGCTGCAGACGGCGGCGCAACGGTCGTTCCATCGGGTAGAAAAGGGCCGGCTCCAATATCTGAACGTTGACGGCGACTACCGCGAGGTGCCGCGTACGCCGGGCGTGTTGCTGTTGGCCGACATCAAACGCAGCAGCGAGCCATTGGCCAAGAGCGGCTCTGCCAGCCTGTGGGACATCGGCGATGGTGTCGTGTGCCTGGAGTTTCACACCAAGATGAACGCGCTCGACCCGGACATTCTCGCCATGATTCACCAGGCGATCGAGCTGATTCCGGGTCGTTATCAGGCTCTGGTGATATACAACGAGGCGTCGAACTTCTCCGCCGGGGCCAACCTCGGGCTGTTGCTGTTCGCAGCCAACATGGCCGCCTGGTCCGAGATCGAGGCGATGATCGCCCAAGGCCAGGAGGCCTACGGCGCCTTGAAGTACGCGCCCTTTCCGGTAGTGGGCGCCCCGGCCGGCATGGCGCTCGGTGGCGGTTGCGAGATTCTGTTGCATTGCGACGCCGTGCAGGCGCATGCAGAGACCTATGTCGGCCTCGTGGAAGTCGGTGCCGGCCTGATTCCGGGTTGGGGCGGTTGCAAGGAATTGCTGTACCGGTGGGCGACGTACCCCAACGGCGGGCACGGGCCGATGCCGCCGGTAATCAAGGCGTTCGAGACCATCAGCATGGCCACGGTGGCGAAATCCGCCGCCGAGGCCAGGGAGCTGCGCTTCCTGCGCCCGCACGACGGGATCACCATGAATCGCGACCGGCTCCTGGCCGACGCCAAGGCCCAGGCGCTCGCGCTGGTGACGGGCTACACGCCGCCAGTGCCGCCGGAGTTCAAACTGGCCGGCGCATCGGCGAAGACGGTGCTGGAGATGGCGGTCGATGGGTTTCGTCGCCTCGGCAAGGCAACGGCGCACGACGAGTGCGTGGCAAAAACACTGGCCGGGGTTTTGAGCGGCGGCGACACCGATGTTACCGAAGTCCTGACGGAAAATGAGCTGTTGTCGCTGGAACGCAATGCATTCATGGCGCTCGTGCGCCAGCCGGCAACGCTCGCCCGCATAGAGCACCTGCTCGAGACCGGTAAACCTTTGAGGAATTGAGGCCATGGTGAATTATCAAGCGCCATGCGAGACCTGAGCGAGGCCAGGGCCGCAGCGGCGGATTACTTACGGCTGTTCGGGCTCGTCGCGCTGGGTTATATGTGGGCGCGCATGGCGGCGTTGGCGCTCGAAAAACGCGAAGGCGACGATGTCGGCTTTTACGAGGCCAAGATCAAGACGGCGCGTTTCTACATGCAACGGCTGTTGCCGCAGACCAGCGGCGTGTTTGCCGCTATCATGGCCGGCGGCAAATCGATCATGGAGTTTGATGGGGCGGCGTTTTAATTCAAACTGCGAGTGCGAACTAGCAAGCGTGGCGCAATGCGAACCCTGAGCGGTAAAACCCTATTTATTACCGGCGCGAGCCGCGGTATCGGCGCAGCCATCGCGCTGAAAGCGGCCGCCGACGGGGCCAATATCGTAGTCGCCGCCAAAACGGTCGAGCCGCACCCGAAACTGCCGGGTACGATTTACACCGTTGCCGAAGAGATCGAGCGCGCAGGCGGGCGCGCCTTGCCGGTACCTCTCGATATTCGTAACGAAGAGCAAATTACAGCCGCGGTCGAGCAGGCGGTGGACACATTCGGGGGCATCGATATATTGATCAACAACGCGAGCGCGATCAGCTTAAGCGGTACGCTCGACACGCCCATGAAGCGCTTTGATCTAATGTTTTCGGTTAATGTGCGTGGGACCTTTGCGTGCTCGCAGGCGTGCGTGCCATATCTCAAAAAGGCCGTGAACGCGCACATCCTGAATCTTTCACCGCCGTTGAACATGCAGCCGCGATGGTTCAAGGAGCACGTGGCCTACTCCATGTCCAAGTACGGCATGAGCATGTGCGTGCTCGGGATGGCCGAGGAGTTCAAGGGCGACGCCGTGGCCGTGAACGCCCTGTGGCCGCGCACCGTGATCCACACGGCGGCGCTGGCGATGCTGGGCGGGCGCGTGCAGCCGGAGAGCTGTCGCAAGCCGCAGATCGTGGCGGATGCAGCGCACGTAATCCTTACGCGTGACAGCCGCCAGTGCACGGGCAATTTTTTTATCGATGAGGAAGTCTTGGCGGAGGAAGGCATCACCGACACACGGCGTTACGCGGTAGATCCGCGCGGGACGCTGCTTTCCGATCTGTTCGTGGAGTGAGCGAGGCGAGCTGGCAGTAGCTAAAGAACATTACCGGGAGTGCGTGTACATGAAGGTACTGGTTGGGGTTAAACGAGTAATTGATTTCAACGTCAAGATACGGCTGCGCGCGGACAACAGCGGCGTGGAGACCGCGAACGTCAAGATGTCCATGAACCCGTTTGACGAGATCGGCGTGGAAGAGGCCGTGCGCTTGAAAGAGGCGGGAACGGTCGAGGAGGTGATCGCCGTCTCGCTCGGCGTGCAGCAATGTCAGGACACGATTCGCACCGCGCTTGCGATGGGCGCCGATCGTGGCATCCACGTCGTCACGGACGCGCCCTTGGAGCCGCTCGCGGTAGCGAAGCTGCTGAAGGCGGTCGTGGACAAAGAGTCCGCCGAGCTCGTGATCGTCGGCAAGCAGGCCATCGACGACGACAGCAATCAGACCGGGCAGATGCTGGCCGCGTTGCTGGGCTGGCCGCAGGGCACGTTCGCGTCCAAGCTTGTAATTGACAATGGCCGGGCGGAGGTGACGCGCGAGATCGACGGTGGGCTCGAGACCGTGATGCTCAAGCTGCCGGCGGTGATCAGCACCGATCTGCGATTGAACGAGCCGCGCTACGCCTCACTACCCAACATCATGAAGGCCAAGAAAAAACCGATCGAAGCGTTGAAACCCGAAGACCTGGGCGTGGACACTACGCCGCACCTTGTCACGCTCCGGGTAGAAGAGCCGCCCAAGCGCCAGGCGGGCGTGATTGTGGAGAATGCCGATGCGTTGGTGGACAAGCTAAAAAATGAGGCCAAGGTGATCTGATGAGTACACTGGTTGTAGCCGAACATGACAACGCGGCGCTAAAAGCCGCGACCTTGAACACCATTACTGCGGCCACACAGCTCGGCGATGCAGTGGTGCTGGTCGCTGGCCACAATTGCCGCGCCGTCGCTGAAGAGGTGGCACGAGTGCAAGGCGTAGCAAGAGTCGTGGTGGTGGACGATGTGCGCTACGCGCATTCGCTGGCGGAGGCGCTGGCCCCGCTTATCGCCGCACTTGCGCCGTCTTACAGCCATGTGCTGGCGCCGGCCACCACCTTCGGCAAGAACGTGATGCCACGAGTGGCGGCGCTGCTGGGTGTGGCGCAGGTATCGGACATCATCGCGATCGAGAGCGCCGATACATTCAAGCGGCCGATCTACGCTGGGAATGCCATCGCTACGGTGCAATCGAAGGACGCGGTCAAGATCATCACGGTGCGCGGTACCGCGTTCGCAGCGGCGGCGACGGAGGGCGGTGAGGCAGTCATCGAGCAAGGGCAGGCGGTAGATCACCCCGGGACCTCCGAGTTCGTGCGCCACGAGCTGAGCAAGACCGAACGCCCGGAGCTTACCTCCGCGCGGGTGGTGATCTCCGGCGGCCGGGGGCTGCAAAGCGGCGAGAACTTCAAGCTGCTCGAGGAGATCGCGGACAAGCTCGGCGCCGCCGTGGGGGCCTCGCGCGCGGCGGTGGATGCGGGTTTTGTGCCCAACGACTACCAGGTCGGCCAGACCGGCAAGGTCGTGGCGCCCGATCTCTACATCGCTGTCGGTATTTCCGGCGCGATTCAGCACCTGGCGGGCATGAAGGACAGCAAGGTCATTGTCGCCATCAACAAGGACGAGGACGCCCCGATTTTCCAGGTGGCGGACTACGGTGTGGTCGGCGACCTGTTCAAGATCCTGCCCGAGCTCTCGGCCGCACTGTCGCGTTAGCCTTCTCATGCGGTGCGCTCGACCCGAGATCCGTACCTATGAAGGACCGGAGCCTGCAGCAGAAGGCCACATATTTTTGGTAGAAAATACTTTAAAGTTATGGCTGAAGGCGTTGAATTTAGGCCTTAATGTTTGTGAAGAAAAGAATATTGTAAAGGCGCGAGTTTGACTTACTAGTCAGTAAGTTATCTGCAAAATTATAGGTCTGGGCATTAATTGAATAGCTTATAGTATTATCTTGTTATCTGACTTGGCATTTCCCTAACAATTGGTTGATTAAACGAATTAAATCTATCCTAGGTCGATTATCCCTGAGAGCGGTTGGAGGTGCGCAGCCCAGTGGTTCGAATGGCGGGTTGACGACTGCTGGTTGGTTACGGATTGGCGGATGGCGGCGCGAGCAGCGAGCGCTGCGAGCCGGGTGGATCCCGCACAGATAACCGCAGCCAGGGGCGCACGGATTTAACGCGGGAATTCAGGCCGCTTTCACGGCAAGTAATGGCAACCCCCTACGGAAAATGGCCGGAAAAGGCTCTCAGCGCGTGTCTCAGCGCTTTTTACTATTCGGACCGGCTT
>VRUB01000337.1 GCA_019456345.1 Nitrospira sp. | reverse complement strand
CATCCGGCAGCGGGACCCGGTTGAATCCCGGCGGGCTCACCACCTCGAACCCGGATCTGCCAAACGATGTAAACCACCCCCCTGGTTCGCCCAGCGTCACCACGGTGCTGTGCGTCTGGCCGTCACGCTGATACTCGACCGTGACCTCGTCTCCGGGTTCCTTCTCGGCGATCAGGTCGATCAACTTTCTGGCCGGCTCCGATGCGTTCCGGCCGGCGGCCGGATATCGGCCGGCCAGCCGTTCGCCGTCGAATGACGTGACGATATCGCCGTCTTGCAACCCGGCTTCGTCGGCAGCCCCTCCCTCGTTCACCGACTGTAGTAACGCGCCGATGTCGTCGGTCGCCGGATCCGCTTCCGTCTGGACGAACACCCCGAGCTGGGCACGGTTGGTCGAAAAGGTCACCAACCCTCTGAAAAAGCGATCGTCGCCACGCAGATCGCCGAGCTGCCGCTCGAGTTGGCGCATTTCGTCGCGTAGATCGTTAAGACGTCGCTCGAGTTCGCGACGTTGCTCCTGCTCCTGGGCAGCCATCGGCGTAACGCCGAATCCGAGCACCAGCGCAGTGACCATCAATAAGAATTTCTGCTTCGTCATTCCATTCAACTCCTATAGCCAGTGGCCGGCAGGTCAAAACCCAATCAGGGTTACCGGCCGGGCGTGTACGTTCACTAAGGCGTCCATCAAATCGACGCGTTCCTGCCACAAGATCACCATCCGATTTCTCGGCAAGCGTCGCAGCCGTGCTTGTTCGAATCGCACGTCCAGCAACTCGAGGCGGTCTTCCAAAGCGGCAACGGCACCCAGCGTGCGCCCGTTGAGCACGCGGGTTTCCGGCCGCATGGTGCGAAGAGCCTCCTCCAACATCTGCGCTTCCGAAACCAGCTCCGCGAGCGGATCCGGCCCCTGTGCGGCGGGAGTAACCAACCCACCAACTCCAATTGCAAGAGCAACGGAGGCCGCGGCAGCGGTCGCCAACCAACCGCCGAACCGGCGCCTCGCCCTGGCGCGCTCCGCCATGATCTGATCGCGTACGGCCGACCAACGATCACGTGGCGGATTGGCGCTGGGGAGCGCTTTCAGCGCGGCGACGCGTTGGTGCAGCAGCTCCAACTCATGGCAGCACTCATCACACTCATCCAAGTGGCGCAGCGCCGCCTGGGAGCCCTGACCGTCCCTGATGGCCAACAGCTCGCTCATCGTGCAGTGAATCAGCATACCGCCTCCTCACCTAGCCATTTGCGCAAGCGTGCGTGAGCACGCGAAAGCTGGGATTTCGAAAAACTCACACTCTTCCCCATCAGCTCGGCGATGTCTTCGTGCGTGTACCCCTCGACGTCGTGCAGCCATACTACCGCCCTCGATGTGTCCGACAAACGTTGCATGACCGACTCCAAATCCATCCGAAGGCCCACATCCCCAGAGTTCGGC
>VRUB01000336.1 GCA_019456345.1 Nitrospira sp. | reverse complement strand
TGATCAGCCGAATCATCAACCGCGGGCTGCGGCTGGGCGAAAGCACCCTTAGACCGGAGAACCCGGCACAGACGGAAGAGGCGGCAGCACTGGCAAGACTGGTCGAGCCAAACAGCGAGCGGATTGCCCTGGTGGACGTTACACCGGTCAACCGCACGCGCAACTTTCACAACTTCAGTCTGGAAACGCCGGAATTCTTCGACGACTTATACCTCCGGCTCACCAACGAGCGCATGCCACAAACGCGAGAGCTTTACCGCATCCAGGCGCCGAGCGGTGCGGTCTATTGGGTGCTTACCCGGGGCCGGTAGCGGAATCAATCATCTGAGCCACCCTCAGCCGTGCCGAATTGCTCGAATCGGGCCACGGCATCGGCGAGCGATTCGAACACCGGCGGAATCGCCCCACCTGCCGCCTTCAACGCGGCCACAACCAGCTCCCAAGCCGTTTCTCGCACGTTGACGACCCACAGCGCAATACCGGCGGCTGCGAGGTCATCCCGCGCGGCGATAAACGCAGTGGCTGCGGTACTGTCGATTCCCGATGACGCGGTTGCATCGAGCACGACGACACGAAGGCCCTCGCGCCCCAGGGCAAGTCTCCTCAGCTCGTTCGACAGCACTCTTGCGTTGAGGAAGACCAGTGGGGCGTACTGGCGCCAGATCAGCATCCCGGGAATCTCCCTCGCGTCTTCGTGCTCGCCCACATCGACGAATGCCCCCGACGGGGTACGACCGACCACCGCCGTGGTCGGACTGTGGACGTGGTGGGCGAGCTTGAACAGCGCCAGAACCACGCCGATCATGACACCGGCCATAACGTCGAACGCAAGCACCCCGGCGAAGGCTGCCACGCCGAGAACGCACTCGAGACGGCGCACGCGCCACAAGGCGAGGAAGTACCCGACGTCCGAAATCTCTACCATCACCACGATGACCAAAGCGGCCAGTGCGGCGTCGGCCAGCGACGCGAAAAACGGTAGCAAGAACAGAATCGTGAAAACGCCGAGCAAACCGGTGAACAGGTTCCCGATCTGGGTGTTGCCGCCCGACTCCATGGCCACCGCTGTCTTGGACATGGTGCCGGTGACTGCGTACCCGCCGCTCAAGCCGGCGCCGAGATTGGAGGCACCGATTGCCAATAACTCCTGGTCGGGGTCGATCTGGTCCCCGGTTTTTTCCGCCGCCCGCTTCGCGGCAGCTATGCCCAAGGTGAATCCGAGCACCACGATAGCCAGCGCGCCGGGTAGCAAGTCGACAATCTGACCGGCGTCGAGGCCGGTTGGGAAGCCGAGTCTCATCGAGCCGTCGCTGATCACCCCCAGCACAGCAACGCCCCGATCGCCCAAACCCAGTACATCGACGAGGACGATGGAGACCACCAGGACAATCAGGGGGCCAGGCAGTCGCGACGCAAACCTGTGGATGAGTAGCAGGGCC
>VRUB01000335.1 GCA_019456345.1 Nitrospira sp. | reverse complement strand
GGCTGAGTCGGAATAGACCTTGCGGCGCGCCCGGTTGATGCCTCCAAGCGGCTGGTGATCGGTCAGAGAGTGCCATGGGCTGAAGGCAAGTTTCTCACACTGTTCCATCGCCTTGTCCGTGTCCGGCTTTTGCGGCACCTTGATGGTGATCCGTGCCACATTGACGTAGCCGGTGCCATCATCGGACCAAATTTTTGTTGCGTCCTCGAGTTTCAGTTCCTCGAGTTTCGGATCGTCGGCATCGACGCTGCGGAGCTGGACCTTGAAGTCGTAGCACACGTCCTTCTTGCCCTTCATGGTCTGGGTCAGCGCCTCGCCCAAATAGTCCTTGGAGGGATTGTCCGGGGTGACGTCGACAAATGGGGCTTGATCGGTGGCCTCGCAGGGCGCTGCGGAGAATCTCATCGCCTGGCCCGCGCCGAACCAAAACGGTGCGGCGCCGAAATATTCCACCTGCATGGGGTTGCGCACGGTCTTCCGCTCAATCTTCCCCTTGATGACGCCGATTGAGGCTTTCGTGCCACCAAGATCAACACTCGTGAACTCGTTGAACGCTGGAATCGCTTCCATGATGGCTTTTAATTTACTGCGCTCTTTTGTCGTCTCAGGCGATTCGCCATCCTTCGGTTCGCCTAGTGCATCCAGTTTGAGAGGTAAGAAAAACAGCGCCGCGTCATTGCCCTTCTCAGAGAGCGCCAGAATGCGGTCGAGGCGCAGGTAGTCCCGGACGTTGGCGAAGGCAAATTCCGGCGTGTTGATCATCAAGAAGTCCTGGTTGCTCTGGCCATCGTCCTTGCTCAGCATGTCGCCTTCGACATCCATGACCTTGATCGCCATGCCGCGGCTGCCGTTCTGGCGGACATCGTCGTTGTCTGCCTTGAGGTCGTCTTCGCGCAGCACGGATGCGTTGGAAAACCGGATCCATGCGTCATACCCCTTCTTCATGCCAGGTTGCGCAAACAGCCCGACCTGGTACTTTTCCTCGATATCGTCATTGACGACGAACCGGGCCATGACGCAGCCATGCGACTTGGGGTGAACGCCGCGCAGCAGCCGGCCTTCTTGGCTCTCGTCCGTTTTCGCCCGAATGCCCTGCAGTGCTATGGTCAGCGCTGCGGTTTCATCGATCTCACCAGCCTCGGCCGGTGGAACCGTCTCAAACGCAAACGGTTCGCCCAGGCGATCGCCGTCCGACGCCATAGGGCTGCACCCCACCAAACCGGCCAACGCCATGAACGCGCCGCACACCCCGTGCTGCGACCTTCCCGTCAAAATCATCATTTGTGCCCCCTCCAGCCGGCTCCGGCTTTACCCGACATTTCCCAGATGACCTCCAGGTTTGCGGAGATCATACCCCCGTACGACCGTTAAGGGAATAAAGTTTTCTCCGCAGCCAACCGATGGCCTGATTTTTCGGTTTTCCTGTGTCCGGAACATTTG
>VRUB01000011.1 GCA_019456345.1 Nitrospira sp. | reverse complement strand
GATCGAGAGTATGGGATTGCCCGCCCCCAGCGCCCAGCAGCGGTCAATGAGCTCCTGGCAGCGGCGTTGCATCTCGGCGTTGTCGCGTTGCACCGAGGCGAAATCGAGATCCTCGACACTGCTGCCGCTCGCCATGCTCGAGGCCGCGCCACCGCCCAGGCCAATCAGCATCGCCGGCCCGCCGATCACGATCAGCTTCGCGCCGGCGGGGATCGCGGCCTTGTGGACGTGCTGGGCGCGGGCGTTGCCAATGCCGCCGGCCAGCATGATGGGCTTGTGGTAGCCGCGCATCTCGCCGTCGACGGTCTCGCAAAACGTGCGGAAGTACCCGCCCAGATTCGGCCGGCCGAACTCATTGTTGAAAGCCGCCCCGCCTATAGGGCCTTCGAGCATGATCGCCAGCGCGCTGGCGATACGGCCCGGCTTGCCGCAGTCCCGCTCCCACGCCCGCTCGGCCCCGGGGATGTTCAGATTGGACACGGAGAATCCGGTGAGGCCGGCCTTGGGTTTGGCGCCCCGTCCGGTGGCGCCCTCGTCGCGGATCTCACCGCCGGCGCCGGTGGCGGCGCCGGCATAGGGGGAGATCGCGGTCGGATGGTTGTGGGTCTCGACCTTCATGACGATGGGCGTATCGTCGTCGTGGTAGGCGTACTCGTTCGCACCCGGATCAGGGAAAAATCGCGCCACCCGAAAACCTTCGATGACCGCGGCGTTATCCTCATACGCGACGATCGTACCCTTCGGGTTTTGCTTGTGTGACACGCGGATCATCTCGAACAGCGAGCCTGGCTGCACTTTGCCGTCGATGACCCAATCGGCATTGAAGATCTTGTGGCGACAATGCTCGGAGTTGGCCTGGGCGAACATCACGAGCTCGACGTCCGTGGGGTTGCGCTGCAGGCGCAGGAAATTTTCCAACAGATAGTCGATCTCGCCCCCCGACAGTGCGAGCCCCAGATCCGTGTTCGCGGACTCCAACGCCGCCCTGCCACTGCTGAGCACATCGATGGTCATGAGCAGCGCGGGCTCGGCTTCGCGAAACAGCTCGCCGATCCGATCGAAGCTCGGCAAGACGCTTTGGGTCATGCGATCGTGGATCCACGGCGCTAAGCGTTCGCGTTCGCCCGGGGTTAATCCGGCTGCATGCGTCTTGGTCAGATACCACGCCACGCCGCGCTCGACCCGCTTGACCCGATCAAGCCCACAACTTTGCACAATATCGGTCGCCTTGCTGGCCCAGGGCGAAATGGTGCCGAGACGCGGCACCACGAGTACCAACTCACCCGTTGCGGGTTGCTCCGGGCGGCTGGGGCCGTAGCTCAACAGGCGGTTTAGGATCGTGGTCTCATCGGTATTGAGCGCGCCTGTGCTTGCGACAAAATGCCAGTACTCCGCGTACACTCGCTCCAGCGACGGGACGAGATCACTGAGTTGGCGCAAAAGCTTCTCGCAACGAAAGGCCGACAGCACCGCAGAACCGCGCAGATGCAGGACCTCGAGCGCTGCCGCCTGGCGGGCGGAGCGGGCCTGCGATTTACGCACCGTCATGATGTAAGTCCGCTAGACCCAGTTCGATGAGAGCGCGCACCAGGCGAGGCCGTCTTCCTGATCGGCGACCTGTATCCAATCCGGCGTGCACCCCACGGCCTCGCTCAATGCGATACGAGCCAACGCCGGCGTGTTGTTCGCGCCGCTCAGATGCGCCGCCACGATGTGCTGCAAGTTACCGGGGTCGACGCGCGCCAACAACTCGGCCGCGGCGACATTATCCAGGTGCCCGTAAGCGCCGGCGATCCGCGTTTTCAGTGGCTCGGGGTACGGGCCGCTCAGCAACATGTCCCGGTCATGATTGCACTCCACGATCAACCCGTCGCAGCCCTGCAGGGCATCCTCGATGTGTGGCGTGCTGCTGCCGGTATCGGTCAGTATGCCCAATCTTACCGCCCCATTGGACAGCACGAACTGGCTAGGCTCGCTGGCATCGTGGGGAACGGGAAAAGGTGTCACCATGACATCGTCAATCTCGAAGGCTCCGTGGGGGCTGAACAGCTCGACCCGCGGCAGTGCGCCCGCGCGCTCCGCGCATTGGCGAAAGGTGCCCGCTGTCATCCATACCGCCAGGCCGAAGCGACGGGCGAGCAGCCCGACGCCTTTCACGTGATCATGATGTTCATGGGTCAGGAGAATAGCGCTGAGACTATCTGCTGTCTTGCCCAGGCGAGCCATGCGCTCCAGGGTGGTCTTGAGCGACAGCCCGCAGTCTATCATCAGGGTGGTGTCGCCGCACTCGACCAGAAAAGCATTGCCCCGGCTGCCACTGCCGAGGCACGCGAAACGCATGACAGCGGTCTGGGTGGTCAGTCCCTACCTACCGTGTTCACTTGAGCTGTTCATAGAGCAGGCTCAGGATCTGCTCGCTCGTCTTGGAGGCCTCGGGCTTGCCGTCATTATCCAGAACCTCGACCTTGGTGCCGTCGTCTACTGATTGCAATGCAATCTGATACTCGGTCTTCTGTTGAAGCTTTTTCTTCTTTTTCTTCTTTTTCTTTTTACCCTCTTCGCCGGGGTCAATGTAGCGTACGTAGTAGGTCCACTTGGAACGGTCGCGGTCTTCGACCGTGAAACCGATTCGATCGAGCGACAACCCGACACGACGCCAGGCACGTTCGCGAGTGTCTGCCACGGTCAGATACGGATAGCCATTCGCCGTGCGAATCAGCTTGGCCCGGTCCGGCACCGGTTGCGCGGACGCGATAATCGCCTTGGCCCGCGAAGGCGTGGTCCCCAGGTGCACCATGAGCAGGCGCAGCATCTGCGCTTCGAGCTCCGGATCGCTCGGGCGCGGTATCCACGCCGATCGGCCTTGAAGCTCGCGCCCGGTGAGGTCGACCGGACCCGTGTCCTGCACAACCACACTTTGCACGCCGCGGTGAGTAAGGAAGATCTCGGTGGTCCCCGGCTGCTCACCCCGCTCCAGCCGGATGCGATAGCGGTCGCGCAGACCGGTGCCGGCGCCCTGACCCGTGATCTTGGAGAAGAATCGCTCGACCCCTCCGCCGGCACCGGCGCGGTTTTCGGCCCAGTTGGTCTGCATGATGCCGGCCGCCGGCTCCTGCTTGGAGATCGACAGGCCCATCTTGTCTATGAAATCGAGAAGCTGTGGCCACAGCTTGTCCGGCGTCTCGTTTATGACCAGCCAACGCTCACTCCCCGCGCGCACCAGCCGCACATTCTGAAACTCGGGAAGCAAGCCCGCATACTTGGGGCCCTGCTTGCGTTGCTGCTCCTTTTCGAACTGCGAGTAGGTCGCCGCACCGGATGAACCACCAGAGGTGGAGGTATGCGTATCGGGCGGCAGGCTGCTGAGGTCCGGCGGAATCTCCAGCGGGGGCAGCGTCCGCGCCGCCTCGTAATCGATCTTAGTGCCTTTCTTGCCGCCACACCCGCTTACTACGGCAAGCACGAAGAACATGACCAGGGCTAGTGTGAAGCTAGTTGTCTTCATGCTAGGCCGGCGACGAAGCTCCAAATCAATCTAGCTAATGACGCCGGCACTGCGTAATGCCTGGCGTACCGGCTCGTGGTACTCGCTTGCGAGCGGGGTCAACGGCAAGCGGATGCCGCCCTCAATGATCCCCATTTCTTTTAGCGCCCACTTCACCGGTATTGGGTTCGACTCCACGAACAGCTTTTTGTGCAGATTCATCAAACGAGCATTAATGGCACGCGCCTCCTCTCCGTCTCCGTTCAGCGCGGCTTCACACATCTGGCTCATTAGCCGGGGAGCAACGTTGGCCGTTACCGAGATGTCTCCTTTGCCCCCGGCAAGAATCAGGTCCAACGCAGTCGCGTCGTCACCCGAGTAAACGTCCAACGCCTCGCCACATGCCTCGGTGATCTGTGTTGCGCGCTCGATCTTGCCGGTCGCCTCCTTGATTCCGACAATATTGGGAATGGGGCTAAGTCGAATGACAGTCTCGGGCAGCATGTCGCATGCGGTACGGCCCGGCACGTTGTACAAGATCTGTGAAATGGGTACCGCTTCGGCGATGGCCTTGAAATGCCGGTACAGACCTTCCTGTGTCGGCTTATTATAGTATGGCGTCACCAGCAAGCAGGCATCGGCCCGCGCCTCATGCGCGTAGCGGGTAAGCTCAATGGCCTCGGAGGTGGAGTTGGCGCCGGTCCCGGCAATGACCGGAATGCGGCCATTGACGTGCTGCACCGTTTCGCGGATGACCTGGCAATGCTCATCGACCTCCAGCGTGGCGGACTCACCGGTGGTGCCCACCGCCACGATGGCGTTTGTACCGTTTTCGATGTGGAAATCGATCAACCGGTGCAGAGCGGGAAGATCTACCGACCCGTCCTCCCGCATCGGCGTGACCAGGGCGACCATGCTGCCGTGAAACATCGCGTCGGGGACCTTACTCTTGGGTTTGCACGCCGCATAGTACTTTCCCCCTTGCGCATTGACAAGTCAGCCCCACGGAGCCTTCCCGGGATTGGCGCGACCCCCGGTGGCACCCACCCCGCGCCGGTAAGACAGAAAAAGCGCTTTGCCCGCGCCCGGCCCGTTTTTCAAGACCGTTCGCGGCGGCCGCCCCGCTACGGGGAATTGCACTGTAGCCGGTAGAATATCCCGTTGGACATGATCACGACTATCCTCGGACCTGCCCGCGGGCGCGCGCCTGAAGCGGTCTCCTGAACGGATCTGCCACAGCAACTATGACGACCGCTCGGCTGATAGTCTTACTATTCCTGGGTTCATTCCCGGTGCTTTTCGTTGAGGCGGCCGTGGCGGCCGCGTGTGCCGATCCGGGACCCGATCGCCCGATCCCGCCTATTGCGCTGCAAGAGCTGGTCGACGGCCTTAACGAGCCCGTGCAGCTGACCCATGCCGGCGATGCCACCGGACGATTATTCGTCGTGGAGCAGCGGGGTGTCATACGCGTGATCGATCGCGGCGTGTTGCGCACTGAACCGTTCCTCGACATTCGGGAGCGCGTGAACAGCGGCGGGGAGAAAGGGCTCCTGAGCGTGGCGTTCCACCCGCAGTACCAGAACAACAGGCGGTTCTACGTCGACTACACCACGCGCGAGAACGGGCTGCGCACGGTCGTGGCACAATTCAAGCGCACCGCGCCCGGCCGGGCGAACTCGCAAAATGAACGGGTCCTGCTGAAAATCGCGCAGCCGTTCGCGAACCACAACGGCGGGCAGCTCGTCTTCGGTCCCGATGGTTATCTTTATATCGGTATGGGAGACGGCGGCGGCGCCAACGATCCACACGAAAATGGCCAGAATCCGAATACTCTGCTCGGCGCGCTGCTGCGAATCGATGTGAACCGTACCGGAACCACTCTCCCCTACGGGATTCCCGCCGACAACCCTTTCATCGGCAAGCCACGCCATCGCGCCGAGCTATGGGCGTACGGGCTAAGAAACCCTTGGCGATTTTCCTTCGATGCCGGCACCGGGCGCCTTTATCTCGCCGACGTAGGACAGGACCGGGCCGAGGAGATCGACGTCATCGAGCGCGGCCGCAATTACGGCTGGAACATCATGGAAGGGAACATCTGCACGCCTGCGGTCAACAGACAGTGTGATTCAAGCGGCCTGGCGCCGCCGATCTTCACCTACCTGCACCCGGAGGGGTTCTCCATTACCGGTGGCTTCGTGTATCGCGGCAACGCTATCCCGGGTCTGTGCGGCGTTTACATCTACGGAGATTATGTCACGCAGCGTATCTGGGGCTTGCGCTACGACGGACACCGAGTGACACGACAGCGAAAACTCCTCGACACATCTCACGCCATCAGCAGCTTCGGCGAAGACCAGCAGCACGAGCTGTATGTCGTCGATCACGGATCCGGCGCGATCCTGAAAATCGTCGCGCCGGGGAGTTCGTGATCCGTGAATCCCCCCCCTCCCTAACCCTTCCCCGATCTGGGGGAGGGAATTTGGTGAGGCGGGAGTGATAACTACAGTAGCAAGTTACAAGTACCAAGTGGCAAGGAACTGATACAGCAAGGACCGGGGACAGAGGACCATGGTCCGTGAAGCGTGAGGCGCGACTTCAGTTGCAAGTGACAAGTAGTAGAACCGCAGTAGCGAGTAGCGGGTTGCGAGTAGATAAACTTCAGTTGCAAGTAGCAAGGGGCGAGGAACACAAGTACTGACAACTGAGCACTATCTCCACCCTCGACGGTCGCGGGTAATCCCAAACCGATTCTTGCCCCAGCCCCGCTATTTCGATCTCGGGCGGTCGCTGGCGTTTGAGATTGCGCCATTTTCGACACTCGGTATCGCCGGGATCCATCGACCGTGACGTCAGGCAGGCATCCACAAACCGGTGCAAAGCTAGGGAATGCTCTCCGTGGTGTAGCGCTGCACCGTGATCTTGTCAGACCAGTGATCCGCGGACAGCCCCGCCTTGCATTTGAGTTGCTGCATGAACTCGTTGGGATCCGGCAACGACTCCCACACGGCCGGCAGGAACGTGGCCCGATACGATCCCTCCTGCAAAATGACACCGTCAACGCCGGGTCGCAGTTGTTGGATCAGGTCGCGCTCGGAGGCGAACTCTATGGACTCCGGGCGACCCAATACCGAGACGTGCACATGCAAGTGCTCGAACTCCGGCGCGGTCAAAGGTGAAAAACGCGGATCGCGAAATGCCGCAGCATACGCGTTTTGCACGACATCGATCGCCAGCACCCGTTCGCATTCCAGTGTTCCGATACAACCGCGAAGCTCGTGACGAACCTTGATTGTCACAAAGCTGGCTCCGGGCTGCTGCAGGCTCGGGGAGTACTCCGCAGGATCGATACGCAGTCTGTCGCCGCCAAGCCCGGTCTTGATCGACGTTTCGGCAAGCTGCAACAGCGCTTGCCGATCTGCGGGCGACAGCATCGAGTCGGTATTACACGAAGACATAGGCACCGTAGCCGACCACCTGGTCGCGCGGGCCCGCAGTATCCCCCGAGCTTCGCAGATCAACCGTTTTGGCCTTCATCCCGCGCTTGCGCGCCACATGGAGCAGCCCATTAATAGGTATGCGGCCACACGCCTGCTCGTAACCGATGTCGTCCGGTCGCAGCTGCTCGATGGCGCGGGAGGTCGCGCTGTCCAGGCGTCGCGCGGTATCGTAATCATGGTAATGACTCAAGTCGGAACTGATAACAATGAGCGTCTCCGGCCCATCCCACAGGCGCTCCAGCACCTCGCCGACCTCCTCGGGCTCCGCTTTCCCGACGGCCAGCGGCACCAGTGAGAAATGATCGAGGACGGTCTGTAGAAACGGCAAGTGCACCTCCAGGCTGTGCTCCTCGCTGTGCGCTTCATCCATGACCTGTACCTGCGACAGGCCGGCAATCTTGGCGATGGCATCCTTGTCCACGGGTACCTCGCCCAGCGGGGTAGCCAGGCGATCAGCGCTCGGCAGTGCCAGGCCTCTTAGTGGCGCGCGGTGTGCCGGTCCCAGCAGCACCACCCGCGTGATCGATTCACGTGCCGGGGCGAGCAAGGCGTAGGCGCTGGCGGCCACCGGACCCGAGTAAATGTAGCCCGCATGTGGGGCAATGATCGCTTTCGGCACAGAGCCGCTGGTGTGGGCGTCGCTCAGGAACTCCCCCACCATCGCTTGCAGCCTGCTGCGCTCTGCCGGATAAAACATACCGGCTACTGCCGGACGCCTGACAGCCGTCATGGTCTTGCCCTCGCGCGGGTGTGATAACGCTAAACATGCAGCCAGACGGTTATTTTTGCAAGCAATGGGTGTAACCTGTAATCTCCACGGTACCACAAAAGCCGCCGCTCGCGGGGCGCGAAGCATTTGATAGATAAAACAATTCCTGAATCGGGGCGCAAGTAACGATGCGTGTCGCGCCGGGAACCGGCCGGGTGTATCCGTTGGCGTGAGGTCTGAATTCGGACATTGCGGCCTCCATACAGAGACCCATGTGCGAGCGCACCATGCGCTTGGGCGAGGATTGCAATGAAGCAACAAGAGGATTGGGGCAAGGTCGTACCGACCCGCTACTGGCATACGCTTGCGGATGGCCGCGTACAGTGTGACGTCTGCCCACGCTTTTGCAAGCTACGCCAAGGCCAGCGCGGACTGTGTTTCGTGCGCGCCAATCAGAACGATCAAATCGTCCTTACCACCTATGGGCGTTCCAGCGGATACTGCATCGATCCGATCGAGAAGAAGCCGCTTAATCATTACCTGCCCGGTACGCCAATCCTGTCCTTTGGCACCGCCGGTTGCAATCTGGCATGCAAGTTCTGTCAGAACTGGGACATCAGCAAGTCCCGCGAGATCGACACGCTTGCCGATGAGGCATCACCGGAGAAGATCGCCAAGGCGGCACACCGCCTGGGATGCCGCAGTGTGGCCTACACCTACAACGACCCGGTCATTTTCCTGGAGTATGCGATCGACGTGGCCAAGGCTTGTCGCGAGTACGACATCAAGTCCGTGGCGGTCACAGCCGGCTACATTACGGAGCGAGCCGGTAAAGAGTTCTTCGACTACATGGATGCCGCCAATGTCGATCTGAAGGCGTTCACGGAGGATTTCTACTACAAGATCTGTGGCGGTCATCTGCAACCGGTGCTGGACACGCTGAGATATCTCAAGCACGAGACCGACGTCTGGTTCGAGATCGCCACCCTGTTGATCCCAGGCGAGAACGACTCGGACAAGGAGCTCGAGGAAATGACGCAGTGGGGCGTCGAGAACCTCGGGCCCGATGTGCCCTGGCATTTCACGGCCTTCCACCCGGATTGGAAGATGATGGACCATCCCCATACACCCGCGTCGACGCTTACGCGTGCGCGGAAGATCGCGATAAAGAATGGCCTGCGCTACGTCTATACGGGCAATGTCCACGACGAGGCAGGGGGCAGTACCTATTGCCACCAATGCGGTGAGAAACTGATCGGTCGCGACTGGTATGAGCTGACGGCCTGGAACCTGGACGAAAAGGGCGCTTGCAAGGCTTGCGGAACGCCGTGCGCCGGCATATTTGAGGCCAAGCCCGGGACGTGGGGGGCACGGCGCATGCCGGTACACCTGAAGGACTTCGCAGCCTGAGGGCCAATCACCGTGGCGGAACGCGAACGATCCGCCCGGTCCCGGCGTTCTGGTTGATCAACATCAATGTCATTGTCCTCCGAGCGTGGTTTAAATCAGCAATGCAATCTGGCGAATCTATTCATACGTTAACGCGACTTGGCGATCGTGCGGGCGTGTTTCGCGATCGTACCCACGCCGGAGAGGTGCTCGCCGATATGCTCCAAGGTCTTGGCGTCGCGCAACCGCTGATACTGGCCATCCCCGCCGGCGGGGTGCCGGTGGCGGCTGCGATCGCTCCGCGCCTGGGCGCGCCGTTGGACGTGGCAGTCGTCAGCAAGATCACGCTACCGTGGAACACTGAGGCGGGTTACGGTGCCGTCGCGTTTGACGGCACCGTACGACTCAATGAAGCGCTGCTACCACGTCTCGCGTTGAGCCAAATAGATATCCGGGACGGGATCGAGGCGACGACTGCCAAGGTTACCCGCCGGTTGCGACGGCTTCGTGCCAACCGCCCGCTGCCGGCGCTCTCGGGGCGGCCGGTCGTGCTGGTTGACGACGGCCTTGCCTCGGGATTCACCATGCGGGTTGCGATCAAAGCCGTAAGGAATGCGGGGGCCGAACAGATCGTTGTGGCGGTCCCCACCGCTCATGCCCGTGCCGCGCGCGAGATCGCCGCCGAGGTCACTGCACTTTACTGCCCTAACATTTGCGGTGGCTCGAGCTTTGCAGTAGCCGACGCTTACGAGCGGTGGTCCGATGTGAATGAAGACGAGGTGCTCAGCATACTGGAGTCGTTCTTCCCTGAATCATCGAAAGTCCCTGCGTAGGATCGGGCGCACACGGATGGCTACAATTCGTTGGGAACATTTCTCGCATGAGGCCGATATGGGCATACGCGGTTTCGGCAACTCGAGGAACGAGGCGTTCGAGCAGGCTGCGGTGGCGATGACCGCGGTGATTACAGATCCACAAACAGTCGATGCTACAAAGGAAATCGAAATCTCCTGTGAGGCGCCTGACGACGAGCTCTTGCTGGTCGACTGGCTGAATGCCCTGGTATACGAGATGGCAACGCGTAAAATGCTGTTCAGCCGGTTCGAGGTCGACGGTACCGGTAAACGCTTACACGCCCAGGTCTGGGGCGAAACCGTGAATAGCGACAAACACCAGCCTGCCGTGGAAGTCAAGGGCGCCACTTACACCACCTTGCACGTAGGCCCTCATACAGACGGAACCTGGGTCGCTCAGTGTGTGGTGGATGTGTGACTACAGTTGCATGTTGCGAGTAAATGCCAAGTTAGCCTTTGAGGTAGACACCAGCTAACGGATCACGGACACATCATGGACCTTAACCTTTTGAAGCGCGAGTCGGAGTTCGCCTGGCATATCGAGCCGCAGGGCAAGATGCGGGTGCCCGGGGTGATTTACGCAAGCGAGTCCTTGATAAAGGAGATGGACCACAAGGTCTACGAGCAAGTCTCGAATGTGGCGGCGCTGCCCGGGATCGTGGACGCGTCCTACGCCATGCCCGATGCACACTGGGGTTACGGTTTTCCCATTGGCGGCGTGGCGGCATTCGACGCGGAGCGCGGCGGCATAGTCTCCGCCGGTGGCGTGGGTTTCGACATATCTTGCGGTGTGCGCACACTGCACACAGGTCTGAAGCGAGAGGATATTGAGGCCGTCAAGAAGCCGCTGGCCGATGCCCTGTTTCACAAGATACCCGCCGGCGTTGGTAGCACCGGGCGTATTCGCCTGGAGCGCGAAGAGATGGACGAGATGCTCTCGGGCGGCGCTGCCTGGGCGGTCCAACACGGCTTCGGTCAACGTGAAGATCTCGAGCGTATCGAAGAACACGGAAGCATGCGTGGCGCAAGACCGGAGGAGGTTTCCGATCACGCCAAGAAGCGCCAGCGCGACCAGATGGGGACGCTGGGCTCCGGCAACCACTATCTGGAGGTGCAACAAGTAACCGAGATCTACGATGCCGAGGCGGCAGCGGCGTTCAATCTCACGGCGGGAGATATCGTAGTGAGCATTCACTGCGGCTCGCGTGGGCTCGGGCATCAACTCGGCACCGAGTTCCTGAAAAGGATGGCCATCAACGCGAGCGAGTATGGCATTGAGCTCCCCGACCGGGAGCTCGCCTGTGCGCCGATTGACTCCCCGGTCGGCCGGTCTTACCTGGGCGCCATGCGCGCCGCCATCAATTGCGCCTTGGCTAATCGCCAGATCATTACCCATCTGGCACGCGAGGCGTTCTCGAAGGTGCTCCCGCAAGCGCGGCTTTCGCTGCTCTATGACGTATCGCATAACACCTGCAAGGTCGAGGAGCATGCCGTCAACGGCCGGCCGACCCGCCTGTTCGTACATCGCAAAGGGGCCACGCGCGCGTTTGGGCCCGGTCATGCCGACCTACCCGAGGCGTTGCGTAAGATCGGTCAGCCCGTCCTCATTGGCGGCTCCATGGGCACGGCGTCGTACATTCTCGTGGGGACAAAGCAGGGCGAGGCGCTGCCGTTCAGCTCGTCGTGCCACGGTGCCGGGCGCGCCATGAGTCGCCATCAGGCCAAGCGCAAGTGGCAAGGGCGCAAGCTTGTCGATGACCTGGCGGGCTCCGGTATTCTAATTCGCAGCCGTTCGATGCGAGGGGTGGCAGAAGAAGCACCGGGGGCGTACAAGGATGTCAGCGCCGTCGTCGATGTCGCCGATCATGCCGGACTGTCGCGCAAAGTGGCGCGGTTGAAGCCGCTGGTGTGTGTTAAGGGCTAGGTGCGTTGCTTGCGTCCCGCCGGCGTCACCGGTCGGCTCCAACGTTCTGCCGTTTCCGCCACGGCCTGAAGCCTCCCGACGAGCCTTTCATCGTTATGCTCTCCTGCAACGCTTGACAATTTCGCCGGGAGCGAAGAAAGTTCCTTCCGCGAACCTTCTAAGCCGACCGACGAGCGCGGAAACCCCGCAGCGCTTTTCGCTGCGTAGCGCAGAGTCAGGGGAGCGTTTCTTTGCATCCTTATCTTGTCGCGACAAGAAAGGACATCGTCCGCCGGGACGAGACCCGGCTAGTAAATCGTCGCCGCAGGCAACACCTTAATCTATGCCCATCCATAACGCCAACATCGCTGCCGTCTTCGATAAGATCGCTGATCTTCTGGAGATCGAGGGTGCCAACCCGTTTCGGGTGCGCGCCTATCGTAATGCGGCGCGCACCATCCAGGTCCTGGGTCCCAGCCTCACGACACTGCTCGATAAGGGCCAGGACCTGACTCGCATTCCGGGCATCGGCCGCGATCTTGCGGCCAAGATCAAAGAGATTATTGACACCGGCCAATGCGGGGCGCTCGAGGAGCTGCACCGGCGCGTGCCGACCGCGCTGGCGGCGCTGCTGAAGATCCCTGGTCTCGGTCCCAAGCGGGTGCGTGCGCTTTACAAAGATCTCGGCATCAATACGGTTGCGCAATTACGCCGTGCGGTGCGCGATGGGCGCATTCGCGACCTTCCGGGGTTCGGTGAAAAAACCGAGCGCCACATCCTGGAAGCGCTCGAGGCACATGCGGCTGGCTCGGACGAAGCAATGTGCTGAATGCGCGTCCGCTGCGCACCGTACGCAAGCTGCTCAAGAACACCCTATAGCCGCCCGCCCGTTTCCGCGAAACACTACAACCACGGGTCACTACCGCGCCACAAATCTCGGTCTGACCTTTTGAAAACCGTTAAAACTGGAAGGCGTCTTTCGAATGGGCTGCGGCGCAGACATGCATTGAGCGTTTATTTCTGAGACACGCCGTGAATACCTGCGGCGCTACGCAATCCTGCTCCGCTTGCAGGACCGGGGCTCGCCATCCGTGGCGAGCCCGTTCGGCCGGGAAAAGTGTCACTGGCACTTTTCCTTCGTCGGCCTCACCCCTGTAGGCTCGGTGCCAGCATCCCTGCTGGCAACGGTCTCAGAAATAAACGCTCAAAACATATGTTGGGCTATGGTCGAAGATTATGGGAGCAGTGACCACGCGTCCTTTTTCACAGCTCGATGCCCGGCCAGCCCGCGAGCGGCTCGGTGGAGCGCACGACGTGCATGCCGGCATCGGCGAATCGCCGGAACGCGGCGTCAGCCTCATCCGTATAGTCGATTACGCCCGGTATCACCACGGGCGAGGTGCAGTCCTCGAGCAGGTATACCTTGCCCGCTAACGCGCGATCACGTTCGAGCACACTGCGCAATAGGTCATCGATCGTCCATGCCACACAATGGCTCTTGGCCTGACCGGCAATGACGATTGCGTCAAACTCCAGCAGACGGTCCACTAACTGCTGATCCTTCTGCGCGATCGCCTGCCCGTCGGGCCCTACCGTTACCTCCGGGCCGAGGACCGAGTAGTGCTCGGTTAGCGGGTTGCTCCCCTTGATGCGGAAGTCCGGTTGGCTGTAGCGGGCGACGCCGTGGAAAAAGATTGCCTCCTCGACAGCCGAGACCAGTGCATGGCCAATGCCGCCCAGCATCGAGTGATACGGCCACACCGTAAGGTTGTACTTGCCCGTATCGCGTAGCTGCTTTGCGTAGCCAAGCAAGTGCCGCTGGCCGAAATCGTAGTCGATATGCAGCCCGCGGGCGACCTCCGGGTCGAACTTCCAGCGGCCTTGCTCTATGTCTTCAACAGCGATCAGTGTAAACGGGTCCGGGTGCTTGCCATGCCCATCGACCAGGTAGATTGAGTGGAAGATCTGCATTGCCTGGTGCGTGTCCATCGTCGGAATCACTTGCGTAAGAACGCGCAGATTTCGGTAAACAAAGTCACACAGGCGCCGATTGTCATCCTCCGCCCCTGTACCGGAACGCCCACCGACAAACAGCTCAAACTCCCGTATACAGAATGTGTTCTGTACGTCTACGGCCAGCAAGCCAATCTTGAAACTGTCCCCGGACGCCGGCGCTATGCCATGCTGTCGTGCCCACTGCCGGGCCTGCTCGGCCCGCTCCTGGTAGGGGACCCGCCATACGCCTCCCACCCGATCGAGGACAAAATGAGAGGGAACCGGAAGTTCTGCATACGACATATCGGCTCCTTGTGTTCGTAAACCACCCTCGCGGACGGCTCAGGCCGTCATCGAGTTAACGCGCGCCTCGGCCATCCGACCACGCTGCCGCCGGTCGACGATGGCCCACTGGTTCGCTTGGGCCAACTACCTTAAAATTATAACCAAGTCTTGGTGTCCGTTGAGCACCGATTCTCCACAGGCTGTTATTTTTCGACGGCTGTTAGCCGTTGAAAAATGCAGCAAGTCGGAAACCGCGTTCTCAGCGCAGCGAGTTGAAAAAGGTCAGAAAGGCCTTTATTAACATCCTGCCAAACAACGGATGGCCAGCGTCAACGCGGGCAGCCACCGCCTGGGCGCCGGGCCTCGCAACCACAGTACCTGACAGTACAGGATTTCAACAGTTATTGGCGAGCAACGCCACAGCGATGAGTTCAATTACCGGCGCCCTTTTAACCGATCTGTACATGCTCACCATGCTGCAGGGCTACTTCCAGCAGCGCATGGAGGACACGGCCGTGTACGAGTTTTTTGTGCGCGACTTGCCCCCGGGACGAGGCTTCTTGGTGGCAGCGGGCCTCGAGCAGGTGCTGGAATACCTGGAGACCCTGCACTTCACCGATGAGGAGCTCACATGGCTCACCGGTACAAAGCGCTTTACCCCTGAGTTTGTGGATTATCTTGCGAGCCTCCGCTTCGCGGGCGATGTTCACGCCATGCCGGAAGGCACGGTGTTTTTTCCCAACGAGCCGATTCTGCGGGTGACGGCGCCGATTCCGCAGGCGCAGTTCGTGGAAACGCGCATCATCAATCTGCTGCACTTCGAGACGGTACTGGCATCGAAGGCGGCCCGTTGCGTGCTGGCAGCGCCGGGAAAGCTGCTCGTCGATTTCGGCCTGCGTCGCGCTCACGGTGCCGAGGCCGGTCTGCTTGCGGCGCGGGCGAGCTACCTGGCAGGCTTTGCCGGCACGGCGACGGTGTTGGCCGGCAAGCTGTATGACATCCCCATCTTCGGATCGATGGCGCATTCCTTCATCCAGGCCCACGACAACGAGTTGGCCGCGTTCGAGCATTTCGCCCACGCTCAGCCCGATAACGTCTTGCTGCTGATCGATACCTACGATACCGAGGTGGGAGCGCAAACCGTCGTGGAGCTCGCGCCCCGGCTGAAAGCACTCGGCATTGCGATCAAAGGGGTACGCCTGGACAGTGGCGATCTGGCCAGCCACGCACGTAAGGTACGTAAGATTCTTGACGCCGGCGGACTGACCGAGGCTCGCATCTTCAGCAGCGGCAATCTGGATGAGTACACTCTGCGCGAGTTGCTCGACAAAGGTGCGCCCATCGATGGCTTCGGTGTCGGAACCCGCCTGGATACCTCCGCCGATGCCCCTTACCTGGACTGCGCATACAAGCTCGTGGAGTACGCCGGACATCCGCGACGCAAGCTCTCCGAGGGTAAGGCGACGCTGCCGGGACGCAAACAAGTCTACCGTTCTTACGGGACGGACAGCGTCAAGCGCATGCAGGCTGACGTCATCACGGTGGAACACGACACCCAGAGCGGTGAAGCGCTGATTCGACCGGTGATGCAGGGCGGACAGCGCATCCATGCGCCGGAACCGTTGGTACGTTCCCGCGAACGCGCGGCCGACCAGCTCTCACGTTTGCCGTCGGACTTGTATGATCTCGATGCCAAGTCCGCCTATCCGGTCAGCGTGTCGCACGCGCTGGAGCAGCTCGCGCGCCGGGCAGACAAAGAAGTACGCGCGGCGTTGATCTCCAACTAACCGTCCCGACACCTCAGTGATGACCAGACAGTATTTCACCACCGACATCGCCCGCCACATTTGGGACACCAAGTACCGTTACCGTGTCGGCAACGTGATCCATGATCGCACGGTGGCAGATACGTGGCAGCGCATCGCGTGCGCGTTGGCGGGAACCGAACGCAAAGACCGTGAGCACTGGGAGCAGCATTTCTGCGGGGTGCTGGAGGGTTTCAAGTTTCTCCCGGGGGGGCGCATCCAGGCCGGTGCCGGGACTCATCACAAGGTCACGCTGTTGAACTGTTTTGTGATGGGGATCATCGAGGACTCGATGGACAGCATTTTCGATAATCTTAAGGAAGGTGCGCTCACCATGCAGCAGGGAGGGGGCGTGGGTTACGATTTCTCTACCCTGCGGCCATACGGCACGCGGGCACGCACGACCGGGAGTATCGCTTCCGGTCCCGTTTCCTTCATGCGCATCTGGGACAGCATGTGCGCCACACTGCTGCAGCATCGAGCGTGAGGCCGATTGAGCCACGTACGGGCTCCCCGGTGTCAGCAAGCGGCTCCAGGGTTTGCATCCTCGGCTCCGTGGACGGTACGTCCCTGTACCACTCCTCGCCTTTTCTGGCCTGCGCCCCGAGCCGCCCGACGGGACTTTCATCGCTATGCTCTCCTGCGATGCTTGACAATTTCGCCGGGAGCGAAATTGGACCGCCGGAGGCGACCCGCAGGGGGCACGCCACGGATGGCGGGCATCAAAGCCCGGGGCTTGCCGTCTGTGGCAGGCCCGTTCGCCGGGACGAGCGTCCACCGGGCACTCGTCTTTGCCCGGCTCACCCCTGTCCCGGCGCTCGGGCGAGGCATCCTGCTCTCGCCCCCATTCGGGGCTTGTTCGGGAGCGCAGACGGGGCTCCACCGCTCGCCTTGTGCTGACACTGGCAAGCCTCGCGTATGTAGATGATGGACTAGTCATGAGTATGCAAAAGAAAATATTTATATTAGATACCAACGTCCTGATCCACGACCCTACGGCGTTGCTGCGCTTCAACGAGCACGATATTTATCTGCCCATCGTCGTACTCGAGGAGTTGGATGCCGCGAAGATCGGTATGTCCGAGGTGGCGCGCAACGTACGCCAGGTCAGCCGCTTTCTCGACGAAGTCGTCGAACACGCCAATGGCGACATCTCTGGCGGAGTGGAGCTACCCGCGACTACCCCCGGCGCACAAGCAGGACGCTTGTACTTCTACTCCGATGCGGTCCAGAGCGTCCTGCCGAAAGGACTCTCGCCCGACAGCTCGGACAACGTGCTCCTAGGAGTAACGCTGGATCTACGCAAAGATCATCCCGAGCGCGAGGTCACGCTGATCTCCAAGGACATCAACCTACGGATCAAGGCGCATGCGCTCGGAATTCGCGCCGAGGATTATACGACCGACCAGGTGCTCGACGACGCTAACCTGCTTTATAGCGGCACGGCCAGGCTGGAGCCGAGCTTATTGCGCGGCCTCGAAAAAGCCAAGGAAGCAGAACACCCCAACAGGAAATATCAGATCGACGACGCCCACACCCGGGGTTGGTACCCCAACCAGTATCTCTACGCAGACGGCGAGCAGGCGACGGCCTTTGTGCTTCGCCGGGCGCCGGGCACGCCAGCTTTGCTCGAGGAGGTCACGGACTACAGCCAGGAAAGAAATAAGGTTTGGGGCATTCATGCACGCAATCACGAGCAGAATTTTGCCCTCAATCTATTAATGGACCCCGGCATCGAGTTTGTGACCATGCTTGGGCAGGCCGGAACCGGTAAGACGCTGCTCACGCTGGCGGCCGGCCTCACCCAGACGCTTGAGCACAAACGTTATACGGAGATTATCATGACGCGCGCAACCGTCCCGGTGGGAGAAGATATTGGCTTTCTACCCGGCACGGAAGAGGAGAAGATGCAACCGTGGATGGGCGCGCTCGAAGACAACCTGGACGTGCTGCACGAGACCGGCGAGCGTAGCCACGGCGCCTGGGGGCGTGCCGTCACGCACGACTTCGTGCGCGGTCGCATCCGAATCAAGTCGCTCAACTTCATGCGCGGGCGCACCTTTCTCAAAAAATTCATCATCATCGATGAGGCCCAGAACCTGAGCCCGCACCAGATGAAGACACTGATCACCCGCGCCGGTCCGGGCAGCAAGATCGTGTGTCTGGGGAACATCGCACAAATCGATTCACCCTACCTGACGGAAACGACATCCGGGTTGACCTATGCAGTAGATCGTTTCAAGGATTGGGAGCACAGCGGTCACATCACGTTGCAGCGTGGCGAGCGCTCCAGGCTGGCGGATTACGCAAGTGAAATATTGTGAGAAAGGCAGTAGCGCGTGCCAGATCTGGACGTTGTTCTCCTCGCTACTAGCTACCAGCCACTCGTAACTGGATTAGTATCCATCTAACTTCAGCTTGAGGTCGGTTGCGCTGGTGGCATGCTGCAGCGCGGTCTCATCATCGATAAGGCCACGCTTGTAGAGATCGAACAGGCACTGATCGAAGCTGAGCATGCCCTCGGCCAGCGTCCCTTTTTTGATGAGATCCGCGAGCTCTTTCACCTTGAGCGGGTCCAGAATGAGCTCGCGCGCACGCGCCGAGGCCGTCATAACCTCGCATGCTACGATCCGGCCCTCGCCTTCCTTACGCGGAAGCAGTCGTTGTGCTACGACGGCATGGAGGTTTTGCGCCAATTTTCCGCGAATGCTGGCCTGTGCCTCGGGGGGGAAGGCCGTAATAATGCGCGGGATCGCCTCCGCCACCGCCGGCGCGTGCAAGGTCGACAATACCAGGTGACCGGTCTCGGCCGCGGTCAAGGCAGTTTCGATGGTTTCGGGATCGCGCATCTCACCGAGCAGGATCACGTCAGGATCCTCGCGCATCGCCGCGCGCATGGCATCGGCAAAGGTGTTGGTGTCCATACCGATCTCGCGCTGGGTGATAATAGACCGCCGTTCCGTGAACAGGAACTCGATCGGGTCCTCGATGGTAATGATGTGTCGAGTTTGCACCAGATTGATCTCGTTCGTCAACGACGCCAGCGTTGTGGACTTACCCGACCCGGTGGCACCGGTCACCAGAACCAGGCCGCGCTCTTGCTTGGTGAAGTTGATGACGATGTCAGGCAACATCAGCTCTGCCGGTCGCGGGATGTCAGTATTGATTACGCGTAACACCATCGCGACACTGCCGCGTTGCTGAAATACATTAGCGCGTACCCGACCGATGTCCTTGAAGCCGAAAGAGAGATCCACCTGGTGCTCCCGCTCGAACTCCGATATGTGGCGTACCGACATCATATTGCGCGCGATTTTTTCCAGCATATCCGGCGCGAACGCCGGGATCTCGCGCACCGAGCGCAAGACGCCGTCTATACGAAGGATCGGATGATTGCGCGCGCGCAGATGTACGTCTGAGGCCCGGTGACGTACGGCGAGCATCAGCAGCTGGCCCAGTAATTTCAGCGGGTCTGTCGTGCCCGGTACCGTCTCTACCGACACAGCCACGCCGCTCTCCTCAGCTTCCACCGTTTTTTCTCATTGGGTCTGTCATCGTCCTTAACTATAGCCGATCGACCGGGTGCTGTAACCGCCTTGCTGCCCCCTACCGCACCAGTGGTGGCCAAATAAGTCATTATTTTTTCATAAAAAAACTCGCCCCGCGGCCGTGCAGCGCGACCACCTTGTACTGGAAAAGCGCTCACCGTAGCCCGCGCCGTACTTATGCGGGCAGCACAGGTTCCAAACGTCATCCGGCGGCACACACGTGCTGCGACGATGGCAGTATAGCCCGCCATGCGAGCCCGCCATTATTTGCGCGCCCGCGCTGCGTTTGATGCAAATCAAACAGGCGCCATACCATAAGCTGATATTATTATTTTTCGCCCTGACCCTGCCAACTCATCCGGCCCCCTAAGCATCACAACGCATCACGGCGCAGGCCATCTGCATGTGCGCTGGCACTTGAAAAGATTGAATGCAGACCCATGTCGATACGTAGAACAGGGACTACCCGGGCGGAAATGACGGCCGCAAAGCGGGTGGCTGTTGGTACAGGAATCACACACCTCGCGCAGGTCGCGGCCTGGCCACAAGACCGCAGCAACACACAAATAACGGAACCCACGTCGACAAGCTGTTTGGAACCTACAAGTGGGGTCAGGACGTCCTCGCGGGAGCGAGCCGTTAGCACCCGGGACCGTTGGACGATAACATGCGGCGACACCATTCACAATTTAAATGAAGAGTAATACAAACCCGAGCAATTGACTGGAGCGTAGGGCGATGCATATCAAATCTGGCCTGCTTGCATTAGTAACTCTGATATTTCTGACGGCCGCACTGACGCTGCCGGTAGCAGCCGGCCTGCCGCTGAGCATTGGCGAGAGCACGCAGGAGCTACCGACGCTGGCACCGCTGTTGGAGCGTGTGACGCCCGGCGTGGTCAATATCGCCGTGCGCGGGCATGTCGCGGTCCAGGAAAATCCACTATTAAACGACCCGTTCTTCAGGCGATTTTTCGGCCTGCCCGAGTTGGCACCGCAGCGCGAATTCCAGGCGGCCGGGTCAGGCGTCGTGGTCGACGCCACGGAAGGATACATTCTGACCAACAATCATGTCATCGAAAACGCCGACGAGGTCACGGTAGCGCTCCAGGATGGGCGTAAGCTCAAGGCCGAGCTGGTCGGAAGAGACCCCGAGGCCGATATCGCTGTCATCCGCATTCCCGCCAAGGACCTCACCGCGCTCCGCCTGGGGGATTCTGACCGGCTGCGAGTCGGCGACTTCGTCATTGCTGTGGGTAATCCGTTCGGCCTGGGTCAGACCGTAACCTCCGGCCTGATCAGCGCGCTCGGGCGCACCGGGCTCGGGATCGAGGGCTATGAAGACTTTATCCAAACCGATGCCTCCATCAACCCGGGCAATTCCGGCGGCGCGTTGGTCAATCTGCGCGGTGAGCTCATCGGGATCAACACCGCCATCGTCGGACCATCGGGCGGGAACGTCGGCATTGGCTTCGCCATCCCCATCAATATGGCCCGCTCCATCATGACCCAGCTCATCGAGCACGGGGAGGTGCGTCGCGGTCAGCTCGGCGTGAGCATCCAGGATCTCACGCCTGAGATTGCCAAAGCCTTGGGTGTTCCGGCCGGCCGGGGGGCGGTCGTCAGCGAAGTCGTCAAAGGCTCACCCGCGGCCAAGGCCGGCGTTGAGGCCGGTGATGTCATTGTTGCGGTCAACGGCGATAAGATTCGCAACGCCTCTGACCTACGCAATAAGATCGGCCTGGCACGCGTAGGCGAAGCGGTGACGCTTACCGTTCTACGTCAGGGACGCAAGATGACGTTGGTAATCAAGCTCGCGCCGCGGCACCGGGCCAAGGTTCACGTCGAGGAGATCGACCCGCGAATCGCCGGAGCGACGCTCGGCCCCATTAGCCGAAGCTCTCCGTTGTTCGGGCGGGTGGAAGGTGTGGAGGTGTTGCAGGCGAAACCCGGCAGTCCAGCATGGTCCGCCGGGCTTCGTCAGGGCGATGTAATCACGTCGGTAAATCGCAAGCCCGTGAAAACGCTAAACCAATTTGCAACGCAGGTACGAAAGGCGAAGGGCGCGTTACTGTTGAATATACGGCGTGGCGACGCGGCCTTGTTCATCGTGATCCAGTAAATGCCTTTAGTTGGCGTGCGAAGCTCGCGGCCACAAACCAAGTTTTTTCGCTAGTAGCGGTAGTGAGCGAGATCGTGCACGTTCTGCGCATAGCTGTCGCCAACCATACCGATCGCGCTCACCCCCATGCCAACAAGATCGCAGTCTCCGTGGGTGGAGTAGCCCTGGAAGTTGCGCCACTCAGGCTAATCGTTCACAGGAGGTACTCGTATCTCGGGGTAGAAGACATAATCGCCATCGCGAGCGGAGCTGTGGCAATAGATGCAGCCGCCGTTTTCATCCCTAGTCTTGCCCTTAAGGATCCTTCCTGCCAGGGCTATGGTCTTACCGTTCATGTCTTTTTTAAAAAGGGAGCCATCCGGTCTGTATTTCACCCAGAACCAATTCTGGTTATCTTCATCGTAACCCTTTTCCCGGCGATACATAACCGTTATGGATGACAGGTACTTCGCCCGGTTTCTCTCAACATTGGCAACGGATACATCGGTACCGTTGTAGTTTTTCTTGACGACCAGGAAACCACTATGATTACCGACGGTCAAGTTCCTATACACCAACTCCAGGATGATGCCGTGCGGACGTGCACCGCCGAAAAACGGCTTTAGCTTTTCCGCCTTCGCTCCCACAAGTTTTTCGGACTGCATTGCGGACCATAGTCTGGTCGCATAAGTTATATCCTGCAATGACCCCATGGGCGTAGTTACCGCTCCCGCGCCGCGCGTTGTCTGAACTGCGGCTATGGTAAAGACGAATACAACAAGTAGTGTTGTCGCGGCAAACGTGGTGTTTGCCGTGCTCGTGGACATCGTGCTCGCTCTGCTCATTTAGTGCCTGGTATCCGATCGCTGAATGCTGCGGAGATTCATATCTCACTCGCCAAGCTGCTTGTCGCCGCCGTCTTGCCACCGTGGCCTAAGCTTATCTTTTCTCACCCGGCAAAAATACGCCTATTTGAAGGCCAATTTCCCCCGAGCCTACAGGATTCGCCGCGTATTGCCTGCCGTGACCCATACTTGATCCGGATCAACTTCTCCTCGCTTTCGGATCGACTGCGGTTGCTTGCACAGAGTCTCATGGCCAGTGGACGCCGATAAAGGAGCGATACATGCTGACCAGACAAGAGCGGGGGGAGATCCGACACCGCATTGAAAGAGCGGCCCGATCCACCAGCAAGCATAAGACCAGCACAGAGGTCTTTGGTGCCTGGGGCGACGTGGCATTGCGTGACGCGCCACGCCTGCTTGACGCCCTTGACAAGGCCGATGATGAGATTGACCACTTGAGAAGACTCGTGGGCAAGCTATCCAAGATAGTCAACCTAGCCTCGCTGACCCAGTGCGATCATCGATGTCTGACCAAGGAGGCGCAGGGCGAGCTGTTTCATTTAATAGCCGAAGCCAAGACCGTTGTGGAACACGAGCAGTCAGACCGAGGTGTCTGTCGTTGATCAATGCACGGCCTGCGGCTGTTCTGCGAATCATATAGCCGCATAAATCGGCAAGGCCCGTCGTGTGTGAGAGCGGTGCGCCGAGAACCTGTCAGCGGCCGCCCCCAGTTGACGCGCCATTGGTGCCCGAGCCTGCTCAAACGCCGTTCGGCACCGGACAGAAGCGCTGTGCGCCTGCCCGTCGATATCGACCTCCGTGACATCAAGCGTAAAGTCGTTTTCGTAATTGTGAATTAGGTTCCAAGCGTAGGCCACGAGCTTGTGCTCGACCCGATCGATGAATCCCGGTGGCCCGAACAGACGCAGTCGACTTCGTCGTTCCAAAAAAATACGCAGCACTTGATCGAATCCTACGAAATGGTCCATGTGCGTATGCGACACGAACACGTCATTGATGCGCAGGATTTTACGCGGGGTGAGCCTGCTCACATCCCCAAGGTCGAAGAGTATCGCCCGCTTGCCAAAGAGGAATTCGACTTAGACCCCAGAATCACTGAAGGAATCATTCAGCAACTGGGGATGGAAAACGGGTTTCACGTTAGGCTATGGTTTCGCGGCATGCGCCACAATTCTACATGCCGATACCCCAAACTTAGTCCGTAATGGGGTTGGCACGGCCGTGAGCGCAACCCGCCTTTGGCGTGGGCGGAAAGGACTACTGCAGGCCACCCATGGGGCGGCCTGCGCTACGATCGTCCCGACCCCTGCCAACGGGGGCAACAGGCTACTCCTCCAGGAAGCTCCTCAAGCGCTCAATATGGCCGCGCTCGCGCAGCTTGTGCAGAGCCTTGGCCTCGATCTGGCGGATGCGCTCGCGGCTGACATCAAACTGCCTGCCTACCTCTTCGAGCGTATGATCACTGTCCATACCGATACCGAATCGCATTGCCAGCACCTTGGCCTCGCGGGGACTGAGCGTCTCGAGCAGCTCCTGAGCACCCGCCATCAGTCCCGCATTCAGCGCCGAATCTATTGGCGCGGTGCTGCGCTTATCTTCGATGAAATCGCCCAGTTGCGCGTCGTCGTCTTCCCCGACCGGGGTTTCCATAGAGATGGGCTGACGGGCCATCTTTTGCATGCTAATAATCACATCCTCGGGCATATTCATACGCACTGCCAGCTCCTCGGATGTGGCTTCGCGTCCAGTTTCCTGCAAGGTGCGATTGGAAATTCGATTTAGCTTGTTAATGCGCTCGATCATGTGCACGGGTATACGGATAGTACGCGCCTGATCGGCGATTGCCCGCGTAACGGCCTGCCGGATCCACCAATGGGCGTAAGTCGAAAACTTGTAGCCGCGCCGGTACTCGAACTTGTCCACCGCCTTCATCAATCCGATATTGCCTTCCTGGATGAGATCAAGAAACGGCAGTCCGCGGTTACGGTACTTCTTCGCAACCGAAATCACGAGCCTCAGATTGGCCTCGACCATCTCTTTTTTTGCACGTCGTGCCTTGGCCTCACCCACCGACATCCGACGATTGATGTCCTTGAGTCCGGCAACCAGCAAGCCGGCCCGTACCTCGAGTTGCGTCAGTCTCTGCTGCCTGCGCTTGATCTCGCCGGCATGGGCTTTTAGCACGTCCGTACGACCACTGCGCTTCCTGGCCAATCGGCTGACCAGGCGTGAACTCGTCTCGTGCCCTGTGTAGGCCTCAAGGAACAGTTTGCGTGGCATGCGCGCCTTGTTCACGCAGATTGCCATGATCTCCCGCTCGATGGCCCGCACCTGTTGTACCAGCTCACGTAACTCGGCGGACAAGCTGCCTATCTCCTTGGGAGCAAACTTGATATCACGAAACTCCCTGCTGAGCTTGCGCTGCGCATTTTTCGCCTGGGTACTGTCGTGGCCATGCTTGTCGATGGCGCGCATCACGCTGCCATGCAGTTTTCGGATACGGGCGAAACGCGCCTTAACCTCTTCAAAATCAGGCCCGGTACTCTCCTCCTCGAGGCCGTCATTAACGACCACCTGGCCTTCCGCTGGGCGTGCGATCTTTGTCCTCGTGTCCTCGGAGCTTACGACCCCTACTACCAGATCGGTCCAACGCATCTCGTGCACCTCGATGCGCTCCACCAGGTGCAGCACATTGGCCACGCTCATTTGACAGGCAGCGATGGCCTCGACGCTTTGCCGGATTCCGTCCTCAATACGTTGCGCTAATGCCACTTCATCTTCTCGCGTGAGGAGATCCACGGCACCCATTTCGCGCATGTACTTGCGTAATGGATCAGTCGCGCGACCAAACTGATCTTCGACCGCGGTTTTTAAATCCGCTTCGGCCTCGTCGGTAACATCTTCGACCGGCGTCTCCAACTTCAACAGCAAGGCATCCGGATCCGGTGGCTGATCGAAAACCTCGATGCCCATGTCATGGATCATGTTGACCACGATGTCGAGCTCGTCGGTCTCGTGTACGTAATCAGGCAGATGATCATTGATCTCACGATAGGTGAGAAATCCCTGCTCCTTACCTTTGAGGATCAGACCTTTGAGGTCCGCACGCTGTGTTTCCAATTCCATAACAGTTGCCATTAATCTGCCTTTCACACTTAATCTAAGTAATCTGACTCATCTCGCGCGGCCCTTTGCCGCTGCCGCTTTCTCGTCGCCCCGCATCCCTTAGCGCATCCGGCGCGCGGGTCACGCGGGTCGTTCATGGGTACCAGGAAATAACTCCCCTGGGTGGTACGGTATGGAGAAAACGGGGCCCCAGATCATCCGTTTTTTCAGCCGAAAAAGTCGGGGCCGAACTTTTTCAAAAACCCGCCCGTCGCTATCGGACACGATGCGGCTAGACAAGGACAGCGAACAATTCCATATGTTCAGGGCTGTGTACAGCCGAACCTGTTGAATTAACGCACGTTTTCTCTATGTGGGGCCACGCGCCACTATAATCAAGGGCCACGGCGCAGGCCCAGCACTGGCGCCTACCACGACTTGACCCCTGCGCCTGCCAAAGGTTCGCCCTATATTGTAACCGGCTCGGGCCCCCAAAAGACACCTTTTAATATATCGCCACAGACCCCCTAATCACCTTCTGCCACAGGGTATTGATCCCCTGGAGCTTGGTTTCGGTGATCGCGCGGATGCGTGCCCACAGCCCCGGACCGAGCCCCTCATCGGCCGTGGTGACCTCAATATCGACAATCTGCGGGGTATGGACCGGCTGGCCGATTCGGCTCACCAGCGCACAGCGGGCCGCACTGATCTCCCCGGGCTCAGAGCTCAGGGCCTCCGAAATCGCCCGGGCGGCCAGGTTATGCAGCTTGCCGACATGGGTCACGGCATTCTTGTCGGCCACCGCCTCCAAAGTCATCGGCCGATAGGGGGCGATGACGCCATTGGCACGGTTATCGCGGCCGTGATTGCAAACCCATTCGACACCTTGACGCTTTTGCCCGCGAGCTCCCGGTACATCTCCCCCAGTGAGGCATTCTTGCCTCCGACGAATGCGACGTCTTTAATGCCGATCTCTGCGAAACGCCGCAGCCCGATGCAACGTTTACCGCTAGGATTCCCGATGCCTACCACCAGTTTGTTAGCTTCGGCGTCAAACAACGTATAAAGACCTGGGACCTCGAGGGAACCAACATGTTCGTCGATTGGGACGACCGTACCATTAGCAACACAACCCCGTTCGCCGGCGGCGATCCGCACGGCACGAACGCCTTCAATGGCACGTACAAATCGGATGCGATTTTGGTCGGCGTCGGCAAGTCATTCTGACCACACAAGCGATCCCGACCAAGAAAACCCGGCGCAATGCCGGGTTTTCTTAATGATTTGAGTCCGCCTGCCAGATCCTACTGCTGTGATCGAAACCGCGCTAAAGCACCACCGGAATCGAGACACTCGCGAGCCACATCGGCCGCCGCCTCGAGGGAATCATAACGTCCGAGATGCCGCGAACAGATGGCCGCACCGTAGACAAGACTGTCGTAGGCGGCGCCGTGTCGGCCCTCGAGTGCCGCGAGGCCCGCCTCGGCCGCGGCCTGCGCGATGGCCTGCGTATCAAGCGCCGTCACCACATCTTCGCTGCCGCGATCCGGCCTGGTGAACGCACCAGGCATCGGCACGGCCCGGGTAGACTGGCGGATACCGATCGTCGCCGGATTCACCGGCATCTGGTCGAGCTCACCATCGCCGTGATAATAAAACACCTTGCTCGGTTGCTGCAGCGACGGGATAACACCGCCCTCGACGCCTCGAATCAATGCGGCCGAATTAAATCCGGCATGGCGCGCGAGCAGAGCATATTTGCCGGGATACGGTTTGTGCACATAGCCGGTGGCGATGTGAGTCTTCTTCCGGCCCCGGATTGGCCCGGCGAGCACTTCCACTGTCGTGATCGCCGGCCGCTTTACGATCAGGGTGCGCAGCCCCACGAGCTCGTGCAGCGGCGGGCAAAAGGCCTTCTGGTCCACGTAGGCCCAGCCGATCCCGGGCGCACCGATGCGCTTGGCGGCCTCAGCCACGTTTAAATCAACATCGACCCCGGCCGCCTGCAGTACCTGCCGGTGCGTGACGCCGTACTTCGGACCCACACGCTCGAGGCCATGCGAGACGGTGGGGACACCACAGGCCGCGAGCACGGCGGGCAGAAACGGGGATACCGGTAGACCGCGAGTGAACCCGTCATAAGGATCGGCCACATGGAACACCTCGTCCACGGGGGCGACCGCCATGGTCGTGGCATCCAGAATCGCCTGCAACACCCCCTTGTTCTCATCATCGGTTTCCCGTTTCATACGCAGCGCGATCAGAAACACACCGGCCTGCACCGCGCCCACTTTCCCGTGAAGGATAGCGTCCATGGCCGCGCGCGCCTCTTCGAATGAGATGTCCTTGCTAAGCTCGGGTCCGGTGGCGATCCGCTGGATGCAGGAACGCATGATGGCAGCAGGATCGGGAGCGCGCGAATCTGCTTGCGGCATGGATCGTTCTCTACACTGCGGTTGCGGTTGAGGTGACTGCAAGCATCCCAGTAAGCGGCTGTCGGAGGTGGGGGCACTAACGGCCACTGTGACCGAGGCTCATCCCAGTTGCGATCCGGTCGCGCACCATCTGCTTGATCTGTTTCGATTCGGGAAAAGCGTGGGTCGCTGTTCGCGTGTGCAGCGTCTCCCCTTCAAGCCGGATCTCGAATGCCCCGCCACGGCCCGGGATCAAAGCCACCTCACCGACTTCGGTTGGAAAGGTCATAAGAAGCTCCTGCGCCATCCACGCGGCTCGCAGGATAAACCTGCACTCCGTGCAGTATTCGATTTCAATCCTGGGCTTATTCACAAAAACGACAAACAGGTGACAGGAATCGGTCGCGGGCCGGCCGACTAAGCTAGCGGCTTTTCGATGTCAATGCAACCGCGCCGCCTGACTGAAAACAGATAAAACCTCACTCGCTTTGGGATTTATTCTTCCAGACAATCAACTGATACTATTGTGCTCGCCCGGCAGATGATGCAGGCTGCGGGCGTTCAGAAACGACGAGGCGCGATAATATCTGAGAATCGAGATATGAATCTATCGAGCAGTATTGCCGCTTTCGAGACCAAGCACCTCTTGCGGACATTGCAGCTTTTGTCGTCACTGGCCGAAGAAGGCAATGCCGACGCGCGGTATCGCATGGCCATCATGTACCAGAACGGTCTCGGAGTCGTGCGCAATGAAGCCATGGCGGAGAAATGGACGCGTGCTGCGGCCGACCATGGCCACGCCTTGGCCCAGCACGGCATGGGATTTATGTACCTGGTTTCGCCAGTATGACTTTACCGCACCTTGGGCGACGGGAGCGTGCACGGCACTGAACCGGCGCAGCGGTGACCATTACCCCAAGGGGAGACGCACTATCAATAACAGGATATTCTCAACGCCACGGTTTTGGTGATTTATCTGCATCACCCCGAGCCGACGCCAATGGACTTTCTGCCCATATTTCTAAACATCAGAGACCGCGCCTGCCTTGTCGTAGGCGGTGGCGAGGTGGCCGCACGCAAGGTTTCGCTGTTGCGTCGAGCTGGCGCGCGCGTGACCGTCACCGCGCCGGCATTGTGCGAGACTCTGGCGAAACAAGCCACGAAGGGACAAATCACGTATCGGCCGACTACCTTCACGCCCGCCGACCTTGATGGTTACGTGCTGGTGGTCGCGGCCACGAATGACGCTGCCGTTAACCGCCAGGTCTCCTCGGCGGTCCGTGAGCGCGGAATTCCCGTTAACGTGGTCGACCACCCTGAGCTTTGCAGTTTTATTATGCCTTCCATTATCGACCGCTCGCCGATGCTCATTGCCGTCTCCAGCGGCGGCGCCTCCCCGGTGTTGGCGCGGTTGCTTCGCGCCCGCCTTGAGACCTTGATTCCGGCTGCCTATGGGCGGCTGGCAGCGCTGGTGGAAAAATTCCGGGCGCAGGTTAAAGTCTGCTTTCCCACAACGCAGCAGCGCCACCGATTCTGGGAAAAGGTCTTGCAGGGTCCGATCGCAGAGATGCTGTTCGCCGGACAGGAGAAGGCCGCCTATCGAGCCTTGGAGCACGCGGTCGAGGAGGCGCCCGGTGCCGGGTACGAAACGGGAGAGGTCTACATTGTCGGTGGCGGACCGGGTGACCCCGACCTCCTCACCTTCCGCGCGTTGCGCCTCATGCAACAGGCAGATATCGTGCTCTACGACCGGCTCGTGAGCAAAGAGGTTCTGGACCTGACGCGACGCGACGCGCAGCAAATCTACGTGGGAAAGCGGCGTGACTACCATACCGTTCGGCAGGATGAGATTCACCAGCTGATGGTACGCCTGGCCAAGGAAGGAAAGCGGGTACTGCGCCTGAAGGGGGGCGATCCCTTCATATTCGGGCGCGGCGGAGAAGAGATCGATACACTGGCGGAGGAAGGAGTACCGTTTCAAGTCGTGCCCGGTATTACCGCCGCCTCAGGCTGCGCTGCCTATGCCGGCATTCCGCTCACCCATCGAGATTACTCGCAGTCCTGCGTTTTCGTTACGGGCCATTTGCAGGACGGTACCGTCAATTTGAACTGGAACGCACTGGTGCAACCGCAGCAGACGATCGTTTTCTATATGGCGCTCACGGGATTAGAGGTAGTTTGTCAGGAGCTCGTCCGCCATGGCATGTCGCCCGACATGCCTGCCGCCCTGGTCGAGCACGGAACGACGCCGCAACAGCGAGTATTCGTTGGAGATCTCAGGACATTGCCGGGCATCGTGACCGAGGCCCAGGTGCATGCACCGACGCTGGTCATCGTGGGCGAAGTGGTCCGGCTGCATGACAAGCTCGCCTGGTTTGAGCCGATGCATGAAAACGACATCGCGCAGTCCACTGACTGATGATAGCCCCGTCCCGATAATGCCTGGTTTGATTATGGTGTGTCGCGAAAAATCCTAAAGTGTGTTAGCGATGCCAGGGGCGCGCATGAATAAATACGTTGATGTTGCTATCGTCGGCGCCGGCATCGCCGATTTGGCGGCGCTATCGCAGGTTCGACAGGCGTGGCTGGGCCACCGGGCGGGCGTGGAAGAGGAGAATATGAAACGCCGTCTCGGTAATGCGGTCTTGATGTCAGGACTGTCGCGCATTCGGGTTTTCAACAAAAATGTAGTCACCATCGATCCTGAGGGCATACGTCTTGAGGTTTTCCTCGGCTGGTTCTTCCAGTACCTCACCGGTGATGACGTTGAAGCGGCTGCCGTGCAACGGACATTTGACTAGCTCGCCTTTTAGCGAGCCGGTCGAGAGCGAAGCGTCCTCGTGCGTGCAGGTATCAGCGACAGCATAGTAATCACCATTCACCTGCGCCACGAGCACAGGGCAGCCCGCGATCTCCACGCGCTTCATCTTGCCCGGCTGAATATCGTCGGTGCGCGCAACCTTGATATATGCATCGTGCATGCCCGTCTCCGATGTTTAGCTGCCGGTCGCATTTTATCAGCTCTGATACTGCCTCACGCTGCAAGTTAACGTCGCAACTTAACCCGAAGCCGACAATTTTCGACGCGCGCTGTATAGATACCCGGCGGCGGCCACGGTACAGCCCAGGCCGAACAACCCGACTGTTGCCGGCGCACCGAGTCGCTGCGCAAGCGCGCCTGCAAGCAGGCTCCCCAATGGCATCAAACCGATGAAGATCATCGAAAACAGTGACATCACACGGCCACGTAATCTGTCATCCACAGTAAGCTGTATAAGGGTATTGGTGGAGGCCGCCGTGGTCGTGTGCGCGAAACCGGCAAACACCAGAATCGGCAATGCCAGTGCCAATGTATCGATAAACGAGAACACCAGCACACAGATCCCGGCCCCCACGGTGGCCACACCGATACTACGCTCGAGCCCATCACCGGACAGCCGGTAAGCGAGTCGCAGTGCGCCGGCCAACGCGCCCATCCCGATTGCGGCCAGCAACAGCCCCAGGGTCGTCGGTCCGCCACTGAACGTCTCCTTGGCAAAGACTGGCATCAGTACGGTCACTGATGCCGCCACCAGACTGATCATACCTACTACCAGCAGGCCGGCGCGTATCTGCGGCTGTCGCCAGGCGAACTCCAGCCCCTGCAGCAGGTGCCCGTAGACCGAGCCCGCCGCCGGCGCCGCCGGCCTCTCGACCACACGTATCATTAACAACGCCACCAGAACGGCCGCGAAGCTTGCGGCGTTGACCAGGAAAACCGTGCCTTCACCGTAGAACGCCACCAGCCAACCGGCAATCGATGGGCCCACGAAACGCGCAACATTAAACACACTGGAGTTCAATGGAATCGCATTCGGCAGGTCCTCCCGCGGCACCAGCTCCGTGATGAAGGCGTGCCTGGCCGGCATCTCAAATGCGAGGACCACCCCTAGAATCAATGCGAGCACCACGATTTGCCAGGCGGTGATCCAGCCCCCGAACGTGAGCATCGCCAATACCGCCGCATGAACCATCGCCGCCGTATGTCCTGCGATTAACAGTTTTCGCCGCCGGTAGCGGTCGGCGACCACTCCACCAAGCAGGCCGAGCACGAGAACGGGTGCCAGGCTGCAAAACGCGACAAGGCCCAGCATGAAGCTCGAGTTTGTCAACCGGTAAACGAGCCAGGCCTGGGCCACCGTCTGCATCCACGTACCGTGCAACGACACCAGCTGGCCGAAGAAGTAGAGACGGTAATTTCGATGTCTGAGGGAACGAAAGGTCTGACGGAAGGTATTCGCCGGCATGGGCTCAGTCTGCGCCGAGCACAATCACCGACGTCGGGCGAGCCGGGTAAGTCGTGCGTCTAGCGAGTCGTGCGCGCATAACGTTGAACTCGGTACGCCAAACCGCCCAGCAGCACTGCCGTTGCAACATAAAACAGTAGCGCGTACACAAGCATTACGACCGACATCGTTCCGCAGCCTCGCACGGTGAGAGCGGCACGCCGGGGGATCATCCCCTGGCGGTTAAATTAAACGCAGCCTGTCGGCTTCGGTAGGCCGGCGTACTTACAGGCCTGCTTGATCGGCCCGTACGGAAACAACTCGTAGAGGTACATGCTGTTGCCCTTGTCCGCTCCAAGCCTTTTACCAATAGCCTTGGTAAGGACGCGAACCTTTGGAGCAATCTGATACTCCTGATAGTATTCGCGCAAGAAATTGATTACTTCCCAGTGATTTTCCGTAAGATCGCAGCCATCGTCGGCCGCCATCTTTTCCGCTACCTCCGAGCTCCAATCGCTCAGATTGGCGATATAACCTTCCTCGTCGGTTTCCAGGACTTTTCCACCCACTTCAAGCGTCATCTTGCAGCTTCCTCGAATTTACGTGCTTAACGTTACGCCTACATTAAAGCCAGGATTGGACCGTATTAGGTTCGACGGCCAAATCAACAAAACCGTCGTATCCGACAACCTTGATCCCATCGATGACCTGAGCCTCATCCAGCCCACGCGCTTTCAGGTCCGGCCCCAGAACATACACGTTGTGCGCATCGGTCGCCCTTTTCATCTTGTCGGTCTCAGACGTTCCACCCATCGCAGCGTACACCCCATCCTCGATCAACAATATCGCACTGCCTTGCTTAGCAAGCCGCAGGCACGTATCCAGACTATTCTTCTCGTAGGGTGATTTATTGACCGTGTGTAACATGAGCCGTCAGCGTCACTAATAATCCAAAATGACATCCTGCTGTTCCATGAGATCTGCGAGCTCGGACGTGCTCAGGATCTCGACCGGTACGATCAAGTCATCCGCAGTCAAACCGCGTTGCTCCATGGACTCCTTTTCAACGTACAGCTTTTCAACATCATACATCGCCAGGGCTCGGTAGGCCGGTGAAAAAGTTTTTCATCTCCGCCTCCTCGGTGTTCTGACCCTTCTTCAGCTGAAACACGCCATCGTCCAGAAATACCATGCTCACATCCTGCTCAAATGCAGCGCCTATGAGCACCACCTCGAGACCCTCCAGTGCGTAGATCGTGCCGTAAGGTGCGCGCCGGTTGATGTACATGAACTTCTTGGTGACGCCACCGCTGCTCCCGCCCTCTTCCATCATCTCTTCCATTGCCTGAAACCCACTAATCGCCAAAGACCATCAGGCGATCCGCCTGGATACCCACCTCAATCAGCTGGCCCAAGCCCGAGATACGGAAGCCAGAAGCGATGTTGTTCGCGTCCTTACCTTGACGCTTGGCTTCATCAGGATCCACAATGCCGCGCCGCTGCGCGGCGGCAATACACACAACCAAATCGAGCCCATGCTGCTCAGCAAGCTCGCTCCAGCGATTCGTAATGTGGCGATCATCCTGGGGCGGCGTGGTTAACCGAGTACCGTTATTCACGCCGTCATGGTAGAAGAACACGCGCAGAACCTCGTGCCCTTTCTCAAGGGCCGCCTTGCTGAATTGGTACGCTGTGTCGGAGGCCTCGTGCGTGTAGGGCCCCTCGTTTACCACTATGCCAAACTTCATGCGTTAACTTCCTTGCATCGCTATCAGAAGCGGATATACGTTGAAGCGTTGAGGCTCTTGCGAGATCCACGCCAATTGTCAACGTGGAACTTTGTAAACGGCAAGATCGTCAGCTCAAAAAACCGGGGCCCGCCGATACGATCGATCCAGTCGTTGATTCGCTGCCAGTCCTTGGCATCTTGCTGATAGGCCTTGAGGATCCGCTTGACGATCGCCGTAGCCTCCGGCCAACGCGGCAGGTTGTTCGCCCCCCCACTGCCACCAGCGTCTGAAAACTCGACCGGCTGCGGGCGTTCAAGTGGTTGCCCCCACCGGGATCGCCAGCTTCGAGTGCTCGGGATCATTGATCTGCATCGGCGGGCACGGCGGATAGCGCGCGCCGCAGCATACGTATTTTTTTCATCGACCTAGCTGTATACCGCCTAAGGCATCTTGCTAGATAAACAGGCTCACATTGGCGTCGCCGGCGAATTCAACAAAGGTGGAAGCGCCGCCATAGTCGATACCATCAATCAGATCGCCGCGCTTGAAATCAAACAGGTCGACCGTCATCTGGCAGCCGATCAGCTTAACGTCTGCTTCAATACAAACATCGCGCAATTCCTCCACACTCGCAATACCCTTGGCCTTCATCTTTTGTTTCATCATGAAAGTCATCATGCCTTCCATGCCGCGCGGGGCGGCACCCAGCGTCGGGAACCATTTGTCCATTCTCATCGG
>VRUB01000111.1 GCA_019456345.1 Nitrospira sp. | reverse complement strand
GCTCTTCCGATCTCTGCGGTCGCACACCCCGCGGCTACCCTCGCCCACTCGCTTGACTCAGGGGGTCCGCCGAAGGGCCATCCCTGTCCCTGCGGCGGACGCGGGGGATCCGTCCCCCGCCCCTTCCGGGCCCGCTCCTCGTCTGCACTCGGGGCTCGGCTTGACCAAGGGGGCCAAAAAAAGCAAAGCAACCCCCTCCCCCTGAATGGGGGAGGGCTGGGGAGAGGGTGCTCGGCTCGGCGAAAGGCGCCCAAAAAATACCAACACAAAACAGCGCTCGTCGTCTGCGCTCGGGACTTGGCTTGACCAGGGGGGCGAAAAACCAAAGACGGATTACCGCTAACGACTCACGGATGCGTCCTGGCGTTGGAAGGTTTTCCTAGGGATTTATCTGTAATCTTGGTGGTCTCTGCGGTGAGTTTTTGCTACATCCAGACTAGTTTTCCCTGCGCCACATTCCCGTCGAGCTGTACCGCTCTCCGATATCGCAAAGCAGTGTAACAATCGTGCGGTATTGACCCGTCGCAGCTAACTCTAGCGCCGCATGCACATACGCACCGGAAGATGGGCCAACAAAAATGCCGCACTTGGCCAGACGCCGGCACATCGCGACTGCCTGCTCGATACTGACCGGGACGCGTTCATCGATAAGGGATTCGTCGAGAATCGCGGGCACGATATCCCCGGGCTGGCCAAGCGGCTTTAAGCCCTCTATACCCGGAAACCTGTCCGGCAGCACGGAGACAATGCGCGTCTGCGGGCGCGCCTCGCGCAGGCGGCGACCGATCCCCGTAATACTGCCGCCGGTACCCACGCCTGCCACGAACGCGTCCGGTACCTCGCCCGTCAGTGCCCTAATCTGCTGCACGATCTCCGGCCCGGTGCTCTCGAAATGGGCACGCCAATTATCTTCATTACTGTATTGGTCGCAGTACCAGTAGCGCTCGGGATATTCGTGGGCGAGGCGCCGCGCCTCCTCCAAGGCGAAGTCATAACCTTCCATCGGGTCCGTGATGATGAGCTCCGCACCATATGCGGAAATGCGCTCCAGACGTTCCTGGCTCGCATTGCCGGGCACCACGATCGTCACCGGTATCCCTAATGCCGCCCCGATCATTGCGTACGCAATGCCGGCGTTACCGGACGAGGAATCAAGCAGCCGGCGCCCCGCTGCAAACCGTCCGGCCGTGACCGCCTGGCTGATCATGCGTGCCACCGGGCGATCCTTCAACGAGCCTCCAGGATTTGAACTCTCGAGCTTGGCAAACAGCCGCACGCCGGCTGCGGCTTCGGCCACTAGATCCAGTTCAATTAGCGGCGTATGTCCGACTGCGCCGAGCAGCCCGGACCGATCGACTGATCCCGTAGTGACGGACAAGACCTCTTCAGTCAAACCAGGTTCCGCGTATTTTAGAGTGTGGCGCCCGGAAAACCGAGCGCTTCGCCCTGGAAGATCAGGCGTTGGAAACGGCGCACAGCTCCTCATAGTCTACGTAGCCGGGGAACTGCGCTCCTTCGCTGCAGTAGGGGCACTCGGGGTCGGGCTCGAGCTTGAGCTCGGTGAAGTGTGCGCGCAACGCATCATAGTACAGCATTTTTCCAACCAGCGGCTCACCGATGCCCAGCAGGATCTTGATAGCTTCTACTGCCTCCAGTAGCCCAACCACGCCCGGCAATATCCCAAGCACGCCCGCCTCCGCGCACGACGGGGCCATCTCGGCAGGTGGCGGCTCCGGGTAAAGGCAACGGTAGCAAGGCCCACGGCGTTTCTCGTATGCCGGCCAGAACACCGAGATCTGCCCCTCGAACCGATACACTGCGCCGTGCACGTTTGGAATACCCAGTTTCACACAGGCATCGTTCACCAAATACCGTGTCGGAAAGTTGTCTGATCCGTCCACGATCACATCGAAACCAGAGAAAATTTCCTCTACGTTACTGCTGTCGAGGCGGGTTTGATGCTCTATCACTTTGACCGCGGGATTGAGCGCCTCCAGGGTCGCGCGCGCCGACGCAACCTTCGGCGTTCCTATCCGTGCATCGGTATGCAGAATTTGGCGTTGCAAGTTACTGCGGTCCACTATGTCATCATCCACCAGGCCGAGCGTACCAACCCCTGCGGCCGCCAGATAAAACGCGGCCGGCGAGCCGAGTCCGCCCGCCCCGAGCAATAACACCTTGCTGTCGATCAGCTTGAGCTGCCCTGCCTCACCGATCTCGGGCATGAGCAGGTGTCGCGAGTAGCGCTCACGTGCATCCGCGTCCAAGACGCGTGGGACCTCGAAAGGTTGACCGTCATTTTTCCAACGGCTGAAGCCGCCAATTACGGATCGCACGTCTCTGTAGCCGAGTTGCTTTATTGCATCGGCGGCAAATAATGAACGCACACCGCCGCTACACATGACCAGAATCGTACGGTCCATGTCAGGCACGGTATCTTCGATACGCAGCTCGAGATAGGCGCGCCCCAGACGGTAGGCACCGACGGGGCTGCCTTGCGAGATCTCGTCCGCCTCGCGCACGTCAAGCACAGCCGCGCCCTCGTGTTGCAACTCCACAGCTTGCACCGGTGTAATCTCGGGGATCGAGGATTTGATCTTCGCCAGACGGCGATCCTTCGCCTTTCCGGCTCCGCCGGCGACCGCCGGCACGATGGATACGACATCATTGTCGGCCACCGGCGTGGCGAGACCGTCAAGTGAGCGGACATTGTCACTGCCGAGATACACATTGACGAAGTTTCGCAACTCACCTCGGGGGCTCATTACCCGCTCCAGCAGCCCGGCATGTGCCGTGCCGAGCGCTTTGAGCACATCATCAACGGTCGTACCCTCGACGCGGATCTCGTCGGCTCCGTCAGTAAAGGAACGTAGGGGTGTCGGAATTCGCACGGTTACCGTGGACATAACTGAATCTGCTCCTCCACGAACTGTTCGCTGTCTAATCGCCAAGAACGCAAGTCGGCCACGCCGTCGCGGGTGACCGAGATTATCACGTAGGACCAGCCCTCCCAAGCCGCCACCCGGTCGGTCTCCGAGGGTCGTGCCGGATGGTCGGGATGGGAGTGCCACACGCCAACAATCTCCAAGCCGTCGGCACGGGCACGCTTGTCGGTCACTAGGAAGTCGTGCGGATCCAACTCGTAGCGGTCCTCGGCACGCTCGCGGTTAATATTGCGGGACTGCACCACGGTTTGAACCTCCACTTGACCGTTCGCTTGTCGCCCGACCAACAAGCCACAGGTCTCCAACGGGTAGCCTTCCCGCACCATGGTCGCAAGCTCTGCGCGAGCATCCTCCGGCAAACTCAAGGTTCTCATCGGCCAATACTATACTAAATTACTTGGGAATATACCATACTAGAATACTCAGGTATAAGCTGGCTATGGCGACTTTGTTGGCGGACCGCGTCCACACCTGACCCCGCAGTTGCAGCAGGCTCACTGAGCGGCTAGCTTTCTATAAATCCGGCCGGATCTTTGACACCATTTCCACATCGGGGCCCGGGAATATCTGCGCCGCCGCACAGCCCGGCGACCCCATGTGTCCGTCTACCGGCTGGGATGCGTGCAACGGCAGCCCCCGATAAGATACTGACAAGACTCAATTATGACAATCCCGATCGCATTGCGTTACATCCACAAATGCACGGCCCGTTGCGCCGGGCCGGTGTTCATGAGCGCTCGGCACCTAGAGATCGTATGAGCCGGGCTGTGCTCGTGACAGGGGGCGCCGGCTATATCGGCTCACATACCTGTCGCCATCTGATCGACGCCGGTAACGCGGTAGTGGTGGTGGACAACTTCTACTCGGGCCACCGCTGGGCCGTACCCGAGCAGGCCACGTTGATCGAGGGTGACGTCGGCGACCCGGGCCTCATGGACCAAACCCTGCGGCAGCACGAGATCGACGCTGTCATTCATTTTGCCGGACACATCGTCGTGCCGGAATCTGTCCGGGACCCCCTTAAGTATTACCGAAACAACACGATAGCGTCGTATCACCTTGTACGCGCATGCGTCGATGCGGGCGTAAGTAAATTTATCTACTCCTCCACGGCGGCCGTGTACGGAATACCCGCGAGCTTGCCCGTAAATGAAGACGCCTCCACCGAACCGATCAATCCATACGGTGCTTCCAAGCTCATGACGGAGTGGATGCTGCGTGACATCGCGTCAAGCTGCCACGGCGACGAATTGCCAGCGGTTGTTAACCGCGATTTCCGCTACGTAGCCTTACGCTACTTCAATGTCGCGGGGGCGCGGCTCGACGGGACCCTGGGTCAGGCCACCCCGGACGCGACCCACCTGATCAAAGTGGCCTGCGAGGCAGCATGTGGTCTACGAAACGGTGTCACTATCTTTGGCACGGATTACCCTACCCCGGACGGTACTTGCATCCGTGATTACATTCACGTGGATGATCTGGCCGTCGCCCACCTCGCCGCACTCCAGTATCTGGGCGACGGAGGCGCATCGGTTGCATTGAACTGTGGTTACGGAACCGGCTTCAGCGTGCGAGAAGTGCTCGACACGGTCAAAGAGGTAAGCAACAGCGAATTCAAAATATCCGAAGGACCACCACGGGATGGCGACCCATCTAACCTGATTGCCGACGCTCGCCGCATCCGCGAGATCTTGCGCTGGGAGCCGAAGTTGCAGGACATTGAGGTCATTTGCCGATCCGCGTACAACTGGGAAAAACAATATCAAAACAAAGCCCGTTAACTAGGACAACCACCAGGTGCGCATCTTCTCAACACTGTACACAAGAGTCCTGCAATGGGCCGCGCATCCGCGTGCGCCGCATTATCTTGCCGGTCTCAGCTTCGCCGAATCTTCATTCTTTCCCATTCCCCCCGACGTCATGCTCGCGCCCATGTCGCTGGCAACACCGCAGCGCGCATGGCATCTCGCAGGCCTTACAACCGTCGCCTCCGTGCTCGGTGGCATGGCGGGCTACGGTATCGGTTTACTGGCCTTTGACGCGATTGAACCGCTACTGCATCGCCTTGGTTATTGGGATCAGTACCTGCAAGTGCGACATTGGTTTGCCACCTGGGGTTTCTGGGCGGTGCTTCTCGCGGGATTTTCGCCGATTCCCTACAAGATCTTCACGATTACGGCGGGTGTCGTGTCGCTCTCTTTTCCACTTTTTGTTGTCGCCTCCGTCGTTAGCCGTGGCGCACGTTTCTTTCTCGTCGCCGGCCTGATCCTCTGGGGCGGCGAAAAAATGGAACGCCTGTTGCGCGCCTACATAGACGTCATCGGCTGGACGCTGGTCGCGATTTTCGTCGTAGGGTATCTGCTGTGGATCAGATAGCGCACCGTCATGCGGGGTCCGCGGCTCGCGCGATCGAGGCCTCTAAAAAAGCTGCCTCGAGCTCATCGTACGTATTAGTCACGGGGTACTGTGCGAATTCTCGCGCCACGTAATCGGGCGGGCGGAACAGAATCCCGCTATCGGCTTCTGCCAACATGGTTGCATCGTTGTAGGAATCGCCAGCGGCAATAATACGATAGTTCAAAGATCGTAACGCTCGCACGGCATGGCGTTTTTGATCGCCCTGGCGCAGGCGGTAACCGACAATGCGCCCGTCCTGATCCACATCCAGCCGGTTGCAGAAAAGAGTCGGCCACCCGAGCTGGCGCATGAACGGGCCGGCAAACTCATAGAACGTGTCCGACAGTATGATGACCTGGTAGCGTTCCCGCATGGCGTTGAGAAAATCTCGCGCCCCTTTCAGCGGAGCCATCGATTCGATGATGGGGCGGATGTTCTGCAAGCGTATATCGCGATCCGCCAGGATCGCGAGCCTCTGTCGCATCAACGCATCGTAATCCGGAACATCCCGTGTGGTCGCGCGCAGCTCCGGCACCCCGGCAAGCTCGGCGACGTTTATCCAGATCTCGGGTGCGAGCACACCCTCCAGATCCAAGCACGCAATATTCATTGATTTTTTTGCTTTTCTGATCGTTGATTCCGGGCTGGCGAGCCCCGGATGTGGCGTCTTGCGTTTGAATCCAGCCTCGCCGGGGGGAGTATACCGCGATGACGGGCGGGTGATAACTGCGGCCACGCGAACACCCGCAGGATAGTAGCCAGGATGTATTCGCCGGCGCCGCTACGGAAACCTGCGACCACAGATCCAGGCGATGATTTGTGGCAATATTGGGGTATACGTTACGCTGTTGTAAGTGGCCAGTGATGAAAGTTCAAGAACAAGATCCCATTGCGATAGTTCGCCGTTGGCTGGAAGAGGCCGAGCACAACGAGCCGAGTGATCCCTCGGCGGCCGCGTTGGCGACGGTGGATCGCAGGGGCACGCCCTCGGTCCGTATGGTCCTGCTGCGCGGACTCGACGAGCGCGGGTTCGTTTTTTACACTAACCTCGAAAGCCGGAAAGCCAAGGAGTTGCTGTCCGATCCGCGCGCGGCATTATGTCTGCACTGGAAGTCATTAAACCGGCAGGTGCGGGTAGAAGGCGAGGTCGAGCGTGTAAGCGACGCGGAAGCGGACGCCTATTTCGCGACGCGCGAACGCACCACGCAGATCGGTGCCTGGGCCTCCAGGCAGTCGCAAACGTTGGCGGGGCGGTTCGAGCTCGAGAAACGCGTGGTCAAGTACACCGCCAAGTTCGGGCTCGCCAAGGTGCCGCGTCCATCCTTCTGGTCAGGCTTCCGCTTACGCCCGACGCACATCGAGCTCTGGCAAAAACGTCCCTTTCGGCTGCACGAACGGATCCTTTACCACCGCACCGGTGATGGTTGGACATCGGAGTATTTGTTTCCCTGAGATCAGCCGCTGTTCTTGAGCGCTTGCCACCTTTCACGCAGGCGTTTGACCGACACCGGAAATGCTGTCTTGAGTTCCTGCGCAAAGAGCGACACGCGCAGCTCTTCCAGCGCCCAGCGATAATCGTCCAAGGCCGTGCCTTCCTCCCTCGCACTCGCAGCCTTTTCCGCCTGCACCAAATAATTCTTCCACAGCGGCGAAATCTCGGCCAACTTGCTGAGATCCCGCGCAGGTGCGTGCGCCAGTTTCTCCAATCGCAGCGCAGCGGCCTTCAAGTAACGCGGAAAATGCTCGAGCCGCCGGTAAGGCGTGTGCCTGATAAAGCCCGAGTACATCAAATGGTCGAGCTGGCTGCGGATGTCGCTGACAGCTGCCTGCCACGCAGGTCCGCTAAGCCTATCAAGCTTTTGCAGGATCATGTGGTAGCACTCCAGCGCGGTCGCGGCCAGGTCGCTCATCGTTACCGCGGTAGTCATGAGCTTAGGTCTACCCTCTTCTTTGCGTCGACAAAACTCATCGGCATTACGTACCCAGACATCGTCACCAATAAATAAATGGTCCACGACGGCGTCAACGAAATCGCGTTTTAACTGCTCGCATCCACCAATAGGTGCGTAATACAAGCACATTTGCTGTACCTGCGGGATGTTGTTGCGCAGGTACTTTATCTGTTGCGCCATCTCCACCATGAACAACTTGCGCAGACCAGGGCCCATCGCTTTCGCCGCGCCCTGCGCGGAATCAAATAATCTCAGCGAAACGCCTTTCGGCTCGTCCACCAATGCCGGATAAGCAAGTATCATTTGTCCGTTTGATCGTAACGATAGGTGCTCGGGTATATCCCCGATGTCCCAGCATGTGATGTTTTGTTTTTCGTGCACCGAGAGCGGTATCTCGGAGAACACCTGCGACCCGGACTTGCCGAACCGGCGTTGAAGCTGCGCCAGATCGCGGCCCATTACAATCTCCCGGCCTTGCCCGCCCACAACTCTGAAGTTCATACGAAGGTGCGGCGGTAGTGCGCCCACGTTC
>VRUB01000334.1 GCA_019456345.1 Nitrospira sp. | reverse complement strand
GCTAGAGCAACGCAGGAGCGGTTGCCGAGCTAGAGCAACGCAGGAGCGGTTGCCGAGCTAGAGCAACGCAGGGAGCACGACTACAGGGAAGTAGGAGTTAGGGTAACGCCTGGAGCAGTTACCGAGTTGCCGAGGTAGGATCGCGTCGGGAACAGCGATCGCGAGGACGCAAAGGTCTGCTGGCTGACTGTCTCTGCATGTTTGCAGCTCCGCGTTGCAAAACGGACGCCTGGATAGTCTGGGTGAGTGGGTGTGGCCGCGTGTCAACAGTTAGGTGTCCTAGTTAATAGTTTGCGCCGATGAAAGCATTAGCCATGTCGTCGCGCGCGTGGGCTGTGATCGTGCTGGTCGCCGCCGGCGCGGTGCTGGTCTCGTGGGCCTATTTCGAGAGCGGACAGGATGATAAGAGTGCCACGCGCACCACGCTTTCTGTTGCCGCAGCACTGAGCGGGGGCGACACGGAGGGGTTCGCGCGCGCCTATCAACCGCGGGAGTTCGTCTTCCCCGATGATCATGGACCGCATTCGGACTACAAGCAGGAGTGGTGGTACTTCACGGGTAACGTCGATACTGTCAGCGGACGCCATTTCGGATTTCAGCTGACATTCTTCCGCATTGCGCTAGCGCCCTTCACCGAACGACGATCCTCCGCCTGGGCTACGAATGAGGTCTACATGGCGCACTTCACCGTGTCGGATATCGAGGGCGGGCGCTTCTACAGCTTCGAGCGATTCAGTCGTGCCGCCGCCGGGCTTGCCGGCGCATCGAGCAGCCCTTTACGAGTGTGGCTGGAGGACTGGTCGGCCGAAATCGGCAGTCCTGCCGATCCCGCTCGGGCCGAGCTTGCCTCGCGTCTGCGCGCTGCTGAGGGCAGCGTGAAAATCGATCTTTCCCTCAGCAGTGCCAAGCCCATCGTGTTGCAAGGCGAGCGTGGCTTGAGCCGCAAGAGTGCCACGCCCGGCAACGCGTCGTACTACTACTCGGCCACGCGATTGGACACCAAGGGCTCGATCGAGATCGACAGGCGGCGCTACCAGGTCACCGGGCTTAGCTGGATGGATCGTGAATGGTCGACGTCGGCCCTGGACAAGGGGCAGATCGGCTGGGACTGGTTTGCATTGCAATTCACTGACGGACGCGAGCTCATGTTTTATCGCCTGCGCCGGCGCGACGGGTCAGTAGACCGGTTCAGCGGCGGCACGCTCGTCGATGCTGACGGTTCGGCCCGTTCCTTGAGCGTGCGTGATGTCGAAATCGATGTGCGTGCCTATTGGCAAAGCCCGGCGACTGGCGTGCGCTATCCATCGCGCTGGCAAGTGCGAATCCCGGGCGAGGGCCTCGAGCTCGAAATAGGTCCCCATCTGCCCGGCCAGGAGCTCGATCTCTCGGTGCGTTACTGGGAGGGTGCGGTGGGAGTCACCGGCTCGGCGCGCGGCGTACCCATAAG
>VRUB01000110.1 GCA_019456345.1 Nitrospira sp. | reverse complement strand
TGTTGCGGCACGCACAGGTGGGTGCCTTCGGCGCCGGCCAGTGCGACCAGGCGCTCGCGCAGGCGACGGTTGGTGGCAATGAACTCATGGTCGCGAGACCCCCAGTCATGGAGCATGGCGGCCTTGACGCTGGCCGACGTGGTCAGCGGGCCCGGGGTTAGAAGATATGGGTCTCTAGGTTTTTCCGGCATTGGCTGCCCTCGGTGTGGCAAAAGCGCGCGTACTATCACCGGTTTGCTACTCATAAGTCAAATCACTATGTTAAATATTCAAAATAGATAGAATCTATAATATGAATGCGCCAACCGCATTGTTGTCTATGCTGACGTGATGCGGAATGCTATCTGACCTTGAGTCTTTCAACCTGATGTGCGCCCGGTTCATGTTTTGTTACGAGCGAACGTGTAGAGGTCCGGGATGGTAAAACGCAACGTACGCCGTAAAAGCCGGGGGCTGGAAAACATCGCAGCGCTGATCGAAGAGGGGTTTCGGTGTTACGAGCGGGGCAATACGCTGGGAGCCGAGAAAAAACTCCGTGCCGCGTGTGCAATCAGGCCACCGGTGTCACAGGCGCACTATAACCTCGGGTATTTTTACAACCTGGAGGGGCGTTGGGATGAAGCCGAGGAGGCGCTGCTCAAAGCCCTCGAGCATCAACCCGACTATTCGCGGGCATTATTTACGCTCGCCAGCGTTTATATGGAGGCGGGCCGCTTGGACCAGGCAGAGGCACAGTTCCTGGCAACCGAACGCCTGACGCCAGATGACCTCGACATCCAGCTCAACCTCGGTATTCTTGCCATCCGCGCCGGACGTAGTGAGGAGGCACTCGACCGTCTGGACCGCTGCATCGCGGCTGAACACAGTGCCGACGCCGCACGCTTCCACCGTGCCACCGCCCTACAGGACCTGGGGCGCTTGGACGAGGCGTTGGTGCTCTACCGCGCGCTGGTAGCGGCGGATCTGGACTGGCGGCAACCGATCCTGAATGCGATCGTGACGCGGCCGAAGGGCCGGTTTCCGCTAAGCCAGTCAAAGCTCGCTGAAATGCTCGGGCTTTAGCGTCGCGCGCGGTAATGGTGCCGGTAGCCACCGGCCTCGTTGGCAATGGCGTCGTGTGTTTCTTGCTGTGCCTGCGCATGCTCGCCGCGTAGAGTTTCGAACAGCAACTCGGTAGCTCCGCGCGGCAGAACGAAGCACTGGGCTACCGGGGTACCACGATTCAGGGTGCCCGTAAACGAGCGGTCGGTCCATCGAGCAGGAAAATGGACAAAGCCATGGCTATAGTGGTCACAATCCACGATACCCGCTACGGTGCGAAATGGCAGGTCCGGTCGATTCAGTGGATGGGTAATAAGCAAAGAGTGTTCGGGCGGCGTCTCGATGGTCCAGAAGTTGTTGAACTTCACCGCCAGAGCATCGCTATCGGCGAACGGTGTACCGGTGACTTGCTCACCCAGGTGAAATGAAATCGGTGCCCGGGTGGGTCGGCCCTGCGAGGGCGGAGGCAGATCCCAGTCCCATGAGAAGTTCGAATCGGACACCACCACGTCCGCGGCAAGCGGCATCAGGAAACCGCGGGACAGAGCATCAATAAATGGTACGCAGTGCTTTGCGGTACGGACCTCCGCACCCAGGATGTCACTGTGCACCGCCGCAGGCATAGACTTGAGCCATTCCGGCAATGCGTCTGAAGCCGGAACCGGCTTCGGTAATAGTGCCTCCCATTCCGGGAAGCAACGGAAAACCACCTTCACCCACGACCCCTTACACGGCAGTCTACTTTTCCCACTGCTTCCGCAACGTGTAAACCAGCGAGAAAATGACCGTGACCGTAACGAAAATCACCCCCAGCGCGTTAATCACAGGCGTGTGTGCCCTGCGGGCCTGGGCCGCAATCTCCGTGGTCAGCGTGCACGAACCACCGATGGAGAACACGGTGGTGTTGTAATTCTCGAAGGACAGCAGGAAGGCCAGCGCTGCGCTGGTGAGAATGGCGGGCAACAGGAAGGGGAAGGTCACACGACGGAACAGGAAGAACGGTGAAGCACCGAGGTCAAGCGCCGCCTCCTCCTGGGCACGGTCCTGTCGCTGGAGCCGGGCCATGATGATGAGCATCGGGAACGAAGCAATAAAGGTGGTTTGCGCCATTATCGTCGTGTAGAGATCAGCGCCGACGCCAAAGTGACGCCAGAACACGATGGTGGCGATGCCAAGTACGATTCCCGGCGTCAGCATGGGCGAGATCAAGCATGCATAGAGCAAGTTCGTCGCCTGCCCTTCGAGTCTGGTGAGCAGGATGGCGGCCGACAACCCGAGCAGCACGGACGCCGGCACGACAAATACGGCGATACGGAAAGAGTTCTGCAGGCAGCCGATCAGGCGATCCTCCGCGAGAAGGCGCGGGAACCAAGCCAACGTCAATTCCTCCCAGCTGGTCACCGACGGTGGCGATGCACTGTTAAAGGCCGCCAGCATCATGAGGATAAGCGGCAGAAACATGAACATCACGAACATGCCGATGAAGATGTTCAGTAGGGCGTCACCCCTGTCCATTGTCTCCACCGCCTTCATCGTGCTAGCTGCCTAAGTTTCACGCCGAAAATCGCCATGACGCCGAATATAAACAGGATGCAGATGAGCAGCAGTGTGAATGAGTACGCCGACCCCAGATTCCAGTTCGACGATTCGTAGAACTTGTCATAGATGAGCTGTGTGAACCACTTGGGCTGCAGTCCGCGAGTAATAATATAAGGCACCGAGAACGACCCTGCTGCCAGCATGAAGGTCATGATGCAGCCAACGGCAATTCCGGGTTTTGTGTGGGGAATAATAACGCGCCAGTGAATGCGCCATGTCTTGGCCCCGAGGTCCCGGGCCGCCTCGACCTGGTTCGGATCCAGCGTCGCCATGGTATTGTAAATGGGAAACACCATGAACAAGATGTAGGTGTAGACCAGAACCACCAGCACCGTCCCCGGGAATCGATACCAGATGATGACCTCATCGCTTGCAAACGAGGCAAAGCCGGCAATGACCAGCAAGGTATTCAAGAGTCCATGCAAGTCGAACACCGTCAACCATGCATAGATGCGCATCAACTCGTTGACCGCATACGGTACAAAAAGCGCGGTGAACAGAATCACGGTTTTCACCGGTCCGGACCGTAGCGCTACGGCATACGCCACCGGATAGCATGCAGCCAGCGCGATCAGCGTGACGATCAGGGCAAAGGCGACGGTCTTGGTCAGGGTCCACGCGTGCAGTCCCGTCATCGCGGTGTAGTTCCTGACGGAGTAGGGAAACTGCTGAGCCTTGATCTCCTTGAGGTTTTGCTCCTCGACGAGCAATGATTGAATTCGATCCTCAAGCTCGCGCACTTGTTGTTCTAACCGGAGCTTGTCCTCTTCCCCGAATTGCGCACAGCTCGAATCGCCCGTCATCATGGGATTGACCATGCCCGTGGTGTTGCAGGCCGGGCCGTTCACCAGATCGTATTCCTTGGTTCCCTTGTCGCGGTACAATACGTCCAGATCGTTAACGATTTTCGTCAGGCGGTCGCCGCGGTCCTCGAAGCGAAGGCTGAGTTCGATCATGAAGAACTGGGGGGTGACGATGAGGATAGTCAGCCACAACGCCACGCAGGCCGAAAAGAATGTGGTCAGCGGCCAGCCGTAGATTTCAAACAGCTGCTTCATCGTCTTGACGACCCGTATCGGCGAGTTGACGACCCGTATCGGCGAGTTCCCCGGCGGCCATCACGATCGCGTCATCGGCGGCAAAGCCGACATGCATCGAACGATCGTGGTCGATCCCGGCGTCGGCGGCCTTGGACATATGGGCCACGATCGACTGCTCTCCCGCGGATAATACCCAGTTCACGTACGCGCCTTCCATGTCGCGGCGGACGGGCTTCACAGCCACGCGATTATCGGACTGGGACTCATCGCCGATCCTCAGGGCTTCGGGGCGCACGAACAGCATGGCGTCGACACCGACCGCCAGACCGGCAACCGCCCGCCCGCGCAAGGCGCCGAGTTCGGATTCGAGCGTCGCGACGCCGTCCTCTACCGCTGTTATTCGCCCCCTTAGAATGTTGTTCTCGCCCACGAAACTCGCCACGAACGGCGTACTCGGGCGGTCATAAATACGATCGCTGGTATCGACCTGCTCGATGAGGCCACGATTCATGACTGCCACGCGGTCCGACATGGTGAGCGCTTCGCCCTGGTCGTGGGTAATGTAGATGAAGGTAACACCGGTCATGCGCTGAATGTGCCTGAGCTCGGCGCGCATGTGCTGGCGGAGTTTGAGGTCGAGAGCGGACAAGGGCTCATCGAGCAGAAGCACCGCAGGCTCCACCGCTAAAGCCCGGGCTACCGCAACGCGTTGCCGTTGACCGCCGGATAGCTCATCCGGTTTTTTCATCTCCTCGCCGCTCAGCGCAACGAGGTCAATAAGTTCCTGGGCACGCTTACGCCGCTCGACCTTGCTCACACCCCGTGCCTCGAGGCCGAAGGCAATGTTTTCCCACACGGACATGTACGGGAACAGGGCCAGGTTCTGGAAGATCAAGGCGGTGGGCCGCTGATTCGCTCGCACCCCCGCCATGAGGTCCTCACCGATGCGAATGCTTCCGCCCGCGGGGCTGAGAAACCCGGAGATCATGCGCAGCATGGTCGTCTTGCCGCAGCCTGAGGGCCCGAGAATCGAGAAGAACTCCCCCGCGTTGACCACGAGGTCCGTCGGATATACGGCGGTAAAATCGCCGAACTTTGCGGATACCTTTTCGAGGACTACTTCTTTGCCACGCACTGCTCGAGTCCTACATGGATGCCGACAGCCTCGCCACGGAGGCTCGTCTCGTTAAACGTTGCATGGAAAGACGGGGCCGCCTGTAGCGAGCGGCCCCGCCACCGTCGTAGAACGGAAGCAACCGTCAAGCGTTGCTGATCTTCTCGACGAACTCCGAGCGCATGGGAGCGAACCACGGCGTGTCGGCCTGCCACCACCACATGTTGCTCAACACGTCAGGGCGATAGACTTCCGCGAACTGCCGCTTGAAGGTGTCCGAGGTGTAGTCCCCGAAACCGGCGACGGCGGAGTTGTATCCCGTCTTGTTGGAGAACACAGCGCCAACTTTCGGGGTCAAGATGTAGTTGATGAACTTGTAAGCCTCGTCGAGGTTCTCGGCGCCAGCCAGGATGCCAACGGAGTCGAGCCAGGTGATGATGCCTTCCTTGGGCGCTCGGTACTTGTAGGCCGAGTCCTCTTGGGCGAGCAACAGGCCGGTGGTATCCCACGTCTGCCCGATCACGGCGCCAGCATCCTTGAAGGCGGACGTGGCCTCGGTGGCGTTGTTCCAGAAGGCACCGAACCAGTCCTTGCGCTCGATGATCCAGACTGTGATCGCGGACCACACACGCCGTGCGTCCTCTTCGGACTTGTAGACGTCGAGCATGCGATTGGATTTCACCACGCCGGTGGAGTCCAGGTATAACCCCGTACCCATGATGACGGATTTCTGCCGGAAGGCGACCTTGCCCTTGACCTCCGGTCGCCACAGATCACCGAAAGAGACCTCGGCGTCTTTCAGGTTCACGACTTTGGAGTTAAAAGTGATGCCCTCGGTCCCCCAGTCGTACGGAATCAGATAGCGCTTGTCGCGATACACGGCACCTAGCGCAATCGAATCACGCAAGAACGAGGGGATGATGGCCTTGAGATTGGCCCGTTTCTCGTCGATGGGCGCCAGCCAGATACCGCCCGGGGCATTGGCGTCCTCGTAGTTCGCCCGGTTGGTGACGGACGGGAAGATGACATCCCAGCCTTTGCCCCCGGAGGCCTTGGTTTTTTGCTCGGCTTCATCGTTGGATCCGAAGGTGGTGAGATTGACCTTGATGCCGGTTTCCTTCTCGAAGCCATCGATCATGTCCTGGTTGACGTAGTCCACCCAGGCGAAGACTTTCACCTCCTTCGACGCCGCGAGTGAATTGACGATCCAGGGTCCAGTCGCCGCAGCTGCGGCGACTACGGCGGACTTCTTGAGAAACGAGCGCCGCGAACCGTCGCGTAAAGCGCGCGAGATTTTAGCCTTGTCATTCATGTGAGTCCTCCTCAGGTAACATCTCTTCCGGAACCGGACCGCTCGCACCGAGGACTCGCCGCAAATTGCCGGTGCGCGGCAATGCTGAGTTCGGTGTTCACAGCCAAGATATTATGTCGTCCGAACGAGATTGTGTTGTGGTATCGCCGGCTCTCCCCTAGCCGTTCGGGGCGGGGAAGCCGAGGCGTTCAACTATACTGTTTGCACCCGCCAAATCAAGCCTGACGCTTGCCTGATACCGGTATAGACGTAGAAAACGCGACAGCAAGGTAGTTGTTTAAAATCAATGCGTTGTGGATGAATCAAGCTGGCGCTTGCGCTGATTGAAATAAGGTGCCGGCTAACCTAGTACGCCGCAGGGGCTTTGTTGCGGCACGCACAGGTGGGTGCCTTCGGCGCCGGCCAGTGCGACCAGGCGCTCGCGCAGGCGACGGTTGGTGGCCATGAACTCATGGTGCGAGACCCCCAGTCATGGCGCATAGCGGCCTTGACGCTGGCCGACGTGGTCAGCGGGCCCGGGGTTAGAAGATATGGATCTCTGGGTTTTTCCGGCATTGGCTGCCCTCGGTGTGGCAAAAGCGCGCGTACGATCAGCGGTTTGCTACTCATAAGTCAAATCACTATGATAAACATTCAAAATAGATCAGGTCTATAAAATGAATTCACTACATCTGCGCGCATTTCATGCGGTGGCACGGGAAGGTAGTTTCTCGACCGCAGCACGGGCGCTGCGTGTGACCCAGCCGACCATATCGAGCCAGGTAAAGGCGTTGGAGTCGGCCTATGGCGTACAGCTTTTCGATCGACGTGGTCGGCGTGTGGTGCCGACCGAAATCGGCGACACCTTGTTCACGATCACCCAACGCCTGTTCACTTTGGAGGAGGAGGCTGAGGATCTACTGGGGGCCGCGCGCGAGTTGCAGGGGGGCCAAATCAAAGTTGGTGCGGACGGCCCGCATCATATCATTCCAATTCTGGCCGCGTTCAACCGGCGCCATCCGGGTCTCGACGTGTCGCTGTCGATGGGCAACGCGGACAAGGTCTTAGAAGACATTCGCAATCACAGGATCGACGTCGCCGTATTGGCCAAGGTCGATGATGATCCACGGTTCTTTGCTGTCCCTTACCGGCGTAGCCGTTTGGTACTGTTTGTACCGCGTACCCACCCGTGGGCCAAGCGTTCGTCGATTCGTCTGGCGGAGGTGGGCGCGCAACGCATGATCTTACGTGAGGCAGCGTCGGTGACGCGGCAGATCTTTCAAGCGGCCTTGGCGAAGGCAAATGTGCGACCGCAGGCGGTCATGCAGATCGAGAGCCGCGAAGCGGTGCGCGAGGCGGTCGCAGCCGGACTCGGTATCGGCGTGGTGTCGGAAGCTGAGTTTGACCGCGATAAGCGCCTGACTGCGTTGCGCGTACGCGATGTGCGCCTGGAGATCACTGAGCATGTCGTATGCCTGCAGGAGCGTCGACGACTGCGCATCGTGCGCGCCTTCTTGGAGAGTGTCGATCACGTTGCCCCCTCGGGCCGCGCCAAGGTTTAGCGCCGCTTGACATATTTCGATAGTTCCAATAATATCGAAATATGAACACTAAGCAGGTGCTTGCGGCATTGGCGGCGCTCGCGCAGGAAACGCGATTGCGCATATTTCGGTTGCTGGTGAAGGTCGGCCCAACCGGACTCGCGGCCGGCGCTATCGGTGAGGAAATCAGTGTAGCGCCGGCGACTCTGTCTTTCCATTTGAAAGAACTGGAACGTGCCAGCCTACTGACGTCGCGACGAGAAAGCAGACAGATC
>VRUB01000333.1 GCA_019456345.1 Nitrospira sp. | reverse complement strand
CTTTCGAGCACCGCGTCGGTCGTCAATGGCTTGATCTCGAAGGGCTCATCTTGATTGTCGAGTTGGACCGTGATGGCCGTCGCGTCGACTTCCGAATAGTCGCCCAGGGCATTGAGCCGCCAAAGCTTGGGAGCCGTATCCCCGCCAAACTTCTTGTCGAGGCAAAACGGGTTGGTGTCGCCGTGAACCAACAGCACCGGCTTATCGAAGCCGGCCGCGTGGCGCAACAGTTGCTCCCGGAACGTGGCAAAGGCATCGCACCTGATGCGCAGGGACTCGCTGCACGGCGCGCTGCCAGCAGATTTTGTCACGTCGGCCTGGGTGGCGATGACCACGGCGCCCGAGTCGGATTCGCCCGCCGCATCGAAAGCGGCTCTGAGCCAGAGCCGGTTGGCCTCATCGCGCATGTCCACCGCGTCCAGCGCCGCCTCGATATCATCCAAGAGGATCTCTTCGCGGCCGTTGTTGGTGCTGACGATGTGGACGGTCGCGAACATCACGTTTCCCTGCGTCCAACGCGCGTTCTCGGGGAAGTTCGGCTGGGTGGCATAGTGCCAACTGGCCGGTAGTTTCATGGGCCTGGACGCGATCAGGTTGCGCAGGTAATCGAGGCGCCCCAATTCGGAAAACCGCGGCTCCAGCTTGGGGCGGTCGCAATCGGTCCATTCATTGTCGCCGGGCGTGTAAAACACCCGTCCCGGACGCAAGTCCATGAGCTGTTCGTAGCGCGTATCGATCAAGATTGGTGAGCAAGATTCCTTGCCGCCCTTGAAATCGCCCAAGTGAATCAAGAACGAAGCCTCGGCTTTCCTTATCGCCGGAGCGACGGTGTCTTCCAGCACCTTAATCTGCGGTGGCGTGTAGGGAGCGTCGCCGAAGACCATGAAGCGCAGTCCCTCGGCCGCGACTGTCGTGCTCGGCATGGCGGCGAGAGAAAGGACGATCGTCAGGGCCAGGCCCCCGATCGGGGCCTTGGCGTTCGAGAATGATTGCATCGGGACGCTCGGTTGTGGTGTCGCAAGGATTTACGGTTGTATCGTGTGTCGCAGGCTGGCACTAGAGGTTTCTGTCCAAAGTAATATCCGAATAAGAAGGCAGGAGGCTGCGCGGCGCCAAAGTCGCCGAAGTGCTTCAAGCCCGTTCGATCCGGCACTGATAGCAATTGTTGGAGGCCGAGCGGACGTGGATGTATGCGGCCTGTGGCCGTTCGAGCAGGTTTGCCGTTGCCTCGCTGAGATTGGCTGACGCGATGATTTGTCCGGTGCCGTCTATGATTCGGTCGTCACTGCCGTAAGCCCGGATCAAGAACCGCTCCCGGTCCAGGAACATGGGCGGGACTTCGGCTTCCTCGACATAGCGGTCGCAGGCATCCGCGTGCAGGAAGATCGGTCCCACTTCCGCGTAGGGCTGTGGCTCGGGAAACGGTCGATAGGCGAGGAGCAAGAAGGGCT
>VRUB01000109.1 GCA_019456345.1 Nitrospira sp. | reverse complement strand
AGTACGAGTCGGCGCTCGGCGCCGGCCTTAAGAACATCTTCGAGCAAGAAGGGATTCGCGTGCTGACGCACACGCTCCCCAGCGCCGTGCGCCATGAGAGCGGGCAGTTTGTCCTGGACACGCCGGTGGGCGAAATTCGGGGCGACCGTTTGCTGGTGGCGACAGGCCGGGCCCCCAATACGGACGAGCTCGAGCTCGACCAGGCGGGCGTGGAAACCGGGCTGCGCGGAGCGATTGTCATCGATGAACATTTGCGTACCTCGGCCGAGCATATCTACGCCGCCGGCGACTGCACCGACCAACCCCAGTTTGTCTACGTGGCCGCGGCGGCGGGCACCCGTGCGGCGGTGAACATGCTCGGCGGCGACGCGAGCCTGGATCTTTCCGCCATGCCGGAGGTAATCTTCACCGACCCGCAAGTGGCTATCGTGGGGAAGACCGAGGCGCAGGCCAAAAAGGACGGGATGGCCGTAGACAGTCGCACGCTCACACTGGATTATGTACCGCGGGCGCTCGCTAACTTCGACACCCAAGGTTTCATCAAGCTGGTCGCAGAAAGGGAAAGCGGCCGCCTGCTGGGGGCACAAATTCTCGCCGCGGAAGGCGGCGAGGTGATTCAGGCGGCGGCGCTGGCGTTGCGCAACCGCATGACAATCCAGGATCTGGGGGAACAACTTTTTCCCTACCTCACGATGGTGGAGGGCTTGAAGCTCTGTGCGCAGGCCTTCACCAAAGATGTAAAACAGCTTTCTTGTTGCGCGGGGTGAATCTCAAATGCTGAAACAAATCTCAGGATCCGTTGGTTCTGTATTCGCCGGAGCTTGTTGCCTCGGTTTTGCACCGTTTCTCGCGGGACTTTCTGCCATCGGCGCCGGTTTCCTCATAAATGACCTGATTCTCATACCCCTGTTCGTAGTGTTTCTGGGTATCACGTTATGGGGGCTATGGACATCGCGCAAGAAACATGGCCACCCTGGTCCCTTCTTTCTCGGCACAGCAGCAGCGCTCACTGCCTTTGCGGCGCTTTGGTTTTTCGTACCGCTTTCCTACGCCGGCCTTGCGACATTGGTCGCTACCTCCGTGTGGGATATTGTGCTCTTGCGTCAACGCCAGCAGGTATCTGCAACTTGAGACAGGGGTGAATTGTCGACAGCTTTATGGCGACGTTGCGGCAAGAATCCGATCGACGCCGCCGCGGCTATGTCTTCGGGCTGGTTGCGGCGCTCACCTGCCCGTGCCACCTGCTGCTTGCTGCGCCGCTGCTTGCGGGTACCGCGGCCGGAGCTTTTTTGACCGAGCATTTCGCCACGGCCCTGATCCTGCTTACCGTGCTCTTTGTGCTGTCCCTCACAGCGGCGTCTCGCATGCTGCGAGACAAGTCGACTCGGGCCGAAAACGCGGAGCCGGGCGGCGATCTCTAGTGCGGTCTGCGGTTGCGGCGATGCCCTATAGCGGCGATGCCCTATAGCGGCGATGCCATATAACAGTCGCGTTGCGATTTATCCTTTGTCTAGCGGAGCGCGTGTGGCAAAACGTCCTTCTAGAGATCAGGGAAATCGGCATAAGCCTCAGCAATCCCTAAACGTCGAAACTCAGGAGATCAAAAATGAAAACACTTATTTGCCCTAGATGTGGCTGTTCGCTGGTAAGACTAGGAGTGAGCAAAGAGAAGTCGGCGAGTTACACCTACAACGGGGAAGAATACCGTTTCTGTTGCCAGGGGTGCGCTGACCTGTTCAGCACTGACCCCGAGCCGCACCTGCAACGAACGAAAGATCTGGTAGTATGCCCGACCTGCTTAGCCGAGAAACCACCGCAACTGGCCTTCACGTTCGAGCATGCCGGGCAGGATATCCACTATTGCGGTTGTCCGCTGTGCCAGGAAGGGTTTCAAAAGGATCCTGATTATTACATTCAACGCTTGGAAGGCACGATAGCTAGCGAAGGGGTGGTTGCGCATGATGGGGGCTCTGTTCGGCCTTAGTCACATTTGGCTGGGATTGCAGTAACGGTTACCAACAACCCTAGGTGCATCTACGTTCAGAGAGTTGCTCCCGTGACCCGGCCGACGGCACCGAACTCGTCATCTTCGTAGTTTGTGGTAACGCCGAGGCGAGGCGAGGGCGTTTATTCTCGCCCCAAAGGAGGTCACTATGAAAAAAACGTTTGATGTTATTGTAATCGGGACCGGAGCGGCGGGTGCCGGCGTGGCCAGTCGATGCCGTGACGCGGGCTGGAGCGTCGCCATAATCGACTCACTCCCTTACGGCGGAACCTGCGCGCTGCGCGGCTGTGATCCGAAGAAAATCCTAGTCGGCGCCACCGAGGCGCTCGATTGGGTGCGCCGTATGAAGGACAAGGGCCTCATCCCCGGTGGGGCACGGATCGACTGGTCGGATCTCATGAGGTTCAAGCGCAGCTTCACCGATCCTGTTCCTGTGAGCAATGAAAAATGGTTCGCCGAGGCTGGCATCGACATGTTTCACGCTCCGGCCCGTTTCACCGGTGCGACCGCCCTACAGGTCGGGGATGATTTTCTGGAAGGCAAATTTGTGCACATCGCCACGGGAGCAAGGCCAGCAGACCTCAAGTTTCCCGGCCAGGAACATGTCATCACCAGTACCGAGTTTCTCGAGCTCGAAGAGCTGCCGTCCAAGGTCGTATTTGTAGGAGGGGGTTACATCTCCTTCGAGTTCGCCCACATCGCAGCGCGCGCGGGCGCGCAAGTTACAGTGCTGCACCGCAGCACGCGTCCGTTGCAGGGCTTCGACCCCGAGCTGGTGACCATGCTGGTTGAGCAGACACGGGAACTCGGCATCGATGTGCAGCTTAAGGCGGAGGTCTGCGGCGTCGAGCGAGCAGGCGACGGATATGCAGTGCAGGCGATTACGCCGGATGGGAAGTTGTCGTTTGCGACGGACCTGGTCGTGCACGGTGCCGGCCGGGTTCCGGCGATCGACGATCTCGCGCTGGAGGCAGCGAATGTCGGGTATGACCGGCGAGGGGTCACGGTGAACGAGTTCTTGCAAAGTGACTCGAACCGTGGCGTTTACGCCGCAGGGGATTGCGCGGCTACTGCAGGGCCGCCATTGACGCCGGTCGGCGCCTATGAGGGCGGAGTTGTGGCCGCTAACCTATTAGAGGGCAACCACGCCAAGGCGATCTACCCATCGATTCCGATAATTCCCAGTACCGTTTTTACGGTCCCGCCGCTGGCCAGCGTGGGCCTGCAGGAGGCGCAGGCGCACGAGCAGGGCCTGGAGTTCGATACGCGTTTCGACACGACCACGTCGTGGTACTCTTCGCGGCGCACGGCGCAAGAGTGCTCGGCCTACAAGGTATTGGTGCAAAAAGGCGGTGGTCGAATACTGGGCGCTCACGTATTGGGTGCCAACGCCGAAGAATTGATCAATCTGTTCACCATGGCGATGCGGGGCCAATTAAACGCCGACGCGATCAAGGAAATAATCTTCGCTTACCCGACGTATGCCTCGGACATGAGTTATATGGTCTGATGTTTCTTGAAAGGGGAGGGCGTCGGTGGTGGCGATGGCCATGGGCCGGACTGCAGTACCCCCCGCGCGGCAGGCTTACGAAGAGCCGTCGGGCGAAGTCGTCTCGACAGGCAGGCCCGCGCTTTTCCATTCCGGAAAGCCATCTTGCAGCCGCCGCGCTTTGAAGCCCTTTTCACGTTGACATGAACGCGTAATGGTAAGTTAATATTCAACTTATCAATTGAATACTAGGTATCTCAAAAATTATTTCAGCCCGGATACAAACCGCAAGCACTCGCCGCAGGGGGACTTATGAGAATCAGTGAACTTGTCATGGGCTACGAAGCACCGATACGCCTCGGGTTCTTCTTCGGAATCTTTGCGTTCATGGCCGGGTGGGAACTGCTGGCCCCGAGGCGGGTGCTGAACGTATCGAAGGCGATGCGATGGGCGAACAACCTCGGGATCGTGGTGCTGAACACCGTGTTGCTACGATTCTTGTTCCCCGCTGCGGCTGTGGGGATCGCACTGTTCGCGCGCGAGCAAGGATGGGGCCTGCTCAACTATTTCCAGCTGCCCTACGGCATCGCGGTGCTAGCCTCCGTGGTGGCTATGGATTTCGCCATCTACTTGCAGCACGTGATGTTCCATGCGGTGCCGGCACTGTGGCGGCTGCATCGGATGCACCACGCCGATCTGGATTTCGACGTGACCACCGGCGCCCGATTTCATCCTGTCGAGATTATTCTGTCCATGCTGATCAAGTTTGCCGTGATCGCAGTGCTCGGTGCGCCGGCGTTGGCAATCGTAATCTTCGAGGTGCTGCTCAACGGCACCGCAATGTTCAACCACAGCAACGTGCGCATTCCGCGCAGGTTAGACGCGGCATTGCGTTGGTTGGTTGTTACGCCCGATATGCATCGCGTGCATCACTCGGTTGAGGACGACGAGGCCAACAGCAACTTCGGCTTCAATTTGCCCTGGTGGGACCGGTTGCTCGGCACCTACCGCGACCAACCGCGGGCCGGCCATGAGGCGATGACCATCGGTATCAAGACGTTCCGGGACACGAAGCGCTGCGATACCTTGTGGGGCATGCTGGTGTTGCCGTTCGTGGGCAAGATCACGGGCTACGCCATCAACCGCCGGGAATGGATAAATACCGATAAGACTCGCTAAGCTCGCGTGCTTGAGTTTATTACTGGCGCTCATCGCAGGCGTGGGGGTGGCGTGGTCTATCGCGAGCAGTTCGACGCCGCCGCGCTGAAGGCGTGGCTCGAAGGCGCGAGCGGCACGCGTGACGTGCTCGCTGCCGTCGGAAGTTGATCATTTTACTTACTCAGCGAGCCGGTTGACCAGCGCCCGCACGCGCCGCTCGATCTCATCGCGCGTCGCGCGGAATACGGCCATGATTTCGTCCTCGGATCCGCGAGCCTTGGCCGGATCGTCCAGCGGCCAGTGCTGCTTGCGTGTGCCGGGCGGCACTACCGGACAGTGCTCGTCAGCATGGCCGCACACCGTGACTACATAGTCGGCCCAGTCCAGCATCTCCGGCATGAGCCGGGTCGACTCTTGCTTCGAGATATCTATCCCTGCCTCTTTCATCACGGCGATCGCGCCCCGGTTTTTCCCATGGGCCTCGATACCGGCGGATCGTGCCTCGATTTGCGGGCCAGCCAGGGCACGGGCCCAGCCTTCGGCCATCTGCGAACGACACGAGTTCCCGGTGCAGAGAAAAAGGATGTGTGTCGTTTGCTTGCCCACGTGCGCGCGGCGCCTCAGGTTATCCTATGAATAACGGGCGTGGATGATTCTGTATTCACGTTTTGCGCCATGCCGCAAACAGCGCTCTGAGCGATCTGACCTGGCGCCGTGCGGAACTACCGGGCGCTGGCCGCGACTCCGTGGATTGCGGCAAAGCGTAATGATAACCGGTCTGGTATTATTTTGCCCTTGATCATTATGTATAGATAAACATCGGGCTGTTGAGATCTTGATGAGTCCATCAGGCTACACTATCGGCAAGCTCGCACGTGATGCCGGCGTTAACGTCGAGACCATTCGTTATTACGAACGCTTGGGCTTGGTCCGCAGACCCGGAAAGCCGGTGCAGGGCTATCGACGCTATCCGAGCGACACGGTCGCGCGGCTGCGATTTATTAGGCGCGCCCAACGCCTGGGGTTCACGCTGAAGGAAATCGGCGAGCTGCTCGAACTGGAAGACGGCAAATGCGCGCAGGCGCGCCAGATTGCAGAAGAAAAACGCACTGTGATCGATACGCAGATCAAGGACTTGACTGTGATGCGCACGACGCTGGACAAGCTCATTCGCGCGTGCCGGAGGAACCGAACCAACAAGGGGCATTGTGCCGTTATTGATACGCTGGCCGAACGAAAGGATTAGGCGTACTGTTCCCAAAGTTCAGCCGCATGCTACACGTCGAGCTTTATGATCTCCCCCTCAAGCCTGCCGTCGCACACCCGCAAACGCCCCACTGCCACGGGCAGCGTAAACCGCCGGGGACCCGCGCTGCCGGGATTGAAATAGAGCACGCCGTCCTGCTCGCGCATCATGGGTCGATGCGAATGGCCAGTGATGACTGCATGCATAGCGGCCGCGAGCGGATCCAGGTCGAGTTCGTCGAGGTTATGCAGGACATACAGTAATTTGTCACCGGCCTGAACGACCTCTGATACTGGAAGATTGTCGGCCCACGCGCCCGTATCGACATTCCCGCGCACCGCAAACACCGGCGCGATCGCATTGAGCTCATCCAGCACCTCGGGCGTGCCAATGTCCCCCGCATGGATGATGAGGTCACTGCCGCGCAGCGTGTCGAGCGCCTGCGGGCGGACCAGACCATGGGTATCCGATATGACCCCGACGACTTTGTTCATACTTTGGTAAAAAGTAGGTGATTTTTGTGGGTACTTACGGCAATGTGGGCCTGCTTCATTTTTCCCGATATTTCGCGTGATGGCCACGTGCGCTCGCGGACGCGAATGTTGCCACGGATGGCTGGTCCCGGGGCTGCGGACTTAATGCAGTTGGTGCATGTCGCGAAATCAATAGCTTAGCATGCCAATCGGACGGGTGTGGACAGCGACACCGTATAGCTTATAAAGTGACAGGATCGCAGCAGGTATAGGTTTTACAGTTATGCATATCTCGATCCCCACAAACATCGAGCAACCACCCGTATTCGGCTGGGATCTGATAGCCTGGTCATCGGCCGAGTGGGCATTCCTGGCAGCCGGAATCGTCACCGCCATCGCGGTCATCGGTATCGCGCACTACGTGGAACGATACGGCAAGGAGGCCGAACGTGAGAGCGTAGAACGCGAAGTCAGGGATTGGGTGAACACCATTATAGGCGACCTGGATGCCAAAGGTCGCGGGACCTGATCGGCGTCCCGCGTTCGGATTCAAGCTCAACGGGTAATAGCCAAATATTAATCAAGCCGGCTCCAATACGGGCGCGGGTCGATGTCGTATGTCCGACGACTGCCCCCACAACCAATTGCCCAGGGCGAGAACCGGTGCGCGATAGGGCCGCGTGTTTCGCACAGTGCTGGGTGTCGGCGTGCAAACGCCTGGATCTCGTGATTACTGATCATACCGGCGATGGCAACAATGCTAACTGATGGAGGCGACAGTCATGCCGGACTATAAGATCGTACCCTCCATTCTGTCCGCGGATTTCGCGCGGCTCGGTGAGGAGGTTGAAGACGTGCTCGCCGGCGGGGCGGACATGGTTCACTTTGATGTGATGGACAATCACTATGTCCCCAATCTCACCATAGGGCCTTTGATCTGCAAGGCTTTGCGCGATCATGGCATTCGCGCTGATATCGACGTGCACCTCATGGTCAAGCCCGTCGATCGCATCATCCCGGACTTCGCCGAGGCCGGGGCCACCTATATCACATTTCATCCCGAGGCGACCGAGCATATCGACCGATCCTTGCAACTCGTGCGGGAGTGCGGATGTAAGCCTGGATTGGTATTCAACCCGGCAACACCGCTCGATCATCTCGACTACGTGCTCGAGAAAATCGACATGGTGCTGCTCATGTCGGTAAACCCGGGCTTCGGGGGCCAGAAATTCATCCCTTACGTGCTGGACAAGCTACGCGACGCGCGGCGCATTATCGATCAAAGCGGATATGCGATCCGGCTCGAGATCGACGGCGGGGTGCGGGTAGATAACATTCGCGAGATCGCCGAGGCGGGCGCTGATACGTTCGTGGCCGGGTCCGCAATCTTCGGAACGCCCAACTACAAGGCCACGATCGATACCATGCGTGCGCAGTTGGCGGCGGTCGGGGAGGCTCGCCGCACCGGCTAGCAACACGGCCCTCCAACCTTCTCACTTGGGGTAGTATTTGTCGGGCACCTTCGGCGCCCAACTTTTTCTCCTCCGCGCGTTAACCCCAATGCCGAGCCCCGGGTGCGGACGAAGAGCGGACCGCACGGGCCCGGATTTGTTTTTTTTGGGCGCCTTTCGCCGAGCCCAGCGCCG
>VRUB01000332.1 GCA_019456345.1 Nitrospira sp. | reverse complement strand
GTCAGGGTACCAGAAAGCGGCTTGTCCTTCGGCGCGCCAGCGAGCACGGTCGTTGCGGCAAGCACCAATCCCATCGTCACCATCAAGAATGGCGCCGCTCTAAAGTTCTGCAGCACACGACCGAACTTTGTCATGCGACATTTCCCCTATTGGCTAACGGCCGGCCACAAATCTTCGCGCGACTTTCGATGTTAATTCAGACCATTCCCAGATCACATACGTACGTTGCCGTAGGGGAAGTCACTTATTGTGCATTCTCAAGCGATCAAGCCAAATTCACGCAAGGTAGGGGGCCAACGAGGGGCGGAATCCGATGTTCATCACCAGAAATGGCCATGGCACGCGCTCGGAATTAGAGAGCATCTCGGAATGCGTGGATTGTGCCGCGTTGGTGAGGGGTTCTGACCCGCTCCTACGGGCAGGAATGAGGCTTCAGTTCGGGGAGCTGTAGTCGGTTTGTTCTTAACGTCGGAAGATTTATAGAATTAGCGATCTCTTGGAGGGCGATGATGCGCCGCGAACTTTTGGTTCTTATTTGTGGTCTGGTGGCAGTCACATTTGTATCTGCAGCGCGGGGGGCGGACCCCAACACCGATGGGTGGGAGTTCAAGGCGGCCCCGTATATATGGGCCGTGAGCCTTGACGGCGACATGACCGTGAAGGGCAACACCGTCGCCGTCGATGTCAACATCATCGACATCATCAAGGAGTCCGATTCCATCTTCGCCCTCGAGGGTTATTTCGAGGCGAGGAAAGGCCGCTGGGGTGGCTTCATCGACGGCACCTATGCTGATCTGTCAATGGGGGGCAACGTTGGCCCCTTAAGCACCGATGTTGACTTTACGTATTGGCTGGTCGATTTCGCGGCGTTTTATCGAGTCGGGACATGGTCACTTAATGGCGCATCAGACGGCAGTGGTCAGGATCTATCGCTCGAAGTCCTGGCTGGTGGCCGGTACACCGCCATGGATGTCGAGTTGGACATTTCAACTCCCGGACCCTCCACTGTCGTCGATAAGCGCCAGGATTGGGTCGATCCGATCGTCGGCGCCCGCGTTTTCCTCGACCTGACGGATGATCTATCGCTCGTGTTCCGAGGTGATATCGGTGGGTTCGGCGTCGGATCGGACCTTAGCTGGAACGTCGCCGGCCTGCTTTTCTATGACTTCGACCTATTCGGAAGGGACGCCTCGGTCATCGCCGGCTACCGCGTCCTGGACCAGGACTTCGAGGACGGAAGCGGCGCCAACAAGTTCGCCTACGACGTGACGACGCACGGGCCCATTCTGGGGATGGTCATCCGGTTTTGAGCGGCAAACACGAACGGGCCGGACCCGGTCTTGAGTGAGCCGCTCCGTGCGGAATGTACGTTTAGCTGGCAAATCCCGAAGCAAGAGAGGGAAGTCATGACGAGATTCCAAGTAACGGAAAGCGCAAGGCGGGGCCGGTGGGCTGTCGTACCCGCGAT
>VRUB01000108.1 GCA_019456345.1 Nitrospira sp. | reverse complement strand
GGGGTTGCGCAGCTCGGTCCTTACAAACTCGCGATCGACAGTGAAGGAGTTGCCGCCATGAGCGCGAATACCGGGCTGCGCGGGCGCGCTGGCGAGCGCGGTGTCGCCGAGCGATGCGGCTGCGTCCTCGAGCAGCAGTGCCTCGGTGCGGCCACGGCGCTGGATGATGGCTCGGTCGGGGTAGACCGCGCGCAGCGTGACACCGTGGGAAATCTCATCCCCGATGGCGAACGGGGTCTCGGGTTCGGGCTCGACGCGAATCAGGGCGAGGCTCTCGGGACCGGCGGCAACGACCCCAACCAGGACCAGATTGAGATCGCTCGCCGGGATTTGTTCCACCGGTGTGGCGCTGGGTGCACTATCCGGCGTTGCCTGGCCAAACAGCTGTGCCGCCAGCAAGCCCTGCAGATCGAAGTTGCCGCTGGCGCTGATGTCCGCGGTCTGGGCGATGATGCGCGGCAACGGCGGTTGCAGGAGCTGCCAGGTCCACTGCGCCATGCTGGCAGCGAGCACCATCACCGCAAGCGCATTGAGCGCGGTCGGCCACCACCGCTGGCCGGGTACGCGCTTGAGGCCTTCGGTCCATGCCCCGAAGGCGTGTGTCCCAGCATGCGCGAGTGGATAGGCCATAATCGTCTCTAATGTCATATTATATATGGACGTACGGGAAATACCTAATGAAGAACCCAAAAAAGTCCCGGTAAGCTGCTGATTCAATGAGACTCATAAAGGGCCGGACGCGGCCGCAGGGTAACGCGGTGCCTGGAGTCGGTGTCCCTTTCGCGGCGACCCCAGCAGGGACACGCGCGCAGCAGCGCCGGCGAGCACCGCCCCTTTCGCGGCGACCGAATTTCATGTGAAATACCGCCCGTGAGCACGGCCTTCGTCCATCTTCATGTCCATACCGAATACTCCCTCGCCGATGGCATCGTAAGGATCAAGGATCTGGTCAGGACGGCCGCCGCCGAGCGCATGCCGGCGGTGGCGATGACGGATCTTGTTAACCTCTTCGGGCTCGTCAAATTCTACCGTACGGCAGTGGCCGCGGGTGTCAAGCCGATCGTCGGCGCCGATACGTGGATTGAGAATCCGTCGGACCCGCGTAAGCCGTACCGGCTCATTATGCTGTGCCAGGACTCCACCGGTTACCATAATCTTTGTCGTCTGTTAACGCGCGCCTACATGGAAGGACAGCACGGCGGCAAACCGTGCATGCGCCGTGATTGGCTGGAAATCTACGGCGATGGCCTCATCGCGCTGTCCGGGGCGGAGCAGGGGGAAATTGGCCAGGCGTTGCTCGCCGGCAATCAAGCGTTGGCGGAGCGATTGACGCTTGAGTACGGGTCGCTGTTTCCAGGGCGTTTCTACCTGATGGTGCAGCGTGTGGGTCAACCCTATCAGGAAGACTCGGTTCATGCGACGGTGGCGATGGCGCAGCGCGTCGGCATGCCGGTAGTGGCAACCAATTACGTATGTTTTCTACAGCCGTCCGACTTCGAGACGCACGAGGTGCGAGTGTGCATCCAGGAGGGGCGGGTGCTGACCGATAGCCGTCGCCCGCATCGCTATACGCAACTCCAACATTTTCGTTCCGTGGAAGAGATGGCAGAGTTATTTCAAGACATCCCGGAGGCGCTCCAGAACACTGTTGAAATAGCGAAGCGTTGCAACCTGGAGTTGGAGCTCGGCCGTTATTTTTTGCCCGACTATCCCGCGCCAGAAGGAATGACCATCGACGAGCTGCTCGAGCAACAGGCCCGCACCGGCCTGAACGCGAGGTTGGCACAGCACGGCGAGCTAACGGGAGAACGCCGTGCGCTGTACGAAAAACGCCTGCAGCACGAGATCGAAGTGATCGAGAAGATGGGTTTCCCCGGCTACTTTTTGATCGTCGCTGACTTTATTCAGTGGGCGAAAACAAACGGCGTGCCCGTAGGCCCGGGCAGGGGCTCTGGATCCGGCTCGCTCGTGGCCTATTCCTTGGCGATTACCGATCTTGATCCTATCGTGCATGATCTGCTGTTCGAGCGGTTTTTGAATCCCGAACGCGTGTCCTTGCCGGATTTCGATATTGACTTTTGCATCGAGGGTCGTGATCGAGTCATCGAGTATGTAACCCAGCGCTACGGGCAGGATAAGGTTTCGCAAATCATTACGCTCGGTACCATGGCTGCACGAGCGGTGGTGCGCGACGTTGGCAGGGTGATGGATCATCCCTACGGATATGTGGACACGCTTGCCAAGCTCATTCCGTTCGAGATCGGAGTGACCTTGGACAAGGCGCTCGATCAGGAGCCGCTCCTGCGTGAGCGTTACGAGCAAGAAGAGGACGTGCGCGCACTGATCGACACGGCCCGTGCACTGGAGGGATTGCCGCGAAATGCCAGCAAGCATGCCGGTGGTGTGGTCATCGCGCCGTCGGCGCTCACGGATTACATGCCGCTTTATTGTGAGCAGCACGGCAAGCAGCTGGTCACGCAGTTCGACAAAGACGACCTGGAGACCATGGGCCTGGTCAAGTTTGATTTTCTGGGCTTGCGAAATCTGACCACGATCGACAAGGCCGTCAAAATAATCAATGTGCAAAGAAAGCACAAGAATGAACCGTCGCTGGTTATCGAGAAGATTCCGCTGGACGACTCCGAGACTTTCCAACTACTGAAATCTTGCAAGACCACGGCTTTGTTTCAGCTGGAATCACGTGGCATGAAAGAGCTGATCCAGCGTCTGCAGCCAGACAGTTTTGAAGATATCGTCGCACTGGTCGCACTGTTCCGTCCGGGCCCGCTGCAATCCGGGATGGTCGATGACTTTATCGCCCGCAAGCACGGTCGCGCCCGAATCGAGTACCCACACCCCAGTCTCGAGCGCATTCTCAAGCCCACCTACGGCGTGATTCTGTACCAGGAGCAAGTGATGCAGATTGCGCAACTGCTCGCGGGTTATTCGCTCGGTAAGGCCGATTTGCTGCGCCGGGCGATGGGCAAGAAGAAACCAGAGGAGATGGCAAGCCTACGTGAAGGTTTCATCAGTGGTGCGGTCGCGCGTCGCGTCAACGCCAGGCTTGCTTCACACATCTTCGATTTGATCGAGAAGTTTGCCGGTTACGGTTTCAACCGGTCGCACTCGGCGGCGTATGCTTTGATAGCCTATCAGACGGCCTGGCTCAAGGCGCACTACCCCGCTGCGTTTATGGCGGCGGTGCTTTCCGGCGACATGGACAATACGGATAAGGTTGTCACCATGATTTCGGAGTGTCGTGATATGGCGCTCACTATCGAGCCCCCGGATATTGATCGGTGTCAGTATGAGTTTGTGCCGGTCGATGATAAGACGATTCTTTATGGTCTTGGTGCCATCAAGGGGCTCGGGCACTCGGCAATCGAGGCGATCCTGGAAGCACGGCGCGACGGCGGCACCTTCGAGAACTTGTTTAATTTGTGCAAACGCGTTGATCCGCGGCGGGCCAACAGGCGGGTACTGGAGTCGCTGATTCGGGCCGGTGCGCTCGACCGTGTGGGGCCGCATCGTGCGACGATGGTGGCAACATTAGGTAATGCGCTGCAACTCGCCGGTCAGCATAACAAGAACAGGGAGACCGGTCAGGATGATCTGTTCGCGATGGCGTCGCACGACGACGGTTCCGAGCAGTTTATTCATGTTGCTGATTGGAGCGAAGAACAGCGCCTGCAAGGAGAAAAGGAAACGCTGGGTCTCTACCTGACTGGCCACCCGATAGAGCGATTTGTCTCCGAGTTGACCATGATGACAGATGCGTCGATTGCCGAGCTCAAGCCCACACAGGACCGTACGGTAATCCTTGCGGGGCTGGTGGTGGCTGTGCGCACGATGCGCACGCGGCGCGGCCATCGCATGATGTTCGTCACGCTTGATGACCGCACCGGGCGGTTGGAGTTGGCCGTGTTCTCCGAGCTCTACGCCCGCCACCGCGAGTTGCTGGTGAAGGACAATCTCCTGGTCGTCGAGGGCTTCGTCAACGTGGATGAGTACACTGGCGGTTTCAAGATGAGTGCTGAGAAGATCTATAATTTTGAGCAGGCGCGAGTCGCATTAGCGGCGCGCCTAGTCATCGATGTAGATGCCGAAATGGCTGGCAACGGGTTCGCTGACCAGCTCAAGACCATTCTCGAGCCCGTGAGCCATGGACGTTGCCCGGTCTACGTGAAATATCATGGTCATGCCGCCGAGGCGGAGATAGCGCTTGGTGAGGACTGGAAGATCAGCCCCACCGGTAGCGTGCTCGAGCGGCTATCGCAACTGATGGGCGCGGACAATGTGCAGGTGGTCTATCCTTGAAGAAATACGAGGCCGTGTGGGCAGGGCAGCGGCGCGGCGACTGACAGCCTGAGATTAGCGTGACGATGATGAACAACTACCTCGATTTTGAGCAATCCATTGCTGAGCTGGAAGCGAAGATCGAGGCCTTGCGCTACGCGAGCAAGGACAGTGACATCAACATTAACGATGAGATCAAGCGCCTGAAGGCGAAGAGCCGGAAGCTGACACAGTCGGTGTTCGCGTCGCTTACATCGTGGCAAGTTTCCCAGCTAGCGCGCCACCCTCAGCGTCCTTACACGTTGGATTATATAGAGAGAGTTTTCTCCGAGTTCGAGGAACTTCATGGGGACCGTCTGTTCGCTGATGATCCTGCCATTATCGGTGGGCTGGCGCGACTGGACGGACGCTCGGTGGTTGTGATCGGTCACCAGAAAGGTCGTGATACCCGTGAGAAGGTAGAGCGGAACTTCGGTATGCCGCGGCCAGAGGGATACCGCAAGGCGCTGCGGCTGATGCAGATGGCCGAGCGATTCGATTTGCCCATAGTCACGTTAATCGATACACCCGGGGCCTATCCCGGCGTGGGCGCCGAGGAGCGCGGCCAGAGCGCAGCGATTGCGCGTAATCTCTACGTGATGGCAGCACTGAAGACCCCGATTATCAGCGTCGTCATCGGCGAGGGCGGTTCAGGCGGGGCACTGGCCATCGGCCTATGCGACCGGTTATTAATGTTGCAGTACGCAACTTACTCGGTGATCTCGCCCGAAGGATGCGCGTCAATCCTATGGAAGAGCGCGGACAAGGCGGACATAGCCGCGGAAGCAATGGGAATTACGGCTGCCCGGCTCAAGCGGTTGGGGTTGATCGACGAGGTTATCTCCGAGCCCCTCGGAGGGGCGCACCGCGACATCGGCGCCATGGCCGAGACCCTCGGCAATGCCTTGGTCTCTGCGGTCAATGACCTTCGCGACGCATCGCCCGAGACCCTTGTCAGCAAACGCACGGCGCGTCTTATGCAGTTCGGGGAATTTGAAGAACGCTGAAGCTGCATTCTCCGGACCGGCGCTCAGGCAAATCCTGAGTGCGCATATTAGCGTTAGCACCTCGCTGATGGTGGCCTACAGTGGCGGTGTAGATTCCCATGTCTTGTTGTACGCGCTTTACGAGCTGCGCGAACTCACCTCGTGGCCGGTCCGTGCCGTACACGTCGACCACGGTTTGCAGCCTGAATCACGCGCTTGGGCCGAACATTGTATGCAGGTATGCGACGCGCTCAGCATCCCCTGCAAAATCGAGCACATCGCAGTCACAGGCGCTCGCACAAAGGGTATCGAGGCCGCCGCCCGGCAACTGCGTTATGCATGTCTTGCACGCCACATTGGTGCGAACGACGTACTGCTAACAGCGCATCATCTGGACGACCAGGCCGAGACGGTGCTGTTGCAGTTATTGCGCGGCAGCGGTGTGCGCGGGCTGTCCGCGATGCCGATGGTGGCCGGTTTTGGTGTCGGCAAGCTTATGCGGCCGTTATTGGGTTTTACGCGCACGGCGCTTAGTGTGTACGCGGCCGAGCACGGCCTGCGCTGGGTCGACGACACCAGCAACCGCGATTTGCGCCATGCACGGAACTTTATCCGTCATCGCGTGCTACCGGTGCTCGAGCAGCGTTGGCCCAGCGCAAGCGCGGCGCTCGCGCGCACCAGCCGGCACGCGGGCGAAGCCGCGATATTGCTGGACGCGCTCGCGGGCGTGGATCTGCAGTCCTTGCAGCTGGGCGCGGGGGCGGAGCTGTCGGTTACCGGGCTGTTACAGCTGTCAGTGGAGCGCAGGCGTAACGTGCTGCGGTACTGGATCCGGCAGCAGGGGCACGCGCTCCCGTCCACACTGCTGTTGGGCCAGCTCATGCAAATCATCGAGGTGTCTACCCGCTCCCGCTCGGCGATGGTGACCTGGGGTGATACTGAGCTATGGCGGTACCGCGAAACACTGTCCATCATGCGGTCTTTCGCGGCGCCGGATCCGGGGCTCAAGATACCGTGGGATCTCGCGGTTCCATTGGAGTTGCCCGGAACCGGCTATGTTTTGCGCAGCGTAGCGTGCGACGGTGAAGGCTTGTCGCGCGGGCGCATTGCCGGGGCCCCCCTGACCGTACGCTGGCGAGGCGGTGGCGAGCGCTGCCGGTTGCCCGGGCGCCGGCACCACCACAAACTGAAGAAGCTTCTGCAAGCTGCGGGCGTGCCTCCTTGGGAACGCCGCCGTTTGCCCTTGATCTTCGTGGGCGCGGAGCTGGCTGCCGTGGCTGATCGCTGGGTGTGCGCGCCATTTGCCGCCCGCGATGGTGAGCCGGGGGTGCAGATCGTGCTGGAACGCGTAAAAAACAGAGTCTAGCGAGTGCCGGTTGTGTAAATCGCGGGCATCTGGTACTTTGTGCTCCCGTTCAAGTTACAGTGCTGACGCCGTTGGCGCTTTGGTGGACGGGAGCCCATGACCAAATTCGTGTTTGTGACCGGCGGGGTGGTATCTTCCCTAGGGAAGGGGATCGCCTCCGCCTCCCTCGGTGCGTTGCTCGAAGCGCGCGGCCTGAAAATTACCCTCCTCAAGTTCGACCCTTATATCAACGTTGATCCAGGAACGATGAGCCCGTTCCAGCACGGCGAGGTGTATGTGACGGATGATGGCGCCGAAACGGATTTGGATCTGGGACATTACGAACGTTTTGTTCGCTCTACGACAAGCCGCAACAACAATTACACTACCGGGCGCATTTACGAAAACGTGATTCGCAAAGAACGCCGCGGTGACTATCTCGGCGCGACCGTGCAGGTAATTCCGCATATCACCGATGAAATCAAGCGCTGCATACTGCAAGGCTCGGACGCTGCCGATGTGGCCATTGTCGAAATCGGCGGAACGGTCGGGGACATTGAGTCGCTACCGTTTCTTGAAGGCATTAGACAAATGGGTATCGAGCTTGCACCCGATGAGGCGGCCTATATTCACCTCACTTTGGTGCCCTATATGTCTGCAACCGGCGAGATAAAGACCAAGCCCACACAGCACTCCGTCAAAGAGCTGCGCTCCATCGGCATTCAGCCGGACGTGCTGCTGTGCCGGTCCGAGCGACCCCTGCCAGAGGAGGAGCGACGCAAGATCGCCTTGTTTACCAACGTGCCGCGGGACGCAGTCATCTCGGCCGTTGACGTCGACAATATTTACAAGATTCCGGCCAGGCTGCACGAGCAGGGGCTGGACGACATCATCGTGCGTAAGCTGAATCTCGATGCTCCTGCTGGAGACCTGTCCGAATGGGACAAGGTTATCTATGACCTGGAGCATCCCGATGGAGAAGTTACGATCGCCATGGTGGGCAAGTATGTCAACCTGACAGATTCATACAAGTCACTAGCGGAAGCCTTGGTGCACGCCGGGATTCATACGCGTACACGTGTCAACATCTGCTATGTCGACTCAGAGCAGATCGAAAGTCAGGGCACTGGCGAGCTCGAGGGCGTAAATGCAATCCTGGTGCCGGGTGGGTTCGGCGAACGAGGCATCGAGGGCAAGATCGAGGCAGTTCGCTACGCACGCACACACAGTATTCCGTATCTCGGAATTTGCCTGGGTATGCAGGTTGCGGTTATTGAGTTTGCTCGCAACGTCGCCGGTCTCGAGCATGCGCAAAGCACGGAGTTTGATGCCAACACGCCGGACCCGGTGATCGCGTTGGTTACCGAATGGGTCGATGCCGACGGCAACAGGGAGTTGCGCAGCGAGGACAGTGATCTCGGTGGCACCATGCGCCTGGGGGGGCAGGAATGCCGGGTGCTGCGGGGCTCGCGCGTGCATGGGTTGTATGGCAAAGATACGGTCGTTGAACGGCATCGGCATCGTTACGAGTTCAACAACCGTTATCGCCAATGCTTG
>VRUB01000331.1 GCA_019456345.1 Nitrospira sp. | reverse complement strand
ACCCACGTCCTTCAGCGCTACCCCCGCAAGGTCTGGGTCCTGTGTCACGTTCCTCGAATCACCTGAACGGCCTAGGTACGGTTAGGCACTCTTTTCGGACCCCTAAATCTGATTGCTCAAACCTTATGGCAATCGAGGGCCCGGAACCGAGGTCTAGAGCACTCCCTTTTCCCTGCTGATCTGTGGAGTTTCACGCGGCCGAAGGCAAAAGAAACGCCCCGCCGAAGCGGGGCAGTCCTCTAATAGGCGGTCACTTCGAATTTTTTAGCTCCTTGGTCCTTTAGCCCCTCACGTTTGGCCTCATTTGTAAATGGGCCGATCGCTTCCTCGACCTCCACCCAGACCTCATTATCCGCGAACTCAAGAGGTTCCCCGTCTTCGAGTTCCTTGAAGTTCCACCAGATGCGACGGACCATAAAGTGATCGACGCTCTTTGCACGAACGATGGTGACATAGTCTCCTTCTCGTGGAATCGCGGGGACATCCGCAAGATTGACGTAGTCGATCTCGCCACCGCCAGGCGGTACTACCATCAATCGTATTTTCATCTTTCCCTCCTCTTGCTAAGCCGCCCGCCTACCTGGCGGGCAGTGTAGCATGTGCGGCCTTCCATCCCAGCCGAGTGCCATGGCCATTCGGCCGACGCCCGCCAGACGCAACCTTGAAGGCGTGGTGTCATGCAGGCCAGTAAACTTTTGTTAACCACTGGTTGGCAAAATTAATTGGTCTCGCCTGGCAGCGATAGCGTTGCCCCCCAGTGTTAAACCGGGCAGACACGGGCGCGGCCGGTCCCTTCGCTTCTGTCGGGGGCGGCGCGCCTGAGAGCAATGTGGTCGATTTGCGACAGGTGCGATGATATGGCAGATGATCCGGTAACGTGGCTCGCCGACCATATCGCGGCGGGCATTGTCTTACGTGAAGAGTTCCGCTCTTTACGGACAGGGGCATCAGTTGCCGAATGGGACAAGCGCCAGCTACAGTGGGAGGATGAACTACGCGATGGCATAAAGGCCCGCAGCCCGCGCGACGTTGCACGTGTCCAAATCCTTGATGCGGTTGTGCCGCAGGAACTACCAGCCGACCACCCTTGGGCAAAGCCGCTCGTTTCCAGCACGGCCATTTCCTCGACCGGCGCGGACTGTCCTGGCAGCAATCCATTTACCTGCCACGTTGCGCGCATCAAGCGGGCTCAGGAAATCGAACGCGAATGGCGCGCGGCGATACCAGGGAAGCCAAAACTTTCCAAAGCGGTGAACAGCGCCCGCTTTAGCGAATTCAGGAGTTGGTACGGCGCCCGCGCCGCCGAATTCGCGAGAGAAGGCAGGCGATCGTCGCGCGAACAAGATCGCGAGGACGCCTCAACACACTTCGGATTTGAGATACCTTGGGACTGGATCACTGAAGAGCGATCCGCTTTGCCTGCCAACCACCCGTTCCATAAAGTAGATAGGGTTTGATTCCGGGAAATTTCCATGC
>VRUB01000107.1 GCA_019456345.1 Nitrospira sp. | reverse complement strand
GAGGTAGTACTCGGGATCGAAGAAGCGATCGAGCTTGGTAGCGGTCTCATCCCATTGTTGTGAGTCTTCTGAGCCCGGCTCTGTATCCGACGCCGGCTCATCAAGAGCCGTCTCAGCGGTGGCTTCGGGTACGGCATCGAGATCCCACTGCGCATCCCCCACTTCGGCTTCAGCGCTTGTGTCTTCAACGGCCACCGCTGCCTTAGACGGCAGTTCGTCCGCGGTGATATCAAAATCGACGACGTTATCGGTCGGCTGCTCGCCCAGCCCGAGCCCCTCTTCGGCCGCTGCTTCTGCGGCCGCCGGGGTCCCCATGTCCTGAGCAGCCAGCTCCGAGGTGTCCCCAAGGTGCGAACCCTCGTCCTTCGCGGGAGCGGCAACGGCCGTCTCCATATCCAGGTCGAACTCGAGATCGCTGTCCGTCGGCGCTGCGGCCACTTCGCCCGCAGCGGTGCCCGCATCAAGCGCCAGCGCGGAATCATCGAGACCCAGACCCGCCTTACCCGGGGCCGGCTCAAATTCCAGACCCGGGGGCGACTCGGGCTCTTCCGTGAGTGGTACCGCAGGCATCTCGGGCGCGATCGGTATGGGCTCGGGGACCGACGGCCCCGTCGTAGGCGCCAGACCCTGGAACATCGGATTTTCCGGAGTGAGCCGCCGACCCATATCGGCAACCTTGTTCCACAGATCACCGCCCTGCCCCTCCAACGCCGCGTACAGCTCTTCGGCAAGCGTCTCAAAGCCGGAAATGTCACTACGCTGACTATAGATCTCCAACAACTTCACTTTGAGTTCGTGACGTGACGGATCTTTGGCTACGGCCTCTTTCAGTATCTCTTCGGCCTGCTCGTCGCGCCCATACGCCAGATACACCTCGGTCTCCGCCAGCGGATCGACCTCATCCGTGGAAATATTGCCCATGCCGCCCTGACTAAAGTCGCTCAGGAACGAAGTATTGCCGGCCGACGTCGTCACTCGCTCTCCGCTGTCGGTTATGGCGGGCTCTTCGGTCGTGGCACCGGTGTCGGTGAGAATACTTTCCTCGAACTCAGCCTCGGCCTGGCGTCGCCGCTTCAGATAAGTCAGAAGAATCAAGCCGCCGGCCAGGGCCACGATGGCCGCAACCGCTTGCATCATGTAGTCGCCCATGATGTCCTGAACCGTCGCGAGTACCCCTTTCTCTTGCGGCTTTGACGGTGGCGTAATGCGTCGTGGTTTCCGTTTCTTCGGCTGCGTGGCGGTCTTTGCCTGCGCTGTCTTTTTCTCCGCGCTGGCCGCGCGCGGCGCAGACTTGGCCTGCGCTTTCGGTTTCGTCGGCGTCGCTTTCGCCGCGCCCTTCCGGGTCGCGGCTGCGCCACCCGCAGCAGCTACCTCGGCGGCTGACGACTTGCTCGCGTCACCCGCTTTCGCGGACCCTGCCGCGTCGGGTTGCGCCTGGGCCAGCGACTCGTTCTCAATCTCGATGAGGCGTTTCTCTTTTTGAATCTGCGACCCCACCGTGCCGATACGCTCTTCCAGATCCTGTTGCTGCATCTGTCGGGACTCCAACGACTCGTCCAGCGTCGTAGCCCGTTGCGCCAGCGCGAGGCGTTCAGCCTGCTCGCTATCCATGGCTGACTCGCCTTCCGCTGCCTTGGTCGCCTTGCCGGCGTTCTCGCGCTCGATCGTCGCGCGCACGATCTTCAAAAGGTCGCCCGAGCGCCTGGCCCTAGCAGCGACGGCGGCGGTACCCGCAGCGTCCGTAGACTTCTGCGGTTGCGGCTTTTGCGGCGTTTCCTGTGCCTTGATCGGCTGCTCGTCTTGCTGAGTCTCCGCGGCAAGTGACTGACTGCCGGGCTTCGTTTGTTCTTGTTGCGTGGTCGTGCTCGGCTGTTTGCCACGCGCGGGCACGGACTCTTGCTCCCGCGCCATGCTCACCTCGGCTTGTTCCGTTACCGCCGGTTCGCTGGCCACCTTGATCGTCTGACTGGCGCTGGCCAGCTTGATCTTGTACGCCTGCCAATCGTCATACTGCGCCAGGAACACCTGGCGTGCGTCCTGGGCCGACAACACCTGCACCTCTGGGCGTTCGGGAATCATGAGGACCTTTCCTGCCCAGACATTGTTGACGTTGTTTTCGAAAAAGGCATCACGATTGGCCTCGTACAGCGCCATGACGACCTGATCGATGCTCAAGCTCTGATCGACCCTGATTGACTCCGCGATGTGCCACAGAGTATCGCCGCGTTTAACCTCATATTGGCCCGTGGTAGCCCATACCGGTCCCCGCGTGCCCGCTACCGCCACGACAGCCGCCTCCGTAATCACCACGTCGGTTTGTGTCGGCATTCCTATGATCGGCGCCGCACTGGCCACCACCGGCCATCCGGTGTCGGGCGATATGGCCACACCCGAGTCACCCATTTCCGGCGGACCAAGTAACTCGAGATCCGTAGTCGCTACAGGCACCGGCTCGGGCTCTGGGGCTGCACTGACCATTGGCGCCGGCTCCGCCGGCACCGACACCGTGGGCTGCGGTTGTGGCGCGCGCTCCGGCTCCGCCGCTGCCATGTCCGGTTGTGCCACCGGCGCAGGTGTCGCCGGCAACGGCTCGGCAGCCGCTTCCGGCACCGCGCCCGTGACGGGGGACGGTGCGCTAATAATCGCCTCCGAGCTACTGATTTGTGGAACATTGACCGGTGGCGCCCGGCCTGCGAAAAGGTAGGGCGGGTCGATCAATGCGGTAAATTCGCGGGTCAACCGGCCGCCTGCCCACTCTGCCTGCAACAGAAAATGCAGGAACGGCTCCCGGATGGGCTGTTCCGAAGTTAGCTGAATGAACGAGCGCCCATCGAGGCGCCTGGCCACCGTGAATTTGATGTCGGAGAGGTAGGGTAACCACTGAACGCCGGCCGCGTGGAAGGTCCCGCGCGGCGCCAGTGTCACGTTCAGGCTCTTGAGTTCCTTCTTGTTCGCCGAGGTGAACTCGATCTCGGCCTTGAGGGACTCGTTCAAGGCCGAATCCACTGTCAGATTACCGAGACCGAGGGCATGTGCGATGACGGGCATCGCTGCCATTACGCCACCCACGACGAAAAGCCGCGCCGCCCGCGACATGCCCCTAGCCGGTCGGATCATTACCAATTCACCCCTGATTTTAGGCAGCTTCTCTAGCTTCCCTCAATGATTATAGCTTATAATACTTACGCTTATGGCCGTATAGTATCAACAACCTTTATAAACCTTAAATAACTATAGTTTATAAATAGTCTTTTACCAAATACTCCGCTATCTGGACGCTGTTCAGGGCCGCGCCTTTCCGCACATTATCGGCTACCACCCACAAATCCAGGCCTCGGGGATGGGTGATATCCTCGCGAATACGCCCGACGAACACCGCATCGTGGTTCGCGGCCTCGGTCACGGCGGTAGGGTAGCCCCGGGCCTGGCGCTCGTCCATAACCTCCACGCCCGGGGCCGCCCGTAACACCTTGCGGGCCGCATCCAGCGTGAGCTTTTCTCGTGTTTCGAGGTGCACCGCTTCCGAGTGCCCGACGAATACCGGTACGCGCGCTGTGGTTGGATTTACTTTTATGCTCTTGTCACCCAGTATTTTCTGCGTCTCCCAGACAAGCTTCATCTCTTCCTTGGTATAGCCGTTGTCCTCAAACTCATCAATACAGGGCAGCACGTTAAACGCGATCTGCTTGGGGTAGACCCGGGGCTCAACAGGCTTGCCGCTGAGCAACGACACCGTCTGCGATGAAAGCTCATCAATCGCGTCCTTGCCCGTGCCAGAGACCGATTGATAGGTGCAAACGTTAATGCGCTCGATTCCGACCGCGTCGTAAATCGGCTTCAGCGCCACCACCAGCTGAATGGTGGAGCAGTTGGGATTGGCGATAATTCCCCGCTGCTGGTAGTCACCGATTGCCGCCGCGTTTACTTCCGGCACAACCAGCGGTACGTCGTCGTCATAACGAAACCGGGAGGTGTTGTCGATAACGATACAACCGCTAGCGGCTGCTTTGGGCGCGTACTCCGCGGAAACAGATGCGCCTGCTGAAAACAGGCCGATCTGCACCAGCGAGAAATCGAAGCTTGCGACATCGTGTATTGTCAGGCGTTGGTCCGCGAACGCGACCTGCGTCCCGGCCGAGCGACTGGAGGCCAGCGCGTAGACGGTTCCTACGGGGAATGCACGTTCTGCCAGTATGGACAGAATCGCTTCGCCAACTACGCCGGTAGCGCCGAGTACTGCGACGTCGAATTGCGTGCTCATGGATGTCACCTTTAGGTAGCCGGCAGACCGACTTTACAAATACTTAAACGTGTCAATAACGAAAAGGGATCAACGCTGTGACAACGCGTCGATGACGGCGTCGCCCATCTCCCGGGTTCCTACCTTTTGACCCTTGCCGGTGAAGATATCGGCAGTGCGCAGCCCCGCATCCAGGACGGATGATATCGCTTGTTCGACGCGCACGGCGATGTCGGGTTCACCTAACGAATAACGCAACAGCATAGCAACCGACAATATGGCCGCCAGCGGATTCGCGATACCCCGGCCAGCAATATCCGGTGCGGCGCCGTGAATCGGCTCGTACAGCCCCTTCGAAGCCCGATCGAGCGAGGCCGAGGGCAGCATACCGATCGATCCGGTCAGCATAGCGGCCGTGTCGGACAAGATATCGCCGAACATGTTAGTCGTGACAATAACATCAAACTGCTTGGGTGCCCGCACAAGCTGCATCGCGGCGTTATCTACATACATGTGCGTTAACGCCACGTCGTTGTACTGCGCGCCGACGTCCGTCACCACTTCACGCCATAATACACTTACCTCGAGCACATTCGCCTTGTCGACGGAGCAGACCTTCGCGTGACGCTTGCGGGCGATCGCGAATGCACAATGAGCGATGCGTTTGATCTCCGGCTCCGAGTAGACGAGCGTATTGTAGGCCTCCCGCTCCCCGCCCGGGCGCGTACGCACCCCGCGCGGTTCGCCGAAATAAATACCTCCAGTCAGCTCGCGCACAAACATGATGTCGAGCCCCGAGACGACGTCGGCTTTCAGCGTCGATGCGTCGGCCAGCTGTGGAAACAGCACGGCCGGGCGCAGATTGGCAAACAGCTCCAGCTCCGAGCGCAGGCGCAACAGCGCTTTTTCCGGGCGCAGCGCCGGTTCGAGCGAATCCCACTTAGGCCCCCCGACCGCCCCCAACAGCACGCTGTCAGCTTCGCGGGCTAGGGCGAGCGTGCTTTCCGGGAGAGTTGTGCCATGCTCGTCGTAGGCACTGCCGCCCACCGTTGCCTGCTCGAGCTCCAGTGCAAGCGCGTGCTCGCGGCGTAAAAACGTGAGCACCTTAACTGCCTCAGCGATGATCTCAGGCCCGATACCATCGCCGGGCAGTATTGCAATTTTCTTGCTCATAACTTCGGTTGCGATTAGCGAGTAGCTAGTAGCGACAGCAAAACACTCGGCACGAGCGTATCGTCCTCGCTACGCGCTACTAGCTACTCGTTAGGAAATAGCCACGGCGCTTCGCCTCGATGGCGTTCCTCGAAAGCCCTTATCGCGTCGGCATGCTGCAATGTCAGGCTAATATCATCGAGACCATTCAACAAGCAGTGCCTGCGGAACTCGTCGACGTCAAACTCAAACGTCTCACCCGTAGGCGTGGCCACGGTCTGTGCCGCTAGATCGATTTTGAGCGCATAGCCCGTGCTCGCGTCAACTTCACCAAACAACTTATCAACAACCACCGTGTCGAGCACAATAGGCAAAATGCCGTTCTTGAAACAATTATTGTAAAAGATATCGGCGAAACTCGGGGCAATGGTTGCGCGAAAACCGTAGTCTTGCAGCGCCCAAACCGCATGTTCTCGGGATGAGCCACAACCGAAGTTATCGCGCGCCAACAAGATCGTTGCTTCCCTGTAACGCGGATCGTTCAACACGAAATCCGGGTTCAGCGGCCGCCCGCTATTATCTCGGTCAGGCTCACCCTGGTCGAGGTAGCGCCATGCATCAAACAGGTTCGGCCCGAACCCTGTGCGGCGGATCGACTTCAAAAACTGCTTCGGAATAATCGAGTCGGTGTCAACGTTAGAACGGTCAAGCGGCAATACCACCCCGGTCACTTTTTCAAACTTTTCCATTCCTAACCCTGCCTTTCAGCGCGGCAACCACCGACAAGCTGTTTCCCCAAAGAACAAAGGTCGATCATCTCTGCGGCTCTGCGATTTCCGTATTAATTGAGATCCCTTACGTCAACGAAGTGCCCGGCAATAGCGGCGGCGGCCGCCATGGCGGGGCTTACCAGGTGGGTGCGCCCGCCCTGTCCCTGGCGACCCTCAAAGTTGCGGTTGGATGTGGAGGCGCAGCGCTCTCCCGGCTGCAGGTGATCGGCGTTCATACCCAGGCACATTGAGCAACCCGCGTCGCGCCACTCGAATCCCGCCTCCTTGAATACCCGGTCCAGGCCCTCGTCTTCCGCCTGCTGCTTGATCAAGCCAGACCCGGGGACCACCAAAGCCAGCTTGAGGTTGCGCGCAACCTTGCGACCGCGGACAACCCCCGCGGCAGCACGCAAATCCTCAATACGTGCATTGGTGCACGAGCCTATAAAAACCTTATCAAGGGCGATGTCCGTAATCGCCACACCTGGACGCAGGTCCATGTACTGCAGTGCGCGCTGCATCCATTCGCGTTTGACCGGGTCTTTTTCGTCGGCGGGATCAGGCACCTGTGCATCCACTGGGACCACCAGTTCCGGGGACGTGCCCCAGGTGACCTGGGGTTTGATGGTCGCAGCATCGATGTGGACGGTCTTATCAAAGACCGCATCATCATCGCTTTTCAGGTCGCCCCACGCGACGAGCGCGCGGTCCCAAAGCCTTCCCCTGGGCGCGAGCGGCCGCCCACAGACGTACTCGACGGTCTTCTCGTCGACGGCGATCAAACCGGCGCGTGCGCCACCCTCGACCGACATATTACACACCGTCATGCGCGCTTCCATGGACAAAGCGCGAATCGCATCACCCGTGAACTCAAACGTCTGGCCTGTGCCGCCGGCCACGCCGATGGTCCCGATAATGGCCAGAACCATATCCTTGGCGGTAACGCCGGGCCCCAGCTCGCCGTCAATACTGACGCGCATATTGCCCGACTTCTTTTGGATCAGGCACTGGGTCGCCAGCACATGCTCGACCTCCGACGTGCCTATGCCGAAGGCGAGCGCGCCGAAAGCCCCGTGGGTTGAGGTATGCGAATCCCCGCATACGACGATCATGCCTGGGAGCGTTGCGCCTTGCTCGGGACCGATCACGTGGACGATCCCCTGGCGGATATCGTTCATACTGAACTCGGTGATTCCGAACTCCGCGCAGTTGCGGTCCAGGGCCTCGACCTGCACGCGTGAAACCGGGTCGCTGATTCCGCGTGCGCGGTCAATGGTCGGGACATTGTGGTCCGGCACGGCCAGGGCAGTATCGATGCGCCAGGGCGAGCGTCCTGCCACGCGCAGCCCCTCAAACGCCTGCGCCGAGGTGACCTCGTGCAGCAGGTGGCGATCGACGTATAACAAAATCGTGCCGTCGGGCTCGCGGTGCACGACGTGCGCGTCCCAGATCTTGTCATATAGAGTTTTGCCAGCCATTCATGCGCTCTCAATATCAAGGTCTTGCGAATAGGCTATTTGACCTGTATAAATAACTCCAATTCATATTAATTATACAACCTATTCTAATTTGTTATGGACTTTGGGGCCTTGCGCGCATTCGTGGCGGTGGCTGAATTGAGCTCGTTCTCACGCGCCGCCGAGCAGATTTATCTTACCCAGCCGGCGGTCAGCAAGCGCATTGCCGCGCTGGAAGACGAACTTGGCATGCGCTTGTTCGACCGCATCGGGCGCGGCGTGCATCTGACCGAGGCCGGGCGCACGCTGCTGGTACGCGCACGTGCCATTTTGCATCAGGTGGAGGATGCACGGCGCAGCTTACCGGCGTTGTCGGGCGTGGTCGCGGGCGAGCTGTCCATGGCCATTAGCCATCACGCGGGCTTGCATCGCTTACCTGGAGTACTGGAACGCTATCATGAAACCTACCCGGAAGTGCGACTGGATCTGCATTTCATGGACTCGGAGGTAGCCTGTGGCGCTATCGAGCAAGGGCGGCTCGAGCTCGCCGTGGTCACGCTGCCGCCGCGGCCCTACCCGAATGTGAAGTGCGTGCGGGTTTGGGACGACC
>VRUB01000330.1 GCA_019456345.1 Nitrospira sp. | reverse complement strand
CTCCTCATGGCTATAAGCAGACATCCAGTCGCCCGAAATTGAGGTCTGCTTTACCCCCGAAAGCGGACATTCTCATGGCCCACGCTGGACTTCCGTTGTTGACCCAAACCGGTCATTCGAGCTACCAGTCCTCTCGCCTGGCGCAGACCGTTATCAGCGAACTGGTTTTCGCACCAGCGCTTCAATCATGGTGAGCTTCCCGTCCCGTGTGCTGCGCATTGAGTTAAACTGCAAGTCTCTAAATCGCTCTCCGAGAACAACGTACACGTTGCGCTCAGGAAAGCCTTCAGATTCGAACTTTTCCAAGGTCGCAATAACCAGTGGACGGATGCGAGGCGTTGCGTCCTCGAGGGAACCGATCTCAAAGCCTACGGCCTGAAGGTCTGTGCGCGTCTGCTCCAAGGATGCCAGGAAGCTCGTCTCAGCGGACTCGGCCCAAGGTGTTGGGTAGTACGGTGGGCCGTTGGGTCCTTCTCCAAGGTTCGACAGTGCGAGCAAACCGCCGGGCTTGAGAACGCGAAACGCCTCCCGATAGATTGCCTGTTTGTCAGCGATGTTCATGACAACATTTTGCGAATATGCGCGGTCGAAAGTCGCATCCTCGTACGGAGTTTCGAGTGCATTGCCGTGTGTGATCCGCACTCGATCTGTCTGACCCGTCGCCTCAGTAAGTGCGCTGGCCGCAGCACAATAGTCGGCGGTAAGGTCAATGCCCGACACTCGACACTTGAAGTGAGCAGCAAACCAGCGCGCGGGTCCACCGATGCCGCACCCGAGGTCGAGAACGTGGTCATTCGGTTGGGGGTCCAACAAGACTGCTAGGTCTCTTGTTGCGTTGAGTCCACGCCCATGGAAGTGGTCCATCGGAGCCAGCGTGTCCGGAGTCACCTCTTCACCCGGATCAAAGGTAGCCAAGATCCGGTCCACGATGCCCGCGTTTGAGTAGTGGGTCTCGACTGCGTTCGAACCGACCATAGCCTCTCTCCCCGATTGTAACAGGTTGCGACCCGCCCTGATGAAAGAATAAACCCCAAGCTCGGGGAAGCAAATGACTGCAATTGGCTATAAGCGGAAGTTACGGGCCCCAGAATTTATGTCCGCTCTTACCCCAACAGCAGACATAGCGGTGATCGCCCTGGGCGCCAAATTCAGGTTCCGGAATCCGTGGATCTTGACACCCCGGCTCCTTCGCTCAGGCTGCTCTATGACTCCTGGAGCGCCGTACGCGCGCATCTTGCTCGCCGCGCCCTCCTGGGACTCATGGACCGGAGTTGCGAATCACGGAGTCTGTGGGGGCCGTGGAGAGGCAATCCGATTGGCGGCAACGACCCGAGATCCGGCAGAAGCACGAGCCGCCCGCTTGGGATCTCAGCCCACGCGGCCGCCTACTGATCGATCTTGGCAGTCATCCTCGGCACATTCTTAGCCGCACCCGGGCAATGTCGCCGGTCGACCGTGTGCAGCAGCTCGACGTCGCGTCGGTACGCTG
>VRUB01000329.1 GCA_019456345.1 Nitrospira sp. | reverse complement strand
GGGTTGCCAGCTACCGTTGCAAGGGCGGTGGCATCGCATCGCCTGTTCTGATGATGGGACACGGACCCATCGCCAAAGTGTCGGGGCATCTACGCGAAGCTGGCGTCTTTTTGCGTTGTGTCAAAGCGGATCGGCGACCGGCCGGACCGTTTTTTTGCCAAGTCCCGGGATTCAACCCCTGCAAGTGTCGTTACCCCTATGGGTAATGACATGTAATTCCCGCTCAAGTTTAGTGACCTGCGTGGCTATCAATCGTGACACGCCGATCATATGGGATCTCAAGGAAATCGGGAGGAAAGAGAAATGGCCGGAACGCAGAAAACCGTCAACATCACCATCACTTCAGATGATCTCACGTTTCTGAAGGACAACCAGTACCGCCTGTGCTTCGCGAAGAAGGTCAATAACACATTCGACGTGGTATGGCAGTCGTACCAGGAGTACCTGGACAACAACAGCTTCCTGTGGACACCGGTGTACCAGCTCTTCGGCAGCAACGAGTTTGCGGGCGATGTGCTCGTGAAGGTTCAGACCAACACAGTCAACATCGATCTGAACCAGCAGGCCACCCTCGACAAGGAAGGCGTTCTAGGCCCTGCATCGACGGGAGGTACGACTACCGGAATCACCTTGGTCAACAACTACGGCCCGATTCACCCGGGTTTGAATCAGCTGTCCACGGGCATCGGGGGTACACAAGAATCCACGCCGATTTACGTTGCGCCGGACCAGATTGCCCTGGGCAGCGACCTCCTCACCCCCATCGACGAAGTCTTGGTTTGGTTCGAGCAGAACATCGAGACCAGTACCATGTTCAGCGATGCAAGGACGAATTCCGTCACCATCAACATGACCAGCTCCAATTTACAGACCCGTCTATACTCGGGCGGTAAGTGGAGCACGCCGAGTGCGAGCGACCTTGCCGTGGGCGTCACCCCGCTGATTCTTCAGATCATCCTCTACGCCACGGGAGCTATCATAGCGCAGGATCTGGCCAGCAAGATCGCAAGTAAGTTAACGGGTGTGTACAAGGACATTACCGTCGACGTCACGACCGGCGCGGAAAATAAGGTCAAGGTGACCTATCACGAGAGGCAGGGCCTCACACCGGCCGAGAAGAGCTTCTTGACGACGCTGATGACCAGCACCATCAACGACACACTCATGGAGTTCACCGTCGAATCGTTGGCCCAGTCCGGCGTCGGGTACACCAAAATGGAAGCCAGCACCTAGGCGCGGCCGGAGCCTGCCCCGGCGGCCCTCGACCGGCTCGCCGTTGTCAACCATGGTTCATCATCCCCGGGCATGCCGGGGCCGGCGACCGGGCACAACCACCCCATGGTCTCAACCCGCGCCCCGGGGACGCAAGGCGGGGCGCAAGGCGCCGCTGCGCAAGGCCCGGGACCCACGTTTACAAGTCTCGGGTCCCGAACTAGGCTGGCCGCGGCGCGCCTTGCGCAGGCGCATCGCCAGGGGCCCATGGAGATCGGA
>VRUB01000106.1 GCA_019456345.1 Nitrospira sp. | reverse complement strand
CATGACGAAAAAGTCGTTTACGATCTTCGATGTGCAAACTGCTACTCCCATCACGTTCATCTCTGATGAGTCGATGCTCAAGGACCTCCAGGACGTGCGTGGCATGGTGCAGGTGAAATACGAGCATGCCGGGGATGCGCTCAAGGCAATCGACGTCCGTTATTGAGGGCACCGCACGACCCGCCCGAACTGAATCGAGCTTCGGGTTAAGTATGTTCAAGCGTCACATTGCTTCGCGACATCGGTGAACGAAGTTTAATCCGTGTCACCGCTGCCGGTGGGCTATAATGTGTAGATGTACTCTACATATTGAAGGTATTCGCCGATGATCAACAAGGCTCTGTTATTGCTAGTAACTGGGATGTTGGGTTGGCAGATCTCGCTGGCCAGTGAAGAGATCAGTCCCGCCGTCATGGTTGCCATGGAGAAAGTCATTCCGGGACTCAAGCCGGATAGTATACGACATTCGCCGATAGCGGGTCTGTACGAGCTCGAGTTCGGTCCCCATGTTATTTACGTAACTAAAGATGGCCGTTACATGGTGCGCGGCGACGTCTTTGATCTCGCGAAAGGTGAAAACCTGACCGAGGGAAAACGCAAGCAGGCGCGGCTCAAGGCCGTCGAAGGCCTTGGCGAGGACAGTATGATCGTATTCGCCCCCAAGGATCCGAAGTACACGGTGACGGTGTTCACGGATATTACGTGTCCCTACTGCCAGAAGATGCACAGCCAGATGAAGGAGATGAACGCCTTGGGGATAAAAGTACGTTACCTGGCTTTCCCACGCGCAGGGATCCCGTCGAAACCTTATGACGATATGGTTTCAGTGTGGTGTGCCGACGACCCGCAACAGGCGATGACCGACGCGAAAGCGGGTAAAAGCGTGACCCCCAAGCGTTGCGACAACCCGATAGCCGAGCACTACAAAATGGGCCAGATGGTCGGGGTCAAGGGAACGCCAACTATCATTCTGGAAAACGGGGACACGGTACCCGGGTACTCCCCTCCCCAGCGCCTCATTCAAATGCTCGAGACCGGAAAGACCGGCCTCGCGCGTCGCTGACGCGAGTTTGGACGCTGCAAGCCGGCATGTACGTCGTTGGCTGCTTGCTCTTTAGCCTCAGCCTCTGCGCTATAATTACTCGAATTACTCACTTTCCGTAAACTGGCACGGAGCAGCGCAGGCGTGCCTGAAGCGATCCCGGTTGGGCCATTCCTGATCCCGACGCTACGCGCGAGTGTGGTGCTCTCACTGTTGTTGGCCATTTGGGCCGCAGGACAGATCGGGAAGCACGCCGGTCTGGACCAACGCTGGAGCCGCGGAGTCGCTGAAACCAGTGCGTGGCTGGGGTTACTCGGGGCACGGCTCGGCTATGTTATGGTCAACTGGAGCGCTTTTAAGGCGGCCCCCTGGACCGCGCTCTATGTGTGGCAGCCGGGCTACTTGCCTGCAACAGGCCTGCTGGTCGGCGCCGGCTACGTGCTCTGGCGCACATGGCAACGCCAGTCACGCGAGCGCCTGCACTATCTGTGGACGCTCGGAGCCGGCTTTGCCGTGGGCGCGGTGCTGGTCGGTGCCGTCATCGGCGCCATGCAGATCAGGACTGCCCCGGGCGTGCTACGCACGGGCGACAGCGTCCCGGAGTTCACGTTACTAAACCTGCGGGGCGAGCGCGTGAGCTTCTCAAGCCTCAACGGCCGCGGCGTTGTTCTTAATTTCTGGGCCAGCTGGTGCGGACCCTGCCGTCGAGAGATGCCACTGCTGGACTCCGTTCACAAGAAATACAGTCCACGCGGGGTCACTATTGTGGGCATCAATCTCGATGAGCCACTCGCTACAGTCAAGGCCTTTATAGAGTCGATCGGCGTGAGCTATCCGATCTGGGTCGACCCGCCGGCTAACGAGTCCGGCGTCGACGGTACGCGCGCCCTTTACATTCGTTTCGGGGGGATCGGTTTGCCCACAACATTCTTTATCGATGCGAACGGGATAATCCAGCAACGCCAGATAGGGGAGCTCAACCGCGCCTTCCTGCAGAATGGCGCCGAGGCCATTGCGCCACGTTGAGGCGCTTTTCGCCAACGCTCACAATAAGAAATCGCGTCTGGGATTCAAGCAACTGCCGGCCGGAAACACTTATTCAGAACGACGCCCCGACCGCGGTATGATATAGAGCACCACCAGGAAATCTTGACCGGTGTGCTCTTCCGACTATCGCCAGCCAAAAACCCACAATGCAACCACCAACAGCAAGAGCCAATCGACATGCAAGATACAACCAGGCAACCACAACTTATTATTCCGGCGTTCGGCGGCTTTTATCGGGCAACCGCCGATCTTGCCTACCCGCTGATCCGCTTTGCGGCTGGCGTGATGCTCATTCCGCACGGCTGGACGAAGTTCTTCGGTGGCGGGCTCCAGGGTACCGCCGGGTTTATGAGCAAGATCGGACTCGAGCCTGCCTATGTGGTGGCAACCTATATCGGCGTACTCGAGCTGGTCGGCGGCACCATGCTGGCCATCGGGCTGCTGACGCGGTTCGTCGCCATCCAGGTCGTCGGCTTCATGGCGGTCGCCGCGTTTTATGTGCACTGGGGCAACGGCTTCCTGTGGATCAAGGGCGGTTATGAATACCCCCTGTTTTGGGGTGTGGTCGCGCTGGCGATCGTATTTCGCGGAGGCGGCAGGCTCTCCGTGGATCGGCTGATCGGCAAGGAATTCTGATGCCGGCCGAGCGCCCGCCCGTAATCTTGGCCTTCACGCTGCCGCCTGCAACCGGCAGGTAGCGGGGAGGATGTTTTCTGTCGCATCGCGGCGATGAGCACTGACCGCAACAGGCAAACTCCCGAGCCCGGACTCGACAGCTCACCGACGGCGACGACCGCTCGGCCAGCGCCCCAGGGCAATGTCCCGTGGGGGCGTCTCGCCCTAGGTGTCGCCATCATCAGTGCGCTAGCGGCGCTTTATGCGCTGCTGTCTTGGAGCGGGGCGTTAGATACGTTAACGAACGGTCCGCTCCTGCGCGAACGCATAGAGCAGCTCGGTTGGATCGGGCCGTTCGCGGTCATCGTGCTGATGACCGGGGCGATCGTCGTGAGTCCGATCCCAAGCGCGCCGATCGCACTCGCGGCCGGCGCCGCCTACGGGCACACGTGGGGGACCATTTACGTGCTGATCGGCGCGGAAGCGGGGGCGCTGATCGCGTTCACCATCGCGCGAGTGCTGGGTTGTGACGTCATGCAGAAGTTTTTCCGACAGCGCTCGTCACTGCGGCTGCTGGGTTCGCAGAATACGTTGATGACGATCGTTTTCGCGAGCCGGCTGCTGCCTTTTATTTCCTTCGACGTCGTGAGCTATGCCGCCGGCTTGACACCATTGAGGCTCTGGCGTTTCGCGGCGGCGACGCTCACCGGCATCATCCCGGCAAGCTTTGTGCTCGCCCACTTCGGCGCTGAGATGGTCTCGGCCGACACGGATCGTATTGCAATCAGTGTATTGGCACTTGGCGCCATCACGCTCATTCCGATCGCGATCAAGGTTTTCCGAGACAGCCGTCGGAAGGGTGCCAAGAACAATGCCTAGCGCCGAGCCCTTCTTGCGTCATAACAGAAACTGAATCCGTTCAGCCGCAGATTGAAGATCTGTATTACTGGCTCACAAAAGAAGCTGGATTGTATCTGACTATGACCGAACTAACGGGCTTACTGCGTCTGCGAGATTGTCGTGTGGGAATGTGGCTCAGCGTGCGGGCCCTGCAAGTAATGCACGAGGTCATCGAGATCCGCCGCGCTCATCGACCAGCGCGGCATCGCCTCATCGAAAGGCTGTCCTGAGGGATCGATCCCCTCGGTGATGGCCCGTCGCAGACTGGCCTCGGTATAGGACGCGTGATCCCCATGGCCGTCTGCCTCCGCGTCATGGTCTCCGAACAGCGCCTTGGGCGTAATCGGCGGGGCCACTACCCAGAACCGCGGCATCACACGGATGCCGCCCTGACGGTCGACATCGTGGCAGGTAACACAACCGCCCCCGCGCATCTGCATGTGCATATTGCCGCCGCTGAAGGTGATGGGCCGCCGCGACGCGCTGGTTCCGGTAAAATAGATGCGCTCGCCGTTGTTTTCGAAAGATGCCGGAATCGCCTGGCGGCCCATCATCGGCCCCATTCCCACATCACATCCGGCAAGCACGCTGGTAAGAAAGAGACCGGCGGTTAGCGCCAGTCCTTTTGAAAAATGCACGAGGCTCTCCTCTCTGACTCCAAAAGACTGGAGCAACTCGTTGCCACTGTGCCGCGGCCTGGTGTCAATGCTTGTGCATATGCTGACCCATCATTTTCGACCTCGTCAACTGATGAGGATGGCGCATACTCAGGCTCTCATCGACATCCAACGTAATGACTATAAACCCGCTGCCGACGGCGGTGTGACAGGCGTTGCAGTTCTTAACCGTATCAGTCAAAGCCTTGATGAAGGACTTGGGATCCTCGTGCTCGATTGCTGCATTGATCTTGTTAAAGCTTCCTGTCATGAATCCCTTCATCAGTGCCCCTTTCTCCGGGTCGATTGCGCTGGCAACTCCGACCATTCGTTGCATTTCCAGAAACTCATGGGTTGCAACCGCCCAGTCGCCGGCTTCGCCCGCGTAATGCATGATATGAAAGCGCTCGGCGAAGTCCGGCATCAGCGTTGTTAAGGTCGGTCTTATGACCTGCAGCGATGCCACGGATTTTCGCAACTTAGCCACTTCAGCCCTGAGAGCGCGGACCTCTTTCGTAAGCGCTTGGATCTCTTTCGAATCGCTGTCCGCCATCGCCGGGCTAAACGGAAGCAGCACTGCCAGCGCAAGTAATAAGGTGCAGGACTTGGAATTCATGATGTACCCCTTTTGTCTGCGCTACTTCGTAACCAAATTAAATACCGGTATTTGCCGGATCCTGTTGATCCACATTAAACGCGGCGCATTCTTTCGCTAACCAGCCTGTTACGACTGACGCAATCGGCACAAGGACCCTATCTTCGTGCCTCGTGCCCATAGCCGTTCGTGAATGCGCGCCACGGGGTTGCGGCCGGGTGAGGCCCGCGGGCACCGGTCTAGGCGAGACTGTCGCGTACCCGCTGCAGGCGCTCGCGGACTTCGGTTCCGAGATCAGTTATATCTGCGCGATCGACCAGCCCCAGCACGGCCGCGGGATCCATAAAGGCAACCGTGATCGCGCCGTCGCCCTCTTTTCTTACCACCACATTGCATGGTAGCAGCAGTCCAATATCGGGATCGGCGCTGAGCGCCCTGTACGCAAGCTGCGGATTGCACGCCCCCAGGATCTTGTAGGGGCCGTACTCGACCCCAAGCTTGGTTTTCAGTGTCGCCGCCACATCGATCTCGGTAAGGACGCCGAATCCTTCCTGCTTCAGTGCCTCGGTGACACGCGTGACGGCGTCGTCAAAAGTGCCGTCTAGCTTGATCGAAAAACCATACATCGCTCATGCCTCCTTCTATACCAACTTCAATCCACTATACCCAAACCACCCCCGTGCGCCCGCACCCTGCTCGAGCCGCGTATCGCCGCGCTCGCGCCATCCTTTCTCGATCCTAATTGTGTGCCGCGGCGAACAGCGGGATGAAGTGATTGTGCAACTCTACCTGGTCGCCGAAATTCCGTTTAGCTCGTCTACGCGCGCCTGCGCGCCATAGGCCCAGATACAAAGCACACCGTTGAAATACTCGATTGTGACAAGCTGGTCAGCCAGGTCTTGCGCGTTCATCCAGCAGCACGCCCTTGGTAAATCGTTGTGACGCCCTCGCCGCCTATCCCTTGGGCGTAGCGGATTCCATGTTCGCGTTGAGCCAGAGCTCGTAGATCTCCGGTGGCCACAATACCTGAAACCACGTTATTACGTCCTCGATAGCTTCATCACTCAGCCGATCCTTGAAAGCGGGCATAGCCGGAATACCCTTGCGACTCGCGCCCAGCCTGATAACAGCGACCATGTCTCGTTTCTTGCGTTTCCACGCGTTCCCGGTCCCGTCGAGCGGCGGTGCGGCGGTAAAGGTGCCGCTGCTCGGCGTCTGCCAGTCGGGATGCCCCTGGGCCTCGGGACCGTGGCATTGCAAACAGTGCTGCCGGTACAAAGCGGCGCCGCGGGTGATGCGGTCGCTTGTGAAGCCCTGGCGCAGTGGCGGCACGGCCGCGGCGGCGGGCGCCGTGCCTGCTGGTGGCCTAGTCACCTGCGGCCCCGGTGTAACCACCTCGGCTTTCTCGGGTTGCCGCTCACAGGCTACGACGACCACGGCGCTGGCAACCAGGATCACCCACACTCGTCCCATCAGCCTCGTCCCATCTGTCAACATCAGTGTGCCATTATAATAAGCACCCCTCGATAGAAAGGAAACAAGGCCCCCGTAAACCGTGCGCAAGCACACCGAATATTACACAACCTCCAGCACCTGTCCCGTGACACACCACACCCACGCCACGCGCCTATCGCCGCCCCTGTGGTGCTGGCTGACAGCACGTCTACTCGATACTATGGATCGCAACACGGCACCGCGGGTAAAGCGACGGCTAGCGCTTGGCGGTAAGGCGCTCGAGCGCGTCGCGATATTTAGCGCTGGTTCGAGCCGCGACCTCCGGCGGCAGCTCGGGTCCCGGCGCCTTCTTGTCCCAGTCCAGGGTCTCCAGGTGATCGCGTACAAACTGCTTGTCGAAGCTCGGCGGACTGGAGCCCGGCGCATAGGTGTCAGCCGGCCAGAAGCGCGAAGAGTCAGGGGTAAACAGCTCATCGATAAGGGTCAGAGTGCCATCGTCATCCAGACCAAACTCGAACTTGGTATCCGCGATGATAATGCCGCGCGCTAATGCATAGGCGGCGGCTTCAATGTACAGGCGCAGACTTACCGCCCTGACCTGCTCGGCAAGCCTCGCTCCGACCAACGCCACCGTATCATCGAAGCTGATGTTCTCATCGTGATCGCCCACCGCTGCCTTGGTTGAGGGGGTAAAAATCGGCTCGGGCAGCTTGTCGGCCTGGCGCAGGCCCGATGGGAGCACGATTCCGCACACGGCGCCCGTTTTCTGGTAGTCCTTCCAGCCAGACCCGATCAAGTATCCACGCACAATCGCCTCGAGCGGCAGTGGCTTGAGCTTACGCACGATCATGGCCCGTCCTTCGACCTGACTCCGCTCCACTGGATCGGCCAGAATCTCTCGCAATGAAAGCGCGGCCATATGGTTGGCAACGATGTCCTCGAGCTTGTTGAACCAGAAACGGGACATGGCTGTCAGCACCTGGCCCTTTCCCGGGATGGGTGTCGGCAGTACGACATCGAAGGCGGAGAGCCGATCGCTGGCAACGATCAGCAAGTGCGCGTCGCCGACGGCATAGATGTCGCGCACTTTTCCTCGATGAAGCAGCGGCAGGGTCTTGAGCTCGGATTGAAACAGGCTTTCGGGAACGTCGTTCATTCTAGCTTTGCATTCTTAGTAATCAGTCAGGTTAAAGGGCGGTCCCGCCCCGGCGCGTATCATACATCAGCCAACGGCCGCGGCCATGGGTGGCCACGGACCAGTAAATCTTTGACCACGGGGGATTCAGGCAGACGGATTTATGCGTGCTGGCAACAACTTCGCTTTCGCCAGATACTGGTGCACCTCATGCGGTGAAAGTTTGCCCAGATCCTTGGCGATATCATGAACCTTGACTCCGGTCTTGAGCAACGGATCGAACTCGCTGCGCATGAACCCGAGCATCCGCTTTTGCGCAGCTGTCGCGGGGCAGACTCGGCGACAACCTCATCCTGAAGCTGCCACACGGACCGACGGTTAGTATATAGCACCGCGTGGACCGGCTGAAGCGTGGCCGGAATGTACTGATTTATACGCGTGTCGTCAGCGTCACGCTCCCTTCGGGAATGTCTTTACCGGCCGCAAGGCAAGATCCGCCACCCGCGCAACGGCCCGCAACCTGCTCGTCCGAGATGACGATCGCCGGCGACCTGCTCTAGCCGGCATTTCTCACCGGGTATCGTCGCGAGGGCGCGGAGATGGCTGTGGCTACAAGGCGTGCGAGCGAAAATGCGCGCAGGCGTAGTGTGTACGACGTTGAGCCCACAACCGAGCGCGCTGTGGGCACGACTCCAGGGATGCAGGACGACTGCAGGGATGCAGGACGACTGCAGGGATGCAGGACGACTGCAGGGATGCAGGACGACTGCATGGATGCAGGAGCTAGAGCAACGCAGGAGCGGTTGCC
>VRUB01000105.1 GCA_019456345.1 Nitrospira sp. | reverse complement strand
GGGTTCACGCCGGCCACCGCCGAGCCCACCCAGCGCGCCATCGGCGTCAGCCCGAGCGCCGCAGCCTTCTCGCGGCTCATTAGCAACAATGCGGCTGCGCCGTCGTTGATACCACTGGAGTTGCCGGCGGTTACGCTGCCATCCTCCTTAAACGCAGGGCGCAGCTTGGCCAACTCCTCGCGGCTGGTCGCGAGCTGGTAACGCCCGCCGGCCTTCGCGTAGCGCGGGTGCTCATCGGTGTCGACGATCTTCGGTGGACCTTTGCGCTGCGGGATTTCAATCGGAACAATCTCGTCCTTGAACCTTCCTTCATTGATCGCGGCAACGGCGCGGCGCTGGCTTTCGAGCGCAAACACATCTTGCTCCTCGCGAGAGATCTTCATCTCCGTCGCAATCGCCTCGGCAGTCTCGCCCAAACTGATAATGGGATACATCTCGTTCATTTTCGGATTCTTGTAGCGCCACCCCACTGTCGTATCGTGCATGACCGGCGCCCGTGTCGTCGGAACACGTTCGGGCTTGGGCACGCTCCAGGGTGCGCGGCTCATGGACTCCACACCGCTGCCAATGTAGACATCGCCCTCCCCCGCGATGATGGCCTTGGCCGCTTGGTTCACGGCCTCGAGCGCTGACGAGCAGTTGCGATTCACGGTGACACCGGGCACAGACACGGGAAAACCCGCCAGCAGAACGGACATACGCGCCACGTCGCGATTGTCTTCGCCGGCCTGGTTGCCGCATCCTGCGTAGACATCATCAAGCAATGCCGGATCGATTCCCGTGCGTGCCATCAATGCCTGGTAGGTATAGGCCAACAGGTCGTCCGGTCGCACACCGGCCAGCGCGCCGCCATTCCGGCCGATGGGGGTGCGCACGCCATCGATGATGACCACTTCTTTCACGGTTCGGTCTCTTGTCAGCGAATGATACGTGGAACGCAGTCTGGTGGTATGAAAGACGGCCGTCGTAGGGACGATCGCACAGTATAATTAGGCGACAAAGGCACCACAAGAAGCGTTAGTTTGTCATCGTGGCGCTTTGGATGGATCGCAGCTTACATAGACACTGCATTCTTCGTTAAGGGTCTGGTAATCAGCATCACCGTCGCGGCGTCGGCGGGCTATGCCAATGCCATTCTTCCATTCGTGCAACTCATCGCCGCGAATGGCGCGCTCGAGGCCTGCCGCCGCAACCGCTGGCTTGCGCGCGGTCTCACCGTCGCAAACGGCGTCCTGACACTGGACGAGGCGGCAAATGTACAAAATCGGCCTTACACACCGATCGACGATTTTCTTGCTAACGGCAGTGACAAGCAACAGGTTTCGAGTAGCAAGTAATGACTACTGCGTCAACGTGCGCTTGTTCTGGGATGTTATCGATGACGTACTACGGACAACTAATGCCGTTGCTACTTGCTACTTCACACTTGCGACTCAAGGTTGAGGCAGTTATATGACCCTGTCTTTCAGGCGTCTCTTCATGAGATCTGCGTTGCGTCTTGAGCCCGTGAGATGTGGGTTCAGCTCCAGCGCCTTATTAAACGCCTCGAGCGCGGCCCGGTCTTGCTCGAGGCTCATGTAGATAAGCCCGAGACCGGACCAGGCGCCGAAGTGCCGTGGCTCCAGCTCCAGCGTACGCCGGATATCGGCGACCGAGCCCGGATAGTCCCCCATCAGGTAAAGCAAGGTTGCGCGTGCGTTCCAGCCTTCCGCGAAATGGGGCGCGACCTGTACGACCGTATTAAATGCCTCCAACGCCTCATCGTAGTGCTCGTGTGTCATGTCACGCATGCCGGCACGCATAAAAGCCCGGGCCACGTCGTTGGAGGTCTCACGCCAGATGATCCAGATCTGCCCGGTGATCATCTGGGCTTCGACCTCATCATCGGTCACCTGCAGGCGCTCAAACAGCGCATCCAGCCGGGTATCCGTCTGATTCGGCGATGTGGCCGCCGGCCAGGCTGCAAGAGCGACCACAACAATGAAAACCAGTAGATGCGGCATTGAAATAGTATGAGCGTGTCGTTTCTGCGTGCCAAGCGGGAATGCGCTCGCGCGCGCCGGGGCGACCCGCAGTTGAGCCGGCGCAATAACGTATGGCAGCATCCATACGCCGCCTGATGGGACCGTGCGAGCGCCTCGATCATATTTATTGGGGCTGCACACCGGGCGAGTGCGCGCGGCGGCACGCGCTCATTGCACCAGGGCTGATCCACAGCGCCATCGTGCTGGTGAACCGAGCTGATCGTCAATGCGACGGAAAGGAAACATTCTTATGAAAACGATCGATCTACGAAGCGATACGGTGACCAGGCCGACGGCCGCGATGCGCGCCGCGATGGCGGCGGCCGAGGTCGGTGATGATGTCTACGGCGAGGACCCCACCGTCAATCGCCTGGAGGCATTGGCGGCTCAGATCACCGGTACCGAAGCGGCCATTTTCGCGCCCAGTGGGACACAGGCCAATCTGCTCGGCCTGCTCAGTCATTGCGAGCGCGGCGATGAGTATATCGTTGGTCAACAGGCGCATACTTATAAATTCGAGGGCGGCGGTGCCGCGGTACTCGGCAGCATTCAACCGCAGCCGCTGGAATATGAAGCCGACGGTAGCCTGAATCTGAACAGCGTCGCGCGGGCGATCAAACCAGACGACCCACACTTTGCCCACACGCGGCTGCTGTGCCTGGAAAACACCCAGGCCGGCAGAGTGCTGCCGTTGGATTATCTGGAACACGCCGCACGGTTCGCACGCGAGCACAGGCTTGGCTTGCACCTGGATGGGGCCCGCGTCTTCAACGCCGCAGTAAAATTCAGCGTGCCGGTACACATGATTACACAGCACTTCGACAGCATTTCGATTTGCTTGTCAAAAGGGTTGGGCGCTCCGGTCGGCTCTGTACTTTGTGGTAGCACAGAGCTGATAAACAAAGCCCGCCGATGGCGCAAGGTGCTGGGTGGGGGTATGCGTCAGGCAGGCATACTCGCCGCAGCCGGTATCGTCGCTCTCAACGATCACGTAGACCGGCTCGCCGATGATCACGCCAATGCGAAATCGCTGGCGCTCGGGCTCGCCGATATCGATGAGCTGAGCGTTGACCCCCAGTCAGTGCAAACAAACATGGTCTTCGTCTCGCTCGACCAAGATTCAGCAGTTGGGCTGCAAGAGCACCTCAAGCGGCAGGGTATTTTAATCCGCGCCGGCGCGACGATGCGCTTGGTCACACATCTGGACGTGAGCGCGGACGACATTCGCACTGTGATCGGGCAGCTTAAACAATTCTTCGCCAAGACCGCACACTGACGGGGCATATCCGCGTCGCATGTGTTTGCCTTAGTCTCATGATGAAGAGGCGACTGGTCGCTAGCGGCCATAATTGCCGCCGTGCCCACTCGAGGAACTAGTGTGTCGATTCATAGTCTTTACGCGATTACCGTGCTCATCTGGGGGTCGACCTGGTTCGCTATTACCCTGCAACTCGAGGTAGTCGACCCGATCTGGTCGGTGGCATACCGCTTTGCCTTGGCCGGCGTTGTTCTGATTGCGTTTTGTCTTATCACACGCCGGCGACTGCGCTTCGGGTGGCGCGATCAGGCGTTTATTGCACTGCAGGGGGCATTATTATTCTCAATCAACTACGTGCTGTTCTACTTTGCCATCGGTGGCGTGACCAGCGGCCTGGTGGCGGTCATCTTTTCAACCATCGTTTTCATGAACATCGTCAACGGTGCGCTGCTGTTTCGCTCACCCGTGCGCGTGCGAGTGGTCGCCGGCGCCACCCTCGGGCTGGCAGGTATCGCGCTGGTGTTCTGGCCGGAGCTCTCGGCGCTGCAGGTTTCGAGTGCCGCGTTGACCGGTCTCGCGCTCTCGCTGCTCGCAACCTGGGTGGCCTCACTCGGCAACATGGCCGCTGTTGCAACCCAGCGACGAGGCCTGCCGATCATAGAGGTCAACGCCCTGGGCATGGCCTACGGGGCTGCGCTGACGGCAGCTGCAGCATTGTTGTTGGGAGCAGAGTTGCGTTTTGAATGGACGCCGCGCTATGTGGGATCGCTGGTTTACCTGGCGGTGTTTGGGTCGATCATCGCCTTCGGTTGTTATCTGCGCCTGCTGCGCACGATCGGCGCCGATCGCGCCGCCTATACCAGCGTACTGTACCCGCTGGTGGCGCTGGCGCTGTCAACCTTGTTTGAGCAATATCGCTGGAGCGCCCCGGCTTTCGCCGGCGTGGCCATGGTGTTACTGGGTAATCTGTTGGTCCTCGGCCCCATGGCCAGGGACAGATACAAGTAACGTCCTCGGGCCGTAGGCCGGGGAGCAGAGCGTGAGAATCCGTTGCCTTACCTGCGGTCTACGGCCTCCCGCCTCAGGTCTGGCTAGTACGGCAAATACGGCATTGGGATAAGCTGTGTGTCCCGGTGTAGTTGAGTGCAATATTATAAAGTGTAATCTAACTAAAAAGTGTTGGTGTTAATAATTCAGCCAACCCGGCGCTGCCGACAGACGACCGACCACCGCGCCCAGGCGGTTACGCACACAAGGGGACAGATAGGCGGCCAAGCCAGCCCGCGCTGCATCGTCGAGCACGCCCAGCTGTCCCAGCAGCGCGCCGATCGCAACCTCGGCTGCGCGCCGGGCACCGTCGTCAATCTTGAGCGCCACGCCCAACCCTTTTCCCGGCAGCGCGGCAGTGAACACACCCTCCGCCCCAACCTTGATCACCGCCGCCGTGCCCGTGCGCTGCATAAGCTCCGTGCAGAAACGACCGCTGCCGGCCACCATAAATGGTACCGTGGCCATCGCCCGCACGACACGTTTGGCCGCCGCCGCGCGCGCGGGCGCGAGGCCAGCTGGGCTCGCGAGCCGGGCCATCGCCAATGCCGTGGCCCGCAGCGACAGCCCCACCACGGGGATGCCGCAGCCGTCGACACCGCCCGGCGCATCTATCAGCACGGCGCCGCTCATGTCCTCCAATACCCGCCGCAGCCGTTGCTGAACCGGGTGATGGGCGAGGCTGTATCCGCGCGTGGGCTCACCGAGATGGAGCGTCGTGCTCAGGAACCCCGTGTGCTTACCCGAGCAGTTATTATGGATGGCAGTGGCGGCACTGCCCGAGCGCAGTAGCGCGGCCGTCGCCTCGTCGCTCGACGGCAGGTGCGCTCCGCACTCCAGATCTTGCACCCCCAGGCCGATACGCGCCAGCCAGTGTGCCACCTTGTCAACGTGCCTGGGCTCACTGTTGTGCGAGGCACAGGCAAGCGCGATTTCTTCATCGCCCAAGCCGAACCGCTCGGCCGCGCCGCTTTCGATCAATGGCAAGGCCTGTAACGGCTTGATAGCCGAACGCGCATAAACCGTGCGGTCGATGTCGCCCCACGCAGCGACGACACATCCATCGGCGTCAACAGCGGCGGCAGCACCACGGTGTATGCTTTCGACCAGGTCACCGCGCCACACCTCGACCATAACAGGGTTGGCATTAACCATGGCTGACACAATTTGCGCAAAAGGAATGTATGGCAAAACACCTTGCCCCAGCTGTTGATGTCATGCAAGCACTAACAAAAATCTTCACATCTCGCTCAGCAACAAGAACTGCTCCTGGTGGTGGCTGCGCGCCGGATCGATGCTCAAACAAACGGGCGCGCGAGTGCCGGCGCTTCCCACAAGCCGTGTGGAACCGGCCGGTGATGCATGCACGGGTCGGGCGGCGCCGCAGCGGAGTTCTGGGTCATGACCTCGCCCGCGCTTTGTAACACCGGCATGCGGGCACCGTCTGTCTCCGCTCCCGGCGCTCCCGTCCGGATCCTATGTACTCGCCCGCGTGTCTACGGCATACTGCGCGCACCCGGCAAGAGACACATATTGTGCACGCCTCTGGCCTCACCGGTTTTTATGGGGCAATCCTGATCGGATGGGAAACATCATGAAACTAGTCACGGCCCTGACATTCATCGCATTCAGCCTGGCCGCGGTCACCCTCGTACCGGCACAGGCAGGCTGGGATCCAAATAAGCAACAAAAACAACTCGACAAGACCCAGGACACCATTAAGGCCTTCAAGAAAAACGATCCCAGTATCAAAGCCTACTTCAATCAGGCATACGGTTACGTCGTTTTTCCGACCATAGCCAAAGGTGCCTTCATTATCGGCGGCGCTCACGGCAAAGGAACCGTCTTTCGAAGAGGTGCCGTAATCGGAAAGGCGACCCTGTCGCAAGGCTCGATCGGCGCCCAGTTGGGCGGTCAGACCTACAGCGAGATCATCTTTTTCAAGAACAAGACCGCACTCCAGCACCTCATAGAAGGCAAGCTCAAGTTCGCGGCGCAGGCCTCGGCAGTGGCGGCCACGGAGGGTGCCGCGGCCAACGCAGACTACAGCAACGGTGTTGCAATCTTTACCTTGATAAAGGGTGGCTTGATGTTCGAGGCCTCGATCGGTGGGCAGAAATTCTCTTTCAAGCCGATTAAATAGGAAAGAGCGGGAGGTTAATAGTTTTGACGCGCTAAAGAACGGACGCAAGCACGTTAAAAAGCCGGTCCACGTCCGCATCCGTAGTATAGAGGTGTGGTGTGACCCGCACCGAGTCGCCGCGTACGCTTACACACACCTTCGCCGTACTGAGTTTTTCAAGCAGGCCGGCCGGTACGCCCCCGTCGAAGCGCAAGCCTACAAAGTGCCCTGCCCGCTGCTTTGCCGAGGCGACGCCCAACCCCAGTTCCCCGGCGCGCTGCGCAATCGAGGCGGTTTTCTGCGCAAGTGTCTCGGCAATCGCTGTCACGCCCCAGTCCAGAATCTGGCGCATGGCGGCCTCGGCCATGGGTAGCAGCTGAAAGTTGGATTGCTCGCCCACGTCAAAGCGGCGCGCACCCGCTTGAAAATCATCCTGATAGTCCACCAGCCCGGCGAAATCTTCGCTGCGCTGGCGTGCGATCCAGTTGTGCTCGAGCGGCTCACCGCGCTGCCATCGCGGCGCGACATAGAGAAACGCGAGCGAGTACGGCCCCAACAGCCACTTGTAGCTCGCGGCAACGGCAAAGTCGGGTTGCACCGCTGCGACATCGAACGGCAGCACGCCGGCCGATTGCGTCAGGTCGAGCACCAGCGGCACCTCGAGCTCCCGGCAACGCGCGCCGATCCGAACCAGGTCCACTAGCCCGCCATCGGTCCAGTGACAGTTGGCCAGCGCCACGGCGGCGGCACGCTCATCGACGACGTCCAGGATCGCGCGGGTCCAATCGCCGTGCGCGGGGCGCGGCACGGTGACGATCTCCGCGCCAGTCACGCGGGCGGCCTCGCGCCAAGCGTAGACGTTGGAGGGAAATTGCTCCGCCAGCAGAACCACGGTCTGGCCGCTTGCCAACGGCACATTGCGAACCGCGGTGGCGATGCCGTAGCTCACCGCCGGCACAATGGCTATGTCATCAGGATGGGCGTTGATGATTCGCGCGAACAGCGCACGCGTTGACTCGGAGGTAGTAAAAAAATCCCGGGCGGTGATCTCCCATGGCCGGCCTCTGCGTGCGAGCGCCTCGCTGCCGGCGTTCTTCACCGCCTTCATGAGCGGCGATAGATACGCACAGTTCAGGTAGGCGACGTCGTCGGGCAGCTCGAACAGGTGGCGCTGGTTGGGGATCATCGAGCGATTGCTGCCCCTCGCGCCCGCACGCCCGAGCGCGCACGCGAGCACGGCCGCTTCACCGCCTACCCCACCGAGTGCACGCGCGTGGACACTAACGCAAGCTCGAAAGATTCGCTATCAGCGCCGTATTCGAGCGGCGGATCTCCTCGGCGATCTTATGCGCCAGATCCTTGTCAGCCGAGCAGCAATTCACGGCCGCCTTTACGGAACGTTGCCCGTACTCGAGCACGGCATCGATCATGGCACGCTCGATCACGGCGGCCACTTGCTGCTCGAGCTCATCCGACGGTGCGGATTGTATAATTCCGGACACGTTCTTCGCGGCACTACGAGCACGTTCTCGAAAATCCACTATTATTTGGTCTCCTTTGTCTAGATTGATCCGCCGCAGCGGCGAGTACAGGACTCGCTCAAAATGCGCCTGCGTCGTCCCGTAACTTGTCCCGGTTTGTGCAGCTGTTTTAAATAATCGCGATCGAGGATACCGCTGCGCTCTTGCGTAGTCTACATCTGGCCTCGCTGCGCCGGTACGTAGGCGCCACCCTCGAAACGGGGGCCCGTCAATCCATGGTTGCAGCCGAATCCTTGCGTATCATTCGACCGTCTCGTGAAGTATGTTTGGTGCCAACGGCGTGGTTGCGGGTCCCGAACCGCGCGCGAGCTGCAGGCTGATGTCAATCAGCACGGGAGCTTCTTGTGCACCGCAACACCTTGCTGGCGTGGTCCTAGCAATTACCCTTGGTACCACGATCGCTACGAGTCAGGCGTAACCGCTCGGTGCCGACACCCTCGAACAG
>VRUB01000328.1 GCA_019456345.1 Nitrospira sp. | reverse complement strand
GGGCCAGGTCTTGAATTTGCATGCTTGATTCCCAAGTCTGTTCCTTGGCCACCCTCTTTCCGTGGTCTCAGCACCCTCCCCAGCCGCCTCTCCAGCGAGCCAGCCGAACCCTGTCGCTTTCCTGCCCCACCGCCACGCCCCGAGGTCACTGGCACCTAGCAACATCCAGGTTCGGCCACGTCCGTGGGGCGGCCTTTGGCCTTTTGGAGCAAATGATCCGCCCATCCCCTCCAGCTCTCGGACATCCGGGGCACAGCAAGTAAGCGCTCGACCTCATCGCGATCACGGGTGTAGATGCGAAATACATCTCGGATGGTGAGATCATGATCGGGTCTCTCGACCACCCGGATCTCGTCTCCAGCGCCCAACTCACCCTCGACGATTATTCGTAGGTATGGCCCGGGTCGCAACGCCTCGGTAAAGCGGCGCGGAAACATCTTATCGTTCATCCGAACGCCAAGCCGCCAGCACGGTATCCGCGGTTCGGACACCTCAAGAACAGTGGTCCCGATCTCCCAACGCTCTCCGACGAGCGCCTTGTTCACCTCGATCCCTTCCGTCGTGAGGTTTTCGCCAAACTCGCCGTATTCGAGTGATCGGCCGATCTCCTGTTCCCACCACCGTACGTCTTCGATGGCATATGCGTAGACCGCTTTATCCGGTCCCCCGTGCGCCTTGCGATCTGCCTGATCGTCTCCGTCAAGATTGACACCACGGGCTGTGATCCGACCGACGACGGGTGATTTCCAGATGGCACTCTTGGCAGGACGACCGCTGTATTCAAACTCGCGCGCCCCACCGACGTTGACAGAGAGAACTCTCCCTCCGGTAGTCGCCATACCTTCTCCTTTCACTGAAACGCCTTGAACAAGGGGGACAGGCTAGTTTTTCGAAGCGAGGCGAGCCATGGCGTCACCCTAGCGCTTCCCTGCCCCACCGCCCAGCCCGATGATAGATCCTGTCTCCCCCAAAATGCCCTATTCGGCGTACTGGGCGATGCCCTTGCCGAACGACCAATTTTCCTTCTTCACCTCCACCAGATTGATAAACACGTCTTCCATGCGCACACCCACTTCCTGATGCAGGCGCTCTGCCAACGTCTTGTAAAACGCTTTCTTCTGGTCGACGGTGCGCCCTTCGTTGAGGGTTATTTGAATGAAGACCACGCCATCGGTACGTGGGATGTTGAGATACTCGGGGTCGTAGACTAAGGCATCCTTCTCATGTTCGGTGATGACCTGGAAGTTGTCCTTAGGCGGTACGTTAATCGTGTCCACCATCGTTCGGTACACAGCCTCGCCGACCTTCTTACCGAAACCTGCTGGCCTGCCTTTGATGAACGATATTCGTACAAGCGGCATAAACTGATCCCCCCTATGAAGACAACAACGGACCGCGTCTCCGGTTGATCCATTCTTAAAGCACGGCCTGAACGTGGTTAAATCTTTTGTCGACTAATTCTGATCCGGAATATGTCTAAGAGCCTCTAAACAAAAACAATAAGCACCATCAGTTACCGGAATCAGG
>VRUB01000327.1 GCA_019456345.1 Nitrospira sp. | reverse complement strand
CTTCGACTGCAATCAAACTCTAGCCAAAGATATTTGAAATTTGTACGTAGGGCTGCTTGGGTTGTGCTGGTGTCACTACTGTCCGGTTAAAAGTCGAATAGAATCAGCTGGTTAGGGTCATCGAGTAAGTTTTCATGGGAGTCGGACGGCTGCAAGGCCTGTAAAATGGGCGTTTTCTCGAAAAGGGTAACGCTGAGAATCTGTAGAATTTGGTAGAGACTTGCCTCCAGGCCCAACCGCTTCCTCGCGATCGCCACGAGCACGTAGACCGAGACCGCGATCCAGATTTGCGTCTTCACGGCGTTCTCGCTGGTACCGTAAAACTGCTTGATCCGCAGGTGCTGCTTGATCCACTTGAAGAACAACTCGATCTGCCAACGCGACTTGTAGATGCGGGCGATGGTCAGCGCCGGGAGCGCGAAGTTGTTGGTCAGGAACTTCAGCCGCTTGTTCGTCGCGGTGTCGAAGTAGCTGACCCGCCGCAACGTGTCGGGATACGCTTTGGCCGATTCGATGGCTCTCAGTATGACGGTCTGATCCGAGCGCACCCCCGTGGACTTGTCGACGGGATGCGAGTAGCGCCGTTGGAGCAAGATGTTCTTCTTGGTTCGCACGACGAAGAACGACGAGCAGAGGGTGAACACGAAGAGGCGTTCGAAATCGACGTAGGCCCGATCCATGACGTAGAAGGCGCCGGGCTCGGGGTCGATCTCGTCGAGGATGTTGACGTCGTGCACTTTGCCGTCGGTAATGCGGATAAACGTGGGGATGTTGCCTCGCAGGTCCAACAGCGTGTGCATCTTCACGGCAGCCTTGCGCTGGCGGAACTTGGCCCACGGGAACAGCGAGAGGCACAGGTCGATGGTGCTCGAGTCCAGAGCGTAGAGACTTTGATCGAGATCCACGCCGATCGGATCGCGGGCGTACAAGGGCCGCGCGATGCGAATCAAGACCTGGGCGAAATCGGCATAGATCCGCCAGTCGCGCGACTCGTTAGCGTCGGCCAGTGTGGAGCGCGCCACCTGGGAGCGGAATCCCATGTGGTAGAGCTTGGCGCTGAGCGAACGCAGGCACGCTTCGATGTCGCGCAGGCTTTCGCGGTAGGTCAGCTGGGCGAACGCCATGCAGAGGAACTGATCCCAGCAGGAAAAGCCGCGCCATCTGCGATCCCCGTCGTAGCGGCTTACGCAGCGGCGGAATTCGCGATCCGGAAGGAAGCTGATCAACTGAGCGAACACCGTGCGTCCGAGGTTCATGAACCATTGTCGCTCGCCTCCGAAGTCGTACAGTTCCAGCCGTCCTTCGCCGTTCAAATCGCGGCAAGGGAAAAACAGCTCTAAGCTATGCTGGAACAATCAGTTGCCGCTCACCAGTGAGTCGTTAACCGGACAGTAGTGGACCCAAATAATCACATCTGGCGCGGTATCCATTTGACTCAACCCAAGATCTTGTAGCCGATTTCACAGCGTCCCAGTCGAGTCGGCGACGATCGAGCGGTACGGGACCGGATCGACCGCGACGGCACATGC
>VRUB01000104.1 GCA_019456345.1 Nitrospira sp. | reverse complement strand
GCGAGTGCATCGCGCCGATCGAACCAGAATAACAGCGATACGGTCATGGCGGCGCGGTCGACTTTGCCGCCTGCACAGGCATCGCCCGCGGTGACCGGCGCGCACAGCGCGTATTCCTGGCGACAACCCCGCTAAGATCGTGCTACGCTGTGCACAACCCCAAGCCCTACCGTACCCTATGGTTAAGCGGGTTACCCCAGCCACACAAAGGATATACTGGCTCAGCGGATTCACCGCGCGGAGCCTTGCTGTCTTTGCTCTATCTGCACCACTACTCACGATCGCTCAAACCGACAACCCGAAGTTCCGTGAAGTCTTATCCGCCATCGTCCATGTACACGCGCAGGTCCCAGTCACAGCCCGCACCGCTCATGTCCTCGGTACCGAGCGCGAGGGCTCCGGCGTGGTCATCGATGCGAACGGGCTCATCTTGACAATCGGCTATTTGATCCTCGAGGCCTCGCGCGCCGAGGTGACACTCGCTACAGGCAAAAAGGTTGCTGTCGACATACTGGCCTATGACTACAACACCGGCTTCGGACTCATACGTGCAGCCGAATCCATCGACGTAAGACCGATGAAACTTGGCAGCTCTGGCGGGTTGGAAAATTCGGCGCGCGTGCTCGTGTCGGGCTACGGCGGTGTGGAGGCGGTACGGCCTGCTATCGTGGTGTCCCGCCGCGTGTTTGCCGGTTATTGGGAGTACTTGCTCGACGATGCCATTTTCACTTCACCGCCGTACCCGAACTTCGGAGGCGCAGCGTTGATCGGTGCAGAAGGAGAGCTACTCGGTATCGGCTCGCTCGCCGTCAGCAACGCACTCCCGGGAGACGCGCCGGTGCCGGGCAACATGTTTGTGCCGATCGACCACCTCAAGCCCATACTCCATGACCTGTTGACAGCGGGACGGTCGTCGAAACCCACCCACCCGTGGCTCGGCGTGTACACAGAAGAGGTGAGAGGCCATCTGATCGTTACACGCGTGGCGCCGGAAGGCCCGGCGGCCCAGGCGGGGATCGAGTCCGGTGATGTGATCGTCGCCATTGCCGGCCAAGAGATCAATTCCATGGCGAAGTTTTATCGCGCGCTGTGGGCACGGGGAACGGCGGGAATTGAAGTACCGCTTACGGTGCTCAGGGGCGCCAAGCTGCTGTCTATTACCGTGCGCAGCGCCGACCGCTACAAGTGGTTACGCCTGAACCCCGTCTGATCTGCGTACGCTTCGTGACAGGCTGGTGCGCTGCGCGTCGCTAACGCGACTTTGCCCAGCGCTCGATTCGCGCGCCTTGCGCCAAGGCAATACATTCTTCAGCGCTCAGCACGACCGATGGCAGCTCATCCTCGTCGCTGGGTACCAACCAACCACACCCACACTGCGACACATCCAATGCGAGCGCGGCGGTACACACGGGACATTCCATCGGCCCATCGGGCAGCGGCCTGGCGCCAACGCCATCGCCGGCGTTCAACTGCAACGCTGGAATCTCGCAATTAGCGGATGGTACCTGCCAGCCACAGTTACAGCCGGTCGTGCTCGCGACAAGCATCGCTCCGCATAGAGGACAGACGTCTGCGCACTCCCGGGCCGCAAGCGCCCTCGCCGTTTCCACCACCTTCGCGATCTGGGCCGCCTGGGCTGCACGGAACGCCTCGCTCGGGACCTGGTTCCGCTTCGGTGCCGAATTAACTTGATGTGTTGGCCGCGGGACGGGCATGCTCGCGGTGCTGTCCGCTGTGGGGACAGCAGCACGGGCGTTGCGCACGACCTGACCAGCACGACGGGCGGTACCTGACACCCTGTTCGTGGACGCACGCGTTCGCGGGGTTATCGGTTCGGCAGTGCGCGCTATCGTCGCTGCGCGCACCTTGGGTGTGGATTGCGGCGCCGATTTCGGGCACCGACCTTGTTCAAGGTCGGTGCCACCGGTGGGCAGATCAGCCCTGTTATTCGCCGTAGCTTGTGCCTGCCTGATTTTTCGAGCTTTTCTTGTGTCTTGAGCTTTCTTTAATTCTTTAACCGCGGCCGCGAACTTGCTCGCGGTGTAACCCGCCGCAGCGACCATGGACCAGGCCCCTTGGGCAACGACTTTCTTTGCGACCACCTGGCAGCCACGGGCTAGCTTGAGTGCAGCCGCTCTACCAGTATGCCAGTTATCGACCCGTTGCGATCGCGATGTTATGGCCTGCGCAACACTACCGGGCAACGCCGCTGTGCGTTTAAATACATGACTACGACCGCCCCGGTCGCCACCGTCCCCGCCCGAGGCTGACGCATGAACCTGGTTGACACTGACAGCACGAACGCCGGTAAAGGTATTTTTCGCTAGTGGTGCAGGCTGCGTGCCACTTGCGGGCACAGGCTGGTTGGTGTTTACCGAAGCCGAGCTATGATTCGTGGACGTGATGCTCTGTACAATCCGTGTGCGTCGCGCTTCCGCATAAATCGTGGACACACCGTTGTCGCCGTTGACCTTGGGTGCGCGCCTGGTCGTTGCCACAGTGGAAGCAGGCCCGGGCATCATATTGCGCGCGGCCTCGCGTTCCTGCTCGCGCGCCAGGGTTTCTCGCGCTCGAGCGCGTGGTACTCTCTTCGCCACGGCTGCCGCCCGCGCGGCTCGAATGCGCTGGGCGGCCAGCTCAACCTTCGCGGCGTTGGCATTCTCCTTGGCGCGCAATGCCTCCATAGCCGTGCGTTCGTTCTCAGGCGCTAACGCGGCTGCACGAACAGCAACCACGGCGAGCTCGACCGCCTGCGCAACACGGGCAACCAGGTACTCCTCGAACAGCCGCTCTTCCTGGGCCACGAGCTCGGACCTCGACCAAGTCTGTTCCCGCGGGACATTATCGAACGTGTGTCCACAGTCGCATGAGCCGGCGCCTGCAGCATTAGCCGCCGTGCATCGGGGGCAAGCCTTGTCGAAAATACCCAAGTATGACCTCGCGTGCGCAGATACCAGTTAGGTGGCTATTGCCGAGGTGGAAAATAGGAGGGGCTCACACAAGACCCACCCGGCGGGCGGCGCGCCTCGAATTCGGGAAACACCCGTCGCGGTTCGCTTGACCAGGCAATCCTGCAGGGCCTGCTGTCCTCCCATGAACATCCCATCCATAGGTAATCGTTCTCTCTAGAAACTATTGCATATGACAGCCGGTGTGCGACAGGGACTTCAGACAATCGCCAGATTCGCCCGGACAAGCGGTCGCACTCAGCACCGCCGAAACAGCGCACGGCAAGACCCGGGCAAAATGCAGGGCCCACTGCCGCGCCTTCGGGCCGGCCGCCCACCGGCACACTGGCGCACCTCAGGGCGACAGCCCGTGAGTCGCGTGGGGACTCTAAGGTGCTGAGTTTTAACGTTTACGTAACATCTGAGTTATTGGCACGGAATGTGCCTCATCTAGGTAAAACGGGTTGTTCGTTCGGAAACCCGGGGCAAAGGGAGGCAGGGCCCGACCGTGTACGTTTTTACCGACTTAGTCGCACTTTTTACCTCCGTAGGCGCCACCTACGCTGTCGTGCGTGCCTGGCGTTACGTGACCTCGTGTTGGCCACAGTCGCCCTCCAGGTCTCGATCTGGTGAGCCAAACGCAGCAGATCACAGGGTTAGCGAAAGCACACATATGGAAACGAAATTGTCCCAGATTGCAGCGACTATCAAGGCGTCGGAAAACGCCTATAAGGCCTTGCCTGCCGAATCAGAGATTGAAGCACAGATCACTGAGTTGGAGGATGTATGTACCGCACTGTCCAATGATGCATTAAGACTTCGTCTAAATGAACTCTTAGGGCGGCTGGGCTCGAATGCTTCTACCGAACAGTCGAAGCACTACCAGGAAATCATGGAGTTGTTGTCAGAGGAAAAATGCAAACAATCCGCCGACCTACGGCTAGTTGCGCACTACGAAAGCGCCATCAATGAGTATGCTGAGGCACTTGATCCGGCCAGATCCGGAAAGCGAGACTCCGCGGGCCAGGTCAATCTACTATACCTCGATGAAGTTATAACACCGAATGAAGACCAACTCGACTTTACCCTGCATCACGAGGTTCCCGAGGGGGTGCGCTTCTACGAAGCCCCCAAAGCACTTGGGTCAGGCTCCTGTGGTCAAGCCACTTTTGACATCGAGTTCGAGATCCACGGACGGCCGATAAAGCCACGTGATGTCGACCACGCACTCGGACAATCGGTGCTGCAAACGATCGAACAGTCAATCAAGCAACGCGTAGGGGCAAGTCGCTGCCCGGAACATGGATCAGCGGTCAATATTATTGTAAGCGGCAACTCGCTCGGTAAACTCACCTGGCATGCCCCCGGCTGCTGTCCAAAATTACTCGCCACCGTGCAGGCAAAGCTCGCGCCACACTATTAAGATCGGGAGCACACAGCTCTCCGGATACCCGATCTCCATCCCGCACCGTATGGGCCCATCGTCCGAGGACGATGCCGTAGCCCGCTAACCGGCCATTCAACACTGTGTATCCCCATGTTAGACTGCAGGCATTATATGGAAGCCAGAACTAATTGTTAGCTGAGGCGCGATGGAGATTTTTCGGACACCACAGCGCATGGTACCGGTGCGCGTGTTGCTCGAGGATGGGCAGAAATTGGAGGGTGGTTTCTATGTCCCCGCAACGGGCCCCGATGGCAACCCCGGGCGATTGCTTGATCGGCTGAATGATGCCTCGGAGGAGTTTCTGCCGCTTGCAGGCCGCTACGAGACTCTACTCAACAAATCCTGCATCGTGACCGTAGAGCTCGCGTCCGGTCAGCAGCAGACAGAGGGTATCGAGAGTGACGTTGCGCGTGAGCAGAAGGTGCGGATTGCGCTAGCCCGTGGCGATACCGTGGAAGGCTGGATACGTTATCTCATGCCCGAGGAGCGTAGTAGGTTGCTCGACTACCTGAACGAGGCACCGGGTTTTATTCCGGTCATAGGTGAACGGCGGGTAACGCTGGTGCATCGCCGCTTTATTCAGAGCGTTGAAGAGCTCACTGGTGTATCGGCAGTCAAGTAGTTGGAGTCGGCCCGGGCGCGCCGCAACAAGTTCACCGATGCATCGGTCCTTCAGATCACCACTGTAGAACCATGGACTCAACTAACGCACAAGGCAGAAGCGCTGCCATCATTTCGACCGGAGATGAGCTGGTGCAAGGTCGCACCGTAGATACCAATGCCGCTTACATTGCCGAACGCCTGGCGGCAATTGGGATCGAGGTGTATTCCGTTATGGTAGTCGGCGATTATCCGGATCGCATCGAGTGGGCCTGGCGCCACACACTTTCCAAGGCCGATTTTGTGATCTCCACCGGCGGTCTGGGGCCGACCGCCGATGATCTTACGACCGAAACGCTGGCTCACGTTGCCGGCGTCGGGCTTCGCCCGGACGAGCGTGAAGCACAGCGCATCAGCCTATACTTCAAAAGTCATGGCCGACCCATGCCGCAGAACAACTTGAAACAGGCGAGGTTTCCAATTGGCGCCGAGATCATTCCGAACCGACTCGGGACGGCGGCGGGCTACCGGCTAGTCATCCCCCAGGACAAGCGCCGACCCACAGCCATCGTGCTTCCTGGCGTGCCGCGCGAGATGAAGGCGATGCTTGATGGGGAGGTGGTCCCGTGGCTTGCGCAACAAACCGGCGACGGGACGGTGTTCGTGTCGCGTATCTTCCAGACTTTTGGTATGAGCGAGTCAGCGCTGGACGAAGCCCTCGTGGGCGTGATTGATCCAAATGAAGCACGGCTATCATTCCGTGCGAGTTTCCCGCAGGTCTCGGTGCGTGTGATGGTCGCGGGCGACAGGACCGAGTCGCAACGCAAGCTGGACGATATTTCGCAGGTCGTACGAGAGCGCTTAGGCTGTGCCCTGATTGCGGAAGGCGAGGTTACGATGGAAGAGGTGGTGGGCCAACTACTTCGACAGAAGGGCCTGAGCCTGGCCGCCGCAGAATCTTGCAGCGGGGGCTTGATTGGGCATCGGATCACGAATGTACCTGGGAGCAGTGTTTATTACGTGGGCGGTGTCATTGCCTACAGCAACGATGTGAAAGAAAACGTTCTCGGTGTCAGTCACGCCACACTGGCAACTTATGGGGCGGTAAGCGAAGAGACGGCGCGCGAAATGGCGATGGGTGTACGAACACTGACGGGCGCGGACCTCGGTGTAGCGACGACGGGCATCGCGGGTCCGGCTGGAGGAACCCCGGAGAAACCGGTTGGCACCGTGGCCATCGCGCTGGCAGGCGACGATCTGGGGCGCACCAAGGTGCAGTCACGCTTGTACCAGCTCTGGGGAACCCGCGATTGGGTGAAAATCCTGACCTCGCAGGTCGCCTTGGACTGGGTACGGCGTCATGCCCTGGGTGCCGATCCGTTAAGCTCGGATTTTGGCTTGCGCGGTAAGCCACGCTCGCACTGATGCGAGCGACATGGACCGCTATCCAGCGGCACACCTCAATAAGATCTCGGCAACCCCAGGACGTGCTGCGCGATGTAAGCCAATATCAAGTTGGTTGAGATCGGTGCCACCTGATACAGTCGCGTTTCGCGAAACTTGCGTTCGACATCGTATTCGGTCGCAAATCCGTAGCCACCGTGCGTCTGAACGGCCACGTTAGCAGCTTCCCAGGAAGCATCGGCGGCCAGTAGCTTGGCCATATTCGCTTGCGCGCCGCACGGTTGGTTACTGTCAAACAGCTCGGCCGCGCGAAACCGCATCAGATTAGCGGCCTCGAGGTTGACGTAGGCACGTGCAATCGGAAATTGAATTCCCTGATTCTGGCCGATCGGCCGATCGAACACGATCCGGTCCTTGGCATAGGCGCACGCCCGCTCCACAAACCAGAAGCCGTCACCCACACACTCCCCTGCAATCAGGATACGCTCGGCATTTAACCCGTCCAGAATATAGCGAAACCCTTTGCCCTCCTCCCCGACCAGGTTCTCGGCCGGCACTTTGATGTCATCAAAAAAGACCTGGTTAGTTGAATGGTTCATCATGGTCTCGATCGGCGTCACCGTAAGCCCCTGGGCCCTGGCGTCTTGCAGGTCCAGCAGGAACACGGACAGTCCCTCCGATTTCTTCTTGACCTGGTCAAGCGGCGTCGTGCGTGCAAGCAGTAACATAAAATCCGACTGTTCCACTCGCGAGGTAAATACTTTCTGACCATTAACGACGTAGTGATCTCCACGGCGCACAGCGGTGGTCTTAAGCTTGGTGGTATCGGACCCCGTGCTGGGCTCGGTGACGCCGAAGGCCTGTAGCCGCAGCTCGCCGCTGGCGATTCGAGGAAGGTATTGCCGCTTCTGCTCGTCGGAGCCGTGACGCAGCAGGGTCCCCATAATGTACATCTGGGCATGGCACGCGCCCGCGTTGCCGCCACAGCGATTGACCTCCTCGAGGATGACCGAGGCTTCCGTAATACCCAGACCCGAACCGCCATAGTCCTCGGGAATCAAGGCGGCCAGCCAACCAGCGTCAGTCAGCGCCTTCACGAACGCCTCGGGATACTCACGGTTCTTATCGACCGTTCGCCAATACTCGTCGGGAAACCGGCGGCACAGGTTTCGAATCGCCACGCGCAACTCACTATGGAGCTCGCGATCGGTGGCGAGCGGGGTGTCACTCATGAAACTTACTCCATACGACAAAAATGAACCGGCGCTATCAGAATAACACAAACGTGCTTCATCAGGCTCTTACAAGCGTTCGTTAGCTCCGCACGAGACCCGCCTCACAAAGGCACACACCCAACTTGGCCACCACGCCTGTCCTGGTATAGGATTAGCGTTTATGCGTGAGAAAAGTCACAAACCGCTATCGCCCATCTGCCGATGGCTCCTTGAGCATACCCTTTAGGCGGTTCTGGCGAACGTAGACTTCTTCGATCTTCCCCGCCTCGAGAAGCTCCTCGAACTGGCTGTACTGGATGGCCTCTTTCTGGCGGCTCGCCGCCCACCAATTCTGAAACAGCAGGATCGCGAATAACGCAAGGATGATGTGCAGACATTGAACTGTGTTTTCTTTTCCATCTGTGCTGCGGCTTCCCGAAGCCCCTCGTCGATTTCGAAGCCGGCCCTACTTGTGCACATATGCTATTTCGGTCGGGCGTGTCCCATGATGCGCAGGCGCCGACATCGCGAGACACTTTCACGCTGGCCCGGGTCCGGCCCTCCTATCCGAACCGAGGACCTGGACACCTATTTAAGGATCTTTCGCAGCTTGTCAACCCACGTACATACGGGAAAGACGTCATCGCTCTCGTGGGCGAAGATGCCAGGACGCCCTGATCGAGCCGGTCCCCGGCCTTAGCCAAGGTGCTGTTACAACAGCTTGCTACACTATTTAAAAGCCGTCAGCACAAGCAGTCGTGTCAACAGCACTACAGCCGACACGAACTGCGGCGAACAAATACTGCGTCGGCCCATCTCAAGGCTAATCCCGGTTGAACAAGAGAGGCGATGGGGAACAAAGAATGGGGAATCGAATAATAACTAAGCTTTTTGGATTGATTTTCGCCGTCTCGCTCGCGCTAACGCCCTTGCCCACCGCCGCCGCAGAGCCTTGGCTCGGTGGAGCCTACGGACGCGACGTCAACAACTTTGATCCAATGGGAGCCATCTCATTCGAAGGCGGTATGTGGCCTAAGAACAAACGGTTGG
>VRUB01000103.1 GCA_019456345.1 Nitrospira sp. | reverse complement strand
AGCAAAGCAACTCCCTCCCTCTGAATGGGGGAGGGCTGGGGAGAGGGTGTTCGGCTCGGTGAAAGGCGCCCAAAAAAATCATTACGACAAAAGCACCGCCCCAAGTCTCGCTCCCCGCTGGCCGGGGAGGACTGGGGTGGGGCAGGCCTGGGCTTCGGCTGGCCCCGCGCTCGGCTTGAGTAAGGGGGTTTAAAAGCCAACATATCTTCTTTGCGACTTTGCGGTAATTCGATACGCTAGGGGTCGGTGACCGGTTAGGGCAGTGTCTTGCGAAACGGTTTTACGCTGACGCTGGCATAGACCCCGGCCTTGACATAGGGGTCGGCGTCGGCCCATGCGCGCGCGGCGTCGAGCGACTCGAACTCGGCCACAATCAAGCTGCCGATGTAACCGGCCGCGCCGGGGTCTTCGCTGTCGATCGCGGGCAATGGGCCCGCCAGCAGCAGACGCCCCTCGTTTTGCAATTGCTGGAGGCGTGTGGCATGCGCGGGGCGTGCCGCCAAACGTTTGTCCAGACTGTCGCTGATGTCAGTACCGATTACGACGTAATACATCAAGGCCCATCCTTTTCCGGTTGTTCTTGAACGTACCTGGCCATCACAAACGCCTGGGCCAGGACAAAGACCACGGTTAATCCTATTAACCCGAAGACCTTGAAGTTGACCCAGGTCGCGAGCCGAGTTTCGGGATCCCGATCGAGGCCGTAATAAAACGCGACGTACAGATTGAGTGCGCCAAGGACCAGAAAGAAACCACCCCAACTGAGGTTGAGCCGGGCCCAGATCTGCTGCGGGAGCGTGATCTGGGAGCCGAGCATACGCTCGAGCAGGGTCCTATTGCCGACAAGTTGGCTGGCCAGTGTGAGCGCCGCCAGAATTGCGTAGACAATGGTCGGTTTCCAGCGAATGAAGGTGTCGTCGCGAAACACAAGCGTCATGCCGCCGAATACCACAAGCACGCCAAGTGTGGTGAGGTGCATCGTCTCGAAACGATGGGTCCTGAACCAATGCGCGCCGACCTGCACGAATGTGGCGGCGATAGCTGCGGCGGTGGCGATGTAGATGTCAAATAGCTTGAAGGCTGCGAAAAAGAGCAGCAGTGGGAAAAAATCGAACAGGAATTTCATAGTGTGTTATTCACGGTTTTGGCCGATTTTCGGCATGCCTCGCGCCAGTACGCAAACCGGCACTGTAAATCGCGGTCCCGTGTTTCAAGGAATGCAGGCTTTAGCCCCGACCCACCCTTGCCGCTACTACCCTACCCGTAGCAGGGCCTTGCCTCGGGGACGAGCGTATCTATATATTAGATCGCCGGCGCAATGCAAGCCGGCCCGGCACCTGGGGCAGGCAAGTACCAGCTGTGACGCACGGCCACTTGGTCCCGATCTCACAGGCTGCCAGCGCCGGGGCTGATGCAACAGCGTCCAGCCGCGCGCTATTCACGCTGGGGCCTGCATCCGGTACTATGACAGCCTACGGGCGGAGCGTGCAGGTGGCGTCTAACGGTCTGTATTCGTGCGCCCGCCCGTCAACAGCCGTCGCGCCAGTCGCGCGCAGGATCTTCACAATTACAAGTGACGCCAGGAGGATACTTATGGACCAAGTAACCCAAACTATTGAAACCGGTCGCGGTTTTCTGGTGCAACTGGGTGAGTTTGTGCCGAAGCTTCTTCTCGCCATCCTTATCTTGGTGGCCGGGTGGCTGATCGCCAAGTTCCTGTTGTTTATTGTCGTGAAAGGCCTGAAGCTGATCAATTTCAATGTCGTGACGGACAAGGCGGGAATCGACAATTTCCTGAAACAGGGGGGCCTGCAGGCGAGTACGATCGACATCCTCGGTGTCCTGATCTACTGGTTGGCGATCCTGTTCACATTACTGATCGCATTTGAGACCCTGGGCCTGGCCGTGGTATCCGACCTGTTCACGCAGATCACCTTGTTCATACCCAACGTCATCGTGGCGGTCATTATTCTGGCGATCGGTCTCTACTTTGCGAGATTTGTGGGTGACGCGGTCGTAGCTTACGCGAAGAATATCGGTCTGGAAGACGCTGACCTGATGGGAAGGCTCAGCCGTTATGGCATCATGGTTTTCGTGGTCATTATCGCGCTGGACCAGGTCCAGGTGGGCGGTGATATTATCCGCCTGACATTCTTCATTCTCTTTGGCGGTATGGTGCTGGCCTTGGCCCTTGCCTTTGGTTTGGGCGGGCAGAAATGGGCCGCCGGGCAACTCGAGCGGCTCGCGAAGAAAAATAGCCCCAAGAAAGAGAAGAAGAAATAATCCAGCGATTCCGCTGTGCGATGTTGACCGCCATGGTTGCCGAGCCCAATGTCCTCGCACCCATCCGCGGCCGCGTGCTGACGTGGCAGTAGCTTCTAATGGCGCAGTACTTTCAGATCCACCCCGCTGATCCGCAGCCACGCCTGGTTCAGCGGGCGGTTGCAATCGTGCGTGACGGCGGAGTGATCGTCTACCCTACTGACTCGAGCTACGCCTTGGGCTGCCACATCGGCGACAAGGATGCAATGGCGCGAATCCGCCGCATCCGGCAACTCGTCGACCGGCATGATTTCACGCTTGTGTGCCGGGATCTGTCGGAGCTGTCGCTCTACGCGCGGATCACGAATGCCGATTACCGCCTGCTAAAGGCCAACACGCCGGGCCCGTACACGTTTATCTTGCCGGCGACGCGCGAGGTGCCGCGGCGGCTGATGAATCCACGACGCAAGACCATTGGGCTGCGGATCCCCGATCACCGAATTGCCGAAGCACTACTGTCCGAGCTCGGCGCGCCGTTGATGAGTGTCACGCTGATTCTACCTGGCGAAGATCTGCCCCTGAGCGATCCTGACGATATTCGCACGCACCTGGAGCACCAGGTGGATCTCATCATTGATGGCGGCTACTGTGGGCTCGAGCCCACCACGGTGGTGGCCCTCGAAGACGGCGTGGCCCGCGTCTTGCGCCTTGGCAAGGGTGATATCGCCCCATTCAAGGCGCAGCTGGAGCTCACTGCATAACCCGACAGACGGTGATCTTGCCGGCGAACTCAACGTGATTTTCTGCATGCTGGCCTGATATACTGGCAGCAATGCTAGAGGACATATTCTTATGCTGGGAGCGGTCGTTCTGGCACTGCCTGCGCATAGTTACCCACCTGCCCCTAGATGAACTGATCATCGTTTCGATTCTGCCCGTATTGTTCGCGATCACCGTGCACGAGGCCGCTCATGGATGGATCGCGAAATTCCTCGGCGATCCTACGGCCGAGCGCTTGGGGCGCGTCACACTGAACCCGCTCAAGCACATCGATCCCGTCGGTACGATCCTGGTACCGGCCGTGTTATTGCTGCTGAAAGCGCCTTTTGTGTTCGGCTGGGCGAGACCGGTACCGGTAACGTGGGAAAATCTGCGCCATCCGAAGCGCGATATGGTGCTCGTTGCGGCGGCCGGTCCGGGCGCCAATCTGGGGATGGCGCTGTTCTGGGGCATGGCGGCCAAGATCGGCACCTTGTTGCCCGATGCCTGGGCCGCGATGGCGGCGCCGATAATATATATGGGTCTGATCGGCATCCTTATTAACGTGCTGCTGCTGGTCTTTAACCTGCTGCCGCTGCCACCGCTGGATGGCGGGCGTGTCGCGGTGGGGCTGCTGCCGGGCCGTTGGGCGTGGCGCTTGAGCCGTGTGGAACCATTCGGATTCTTTATCCTGCTAGCGCTATTGTTCAGCGGGGCTTTGTCGGTGATTATTGTCCCGCCGATCGAACTTTTCGTCAGGCTTGTGGGCAGTGTGGTGGGGCTATCGTGACGACACTCAGCAGTGTTCCGCCCGGTCAGTCGGTACGCGTTCTGTCCGGTATGCGTCCCACGGGGCGGCTGCATCTAGGGCATTATCACGGTGTGTTGAAAAACTGGATCCGGCTGCAGCACGAGTACGAGGCCTTCTTCTTCGTCGCCGACTGGCATGCACTGACGACGCACTATGATGAACCGGACGTGATCAAAGCCCATGTGTGGGATATGGTTGTGGACTGGCTGGCCGCCGGGGTCGACCCGCATAATGCCACGCTGTTTATCCAATCCCACGTACCGCAGCACGCCGAGCTGTCTACTTTGCTGGGCATGATTACCCCGCTATCGTGGCTTGAGCGGGTCCCGAGCTACAAGGACCAGCAGGCGCAACTCAAGGATAGAGACCTTTCCACCTATGGTTTTCTGGGTTACCCGTTACTGCAAAGTGCCGATATCCTTATTTATCGGGCAGGACTAGTCCCGGTGGGCGAGGATCAGGTCGCTCACGTCGAGCTCACGCGCGAGGTCGCGCGCCGGTTCAACCATCTCTATGGACGTGAGCCCGGCTATGAGGAGCGCGCGGAGAAGGCAATCAACAAGTTGGGCAAGAAGACCGGCGCGTTGTACCGTGAGCTGCGTACTGCCTATCTCGAAAAAGGCGACCAAGACGCGCTCGAGACTGCACGCGCACTGCTGGAAAAGCAAAAGAGCATTACCATCGGCGATAAGGAACGCCTGTTCGGCTATCTTGAAGGTGGCGGCAAGATCATCCTGCCGGAGCCCCAGGCCTTGTTGACGCACTCGCCGAAGATGCCGGGCCTCGATGGTCAGAAAATGTCGAAATCCTATAATAATATTATTGCGCTGCGCGACGACCCGGCGGACATCGAGAAGAAAATGCGTACCATGCCCACCGATCCTGCACGCGTACGACGTTCCGATCCGGGTGATCCGGAGAAGTGTCCGGTGTGGCCCTTTCACCAGATCTACTCGGACGCGGATACCAAGGTTTGGGTGCAAGAAGGTTGCCGCACTGCCGGTATCGGCTGCCTGGAGTGTAAGCAAAAGGTGATCGATGCTGTTATTGCGGAGCTTGCGCCCATCCGCGAACGGGCTGCGGAGTATGCCGAGGATCCGACCTTGGCCAAGAACATCATCGCCGAGGGATCCGAGCATGCACGAGATGTGGCGGACGAAACGCTCGATGATGTCCGTCAGGCGATAGGGTTGGGGTATAGCTGATGGATACGCCGGTGCAAAAAAACGAATCGCGCTTCGCGCTCATCCAGGGCAAGCCCTTAACCGAGCTTCCACAGGATCTCTACATTCCCCCCGACGCGCTAGAGGTGTTTCTGGAGACCTTTGAGGGCCCGCTGGACCTGCTGCTGTACCTCATTCACAAGCAAAACATCGATATCCTTGATATCCCCATAGCCGAGGTCACGCGACAGTACATGGCCTACATTGATCTCATGCAGCTTGCGCAGCTAGAGCTCGCGGGCGAGTATCTGGTCATGGCCGCTATGCTGGCCGAGATCAAGTCACGGATGTTATTACCGCGTCCGAGCCAGGAGGAAAGCGAGGACGATCCGCGGGCGGAGCTGGTGCGCCGGCTGCAGGAATACGAACGTTACCGCAAGGCGGCCGAGGACCTGGACCGCCTGCCGCGGCTCGGGCGGGATGTGCATGTGGCGGTTGCCCAGTTTGACAGCAGGCCCTTACCACGGGCACAGCCCAAGGTGGCCCTGGTCGAGCTGTTGGGTGCGTTCAAGCGCGTGCTCGAGCGGGCCGAGCTTTATCAGCATCACCACGTGCTGCGCGAACGATTGTCTGTGCGTGAGCGTATGACTCAGATTCTGAGCCGAATCGACAGCGAGAACTTCGTGAACTTCGAAGACCTGTTCAACGTTCAGGAAGGTAGGCTGGGGTTCGTGGTCACGTTCATCGCGGTTTTGGAAATGTTAAAAGAGGCGCTGCTGGTTGTGGTCCAGGCGGAGCCGTTTGCGCCTATCTATGTGAAGGCGGCAGCATGATGTCAGAAGACATTTCGGAACTGAAGAATATCGTCGAAGCGGCGCTGCTGGCAGCGGGCGAGCCATTGACTATCGACAGGATTATTTCCATGTTTCCCGCGGACTCCCAGCCTTCGCGCGAAGCCGTTGGCGAGGCGCTGACCACGCTCGCGCGGGACTACGAGGGCCGCGGTATCGAGCTCAAGCGCGTCGATCGAAGCTACCGTTTTCAAACGTGCGAAAAGTACGCCCCGTGGATAGTACGGCTACAGCAGGAACGCCCGCCCCGGTACTCGCGCGCGCTACTGGAGACATTGGCGATTATAGCCTACAAGCAACCTGTCACCCGTGGCGACATCGAGGCAATTCGCGGCGTGTCTGTGAGCCCGGAGATTATCCGTACGCTCCTGGAGCGCGAATGGATTCGCCAGGTAGGGTACAGGGATACGCCCGGCAAGCCGGCACTATTTGGCACGACCCGCCAGTTCCCAGAATATTTCAACTTGAGTAGCCTTGATGAGCTGCCGCCGCTGGCCGAACTGCGTGATCTCGAGACCATCGGCAGACAGCTTGACCTGCGGATCGGCGCGGACGGCGCCTCGCAACCGCGCACGAGCGTGGGCATGGTCGAAGGCCAATCTGTGGCGCCAGCGGGTTCCGATGCCGTGGTGCCTGTGCCGCAGGACCCTACCAGCAGTGCGCCTTCGTCCGCGCAGAAGGAGTCGGTCACGAGCACGATGTCCGACGCGCCCCACGCCCAGCCCCCTTATCCCAAACGTGAGGAGGCATGAGTGAGAAGCTACAACATGAGTGAGAAGCTACAAAAGGTGCTCGCCCGCGCAGGGGTGGGCTCGCGCCGCGAGATGGAGCGCTGGATCGAGCAAGGCCGCATGTCGGTAGATGGTAAGCGCGCGCGCATTGGCGATCGCATCGAAGCGTACCAGGTAGTGCGAGTCGACGGACGTGTGGTCACAACCGGCAAAGCCGCTGGCCGATGCCGCGTCCTGCTATATCACAAACCTGAGAACGAGATATGCACCCGCTCGGACCCGGCCGGGAGACCCACCGTGTTTGATCACCTGCCGCGTTTGCGACAGGGTCGCTGGATCGTCGTGGGCCGGCTCGATATCAACACCACAGGACTGCTCCTGTTGACTACGGATGGCGAGCTTGCGAATCGGTTGATGCATCCCTCCACGGAGATCGAACGCGAGTACGCGGTTCGTGTTCTCGGCAAGGTCGACGAGTCGGCGCTACGACAGCTGCAGGCGGGCGTGTCGTTGGATGACGGATTGGCACGCTTCGAAACGATTCGTGACCAGGGCGGCGAGGGCGCCAATCACTGGTATCACGTGACGCTCAAGGAAGGGCGCAAGCGCGAGGTGCGCAATCTATGGCAAGCGATTGGCGTCAAGGTCAGTCGCCTCATTCGGGTTCGCTATGGGCCGGTGAGCTTGCCGCGTAGCCTGCGCGCCGGAAAATGGCACGAGCTCGATCGCGCGGTGGTTGCCCGCTTGCGCGCCGCGGTGAGTATGGGAGTTGCAAGCAGCCGGCACAAGCCGTTTCGCTGGGATGGTTCGAAAACGCAGCGCCACGCAACAAGGTCGCCACCAGGGCGTTGACCCGCATTCGCCTGCGCGCGACGGTGTTGCCAGTGTACGCGATATGTTTGAACGTTTGTTCGCGGCATACGGTCCGCGTGATTGGTGGCCGGGAGACTCTATCTTCGAGATCATGGTAGGCGCGGTGTTGACGCAGAATACCGCGTGGACCAATGTCGAAAAGGCGATATGTAATCTGAAACGCGCGAAGGCCCTGTCGCCACAGGCAATTGTGGATGCCCACCCCCGGCGACTCGCGAACCTGATTCGCCCGTCTGGATACTTCAATGTAAAGACCAGACGGCTGCGCGCGTTGTGCGCGTGGCTGCTGGCGCAAGGCGGGATCAAAAAGCTTGCGAAAATGGATACGGAGCCATTGCGCCTGGCGTTGCTGTCGGTTCACGGCGTTGGTCGCGAGACTGCCGATGATATTTTACTCTACGCGTTCGAGCGGCCGGTGTTCGTCATTGATGCATACACACGGCGCATCTTCACGCGGCTGGGCATGATCGCAGGCACCGAGGATTATGAGACCTTACGGGGGATGTTCGAAGAGGTCCTCGGTGCCGACGTCGCGCTGTACAATGAGTATCACGCGTTGATCGTGCGCCATGGCAAGGACATATGCCGCAAAAAGCCGCGGTGCAACAGCTGTTGTCTGGCGGCTGTGTGTCCCTCGTGCGGTGAGGCGGGAGGGCCCAGGCCTATTCTAATCCAATGATTTACAAAGAAAAAAATATAAAGAAGCTGCGACAGAAACGCTCCGACGACGCCCTATCAAAGCAAGCTGGATCCGAGTAGTATCGCAGCCAATGCACAAAAGAGCAGTACCGTGTGGAGTAAGGATTTAGAACCAACTGTAGTTGCCCCGCGCTTTTTAGTGTCAACTCCCGACCAGCTGCGTTGGCTTGACGGAATCGTCAAGGCAGTCATCGTCCTCAATCTTCTGGATATCGTGTTCACGCTGTACTGGGTAGGCGCGGGGTGGGCCGACGAAGCAAACCTGCTATTGCAGAACATGGTAAGCAATCAACCGGTTCTGTTCGTTCTGACAAAAATTGCGCTGGTGTCGTTCGGTTCCTTTCTACTGTGGAATCATCGTAGCCATCCCTTTGCCGTGGTTGGCATTTTTCTAATCTTTCTTACTTACTATTTCACTTTGCTCCATCACCTGCGGTTCACGAGTGGGTTTGTGCGCACCATCGTAGGGGTCTGAGTCGCCGTTGGTGGCGGTTCGATCCGCCATGTTTAGGAATTGCCTCTTATGGATGACGGTCAGGCGTCCACCCAGCCCGCATTTCTCACCGGTTATCGTCGCCAGCGCGCGGAGATAACCGT
>VRUB01000010.1 GCA_019456345.1 Nitrospira sp. | reverse complement strand
GCGCAGGCGCAGATGGCTTTGGGAACTTTGGCCGAAACCAAAGTTCCTCGTCTGCCGGGACGAGACCCGGCTAATATTTATCGCCGGCAGGCGATACCTACACTACCAGTTAGGCCGCTTCGCGGGCGGCGGACTTAACAGCGTCCGCCAGCTGCTGCGCCAGACGCTCGACCAATTTCGCATCGGCGCCTTCCACCATTACCCGAATCACCGGTTCCGTACCGGATGCGCGCAACAGCACACGCCCCTGATCGCCGAGCTCCGCTTCCACCGCGCGCACGGCGCGCAGGACTCGCGAGGAGTGCTGCACATCGACCCCTTGTCGCCCGCGGCGCTTGTCACCCGCGGCCGTGGGGGTAGGTACATTGACAATGGTCTGCGGGAATACCTGCATACCCTGTTTGAGCTCAGCCAGGGTCATGCCGGAATCCATGATTACCGCGAGCACCTGCAACGCGGTGACGATACCGTCGCCCGTGGTGCTCTTGTCGAGGCAGATGATATGACCGGAAGACTCGCCCCCGAGCTCCCACCCCTCAGCCTGCAGCATGCTCATCACATAACGGTCTCCGACGCGTGCACGTTTGAACGGGATGTCTCTTGCCGCGCACGCATTCTCGAGCCCGAGATTACTCATGAGCGTGCCCACGATGCCTCCGTTCAGCGCCTCCGCCGCGTCGCGCGCTGCGCCGATGATGAACAAAATCTGGTCGCCATCCACATAGCTGCCGGCGTGATCCACCATAACAACGCGATCACCGTCGCCATCCAAGGCGATGCCCAGGTCCGCACCTTCAGCGCGTACCGCTTTTTGCAACGTTGCCGGATACGTTGACCCGCACTCGGAGTTGATATTGAAACCATCGGGCTCATCCGCAATCGAAATGACGTGCGCACCCAGCTCAGCAAAAACTGCGGGGGCGATCTGGTAGGCCGCCCCGTTGGCGCAGTCGACCACGACGGTAAGACCATCGAGGCCGTCCTTCGCCTGAAAGGTGCTCTTGCAAAACTCGATATAGCGCCCGGCCGCATGACGATAACGCTCCGCCTTACCGAGCGAAGCCGAGTCCACGGTGCGCATGGACCGTTGCATGGCGCTCTCGATCGCCAGCTCCATATCATCGGGGAGTTTGGTGCCCTCCGCGGAGAAGAACTTGATGCCGTTGTCATGATAAGGGTTATGCGAGGCGCTAATGACGATCCCGGCGCGTGCACGCGCGGTGCGCGTCAGATAGGCGATGCCCGGTGTCGGCATGGGGCCGAGCAGGCTCACGTCCGTACCTGCCGCCGACAGCCCCGACTCCAGCGCCGACTCGAGCAAATAACCCGACACGCGGGTGTCCTTGCCGATCAGGACCCGCCCGCGGTCGCCACCGTCAGCGCCCAGCACACAGCCCACAGCCCAGCCCAGCTTCAACACGGTCTCGGGAGTGATCGGCTCCTCACCGACGCGGCCGCGAATACCATCGGTGCCGAAATAACGCTTCTTCATTGTTTCCCCCATATGAGACTTTGCGAATTAGCCGGCGCGATAAACCGCCTCGGCCATGCGAACCGCCTCGCACGTCGCACCGACATCATGTGCCCGCACAAGGTTGGCCCCGTTTTGCACTGCCACCACCGCCAACGCCACGCTGGCGATCATGCGCCGCTCCAACGGTAGGTCCAGAACCTTGGCGATCATGGACTTCCGTGACAGCCCCACGAGCACTGGCGTGCCCAGCGTCGCAAGCTCGCCAAGATTGCGTAACAGCTCGAGATTATGTTCCAAAGTCTTGCCAAAGCCAAAGCCCGGGTCGACGATAATGTTCGCAGCATGGATGCCCGCGTCCCGACACGCTTGGCTGCGCAAACGCAAGAACTCCTTCACCTCCTGCACGACATCGACATAACGCGGATCCTCCTGCATGGTTCGAGGTTCCCCTTGCATGTGCATCAGACAAACCGGAACTCCCAACTGCGCCGCCGTCTGCAGCGCCTCGGGGGCACGTAACGCCCGCACATCGTTGATCATGCCGGCTCCGGCAGCGACCGCCGCACGCATTACCTCGGGCTTGGACGTGTCGATTGAAATCGGAACCGCGATCGCCTGTTGCAACGCCTCGATGAGCGCTATCACTCGATCCAGCTCTTCCTGAACCGAAACACCCCGTGCGCCGGGGCGGGTCGACTCGCCCCCGATGTCGATGATGGCGGCGCCCTCGGCGACCATTCGTATCGCATGATCGACGGCGCGATCCCGTGCCAAAAAAAGACCCCCGTCCGAGAACGAATCGGGGGTTACATTCAGGACTCCCATGACGCCAACGCGGCCCAGATCAAGGGCCCGCCCGCCACAGTCCAGCCGCGTCACACCGGCATCAATGCTCGCCTGCAGGGTCACCGAGATTTGGTTTGACGCGCGGCTTACGGCTCGGTTTTTTCGGTTTGGCGCCGGCCTCGCCGCGGGAGCCACCGCTGCCCACGCCCTCCGGCGCACGCGGGTTCTTGCCGGCCATGACGTCGTCGATCTGCCCCGCGTCGAGCGTCTCCCATTCCAGTAGCGAGCGCGCCATCATTTCAACCGTATCGTGTTTGTCCTCGATGACCTTGCGCGCGCGCGCATACTGCTCATCGACAATACGCCGGATCTCTTGGTCCACCATTTCCGCGGTCGCATTGCTCAGGTTCTTATGCGTTACCATGTCGCGCCCGAGGAACACCTCGTGCTCCCCGTCACCATAGACGCGCGTCCCCAGTGTATCGCTCATGCCCCAACGGGTGACCATGTTGCGCGCGATTTCGGTGGCTCGCTCAAAGTCATTCGCCGCACCGGTGGTCATTTGCTTCATGAACACCTCCTCAGCGATGCGCCCGCCCATCAGGACCGCGATGCTCGACAACAGCGACTCACGGTCGTGGCTGTAACGGTCTTCCTCCGGTAACTGCATGGTCACACCCAAAGACCGGCCGCGCGGGATGATTGTCACCTTGTGCACGGGATCGGTATTGGGCAGCGTCTTCGCCACCACGGTGTGCCCGGATTCATGGTATGCGGTATTCATGCGCTCCTTCTCCGGCATCACAATAGAGCGGCGCTCTGCGCCCATGATCACTTTATCCTTCGCCCGTTCAAAGTCTTCCATGTCTACCAGGCGCTTGTTCGCACGAGCGGCGAACAGTGCCGCCTCATTCACCAGGTTGGCAAGGTCGGCCCCGGAAAATCCCGGCGTCGCGCGCCCGAGGATGCTGGGCACGACGTCATCAGCCAGTGGAACATTGCGCATGTGTATTTTCAGAATCAACTCGCGTCCACGAATATCCGGCAGCGGCACAAAGACCTGGCGGTCGAACCGCCCCGGGCGCAACAACGCCGGGTCCAACACATCCGGGCGGTTGGTCGCGGCTATCACGATCACGCCCTCCGTGCCTTCAAACCCATCCATTTCCACGAGCAGCTGATTCAAGGTCTGCTCACGTTCGTCATGCCCACCGCCGAGGCCGGCACCGCGCTGGCGTCCCACGGCATCGATTTCGTCGATGAATATGATGCACGGTGCGTGCTTCTTGGCCTGGTCGAACATATCGCGCACACGCGAGGCGCCGACGCCGACAAACATCTCGACGAAGTCCGATCCGGAAATGGTGAAGAACGGCACCTTGGCCTCCCCGGCAATGGCCCTTGCGAGCAAGGTCTTGCCGGTGCCGGGGGCCCCGGTCATTAGCACGCCCTTGGGAATGCGCCCACCGAGCTTTTGAAACTTCGCCGGGTCACTCAGGAACTCCACCAGCTCTTGCACCTCCTCCTTGGCCTCTTCCACGCCCGCCACGTCGTCAAAGGTGGTCTTATTCTGCTCCTCGGTGAGCATGCGTGCCTTGCTCTTGCCGAAGCTCATAGCACCGCGGCCACCGACCCCGCCTTGCATCTGGCGCATGAAAAAGATCCATACCCCGATCAGGAGCAACAGCGGGAACCAATTAATGAAGATCGTCAACAGCAATGACTGCTCGTCCTGCGGCCTTGCGTCGATTGCAACGCCATGCTTGAGCAAATCGCCAATCAGGCCCGGGTCGGGCGGCGCATAAGTCTTGAACTTCCCGCCACTCTTCAATGTCCCGCTAATATTCCGGCCCTGGATAGTCACTTTGTCGATCTGGCCATCCCTGACCTTGGAAATGAACTGGGAGTACTCCATCGCGCTGGCCTGCGGCTGCCGGGGGCCGAAATTGCTAAATACCGACATCAGCACGACGGCGATGACGAGCCAAAGCAGGAGATTCTTGGTGAGATTGTTCAAGTTTTCCCTCTCAGAAGGTGTTTCGCTGTGAATGGAGACTCAGCGCCGCAGGCTGTCGGTTAGACCCGCGCCGTCAGCTTCGTTCCATTTTGCTACGACCGTTACCGTGTGACAACCGCTGATTTTGTCTACGACTCCCCAAGCTATCTTGAAAGCCGTTTCCAAGCAAATAGACCTCTCGACTACGCGGACGCGACGCCTGCGGCTTGCAGATCACGACCCGCTCGAAGTGCCGGCGCATCGCCTCGCGTAACTCGGCGAGCCCTTCACCCTGGAAAATCTTCAACAGCAGTTGACCGCCTGGCGTAAGCACGGCCGCGGCAAACTCGAGCGCTCGGGCCGCGAGCTCGATGGACCTGGCCTGGTCAGAGACCCGCTCACCACTAATATTGGGGGCCATGTCCGAAATCACAAGATCTACCGGGCATCCCGCCAGCCGCTCTAATATCAAGTCTAGCACCGCACGATCAGCAATATCACCGTGAACAAACTCCACCCCGGACGGTGGCGTCATCGCCAGCACATCCAGCGCCAGCACCCGGCCGCGGGCCCCCACCTGCTGCCGTGCGTATTGCGACCACCCCCCGGGCGCAGCGCCCAGATCCACCACGGTCTGGCCCGGGCGTAAGATGCGATAGCGGCTATTGATCTCCTCGAGCTTGTAAACGGCACGCGTGCGATAGCCCTCCTTCTGCGCACGTTTAACGAAGGGATCTCGCGTGTGCTCGCGCAACCAGCCCTTATTTGGCCGCCTGCGGGTCATCCGTGGCTAAACCGCCGTGCGCTGTCATTAAAACCCCCGCCGCCATGATGGCATATATCGATCTATGCGGGTATTGCTCCCGTTTCTGTGCTAAATGCGACGCCCATTAAATGCGCCATACGCACGCGTACCAACCCCGCTCATGGGCTCAGTGCATTGCCCGGCGCGCAGGCACCAGAGCGCCAAAAATGACCAGCCCCAATCCGAGCACGCTGTTTATGATAAAGACCGTGCGCGCAAGGAAATGCAGCACGATGAAGCGGGTATGCCCACCCGCCTGCGGTGGCGCTGCGTTCGTGCCCAGGGCATGCAGATCCTGGATCAAAGGGAGCAGCACAAACTCACCCACCACGATCAGCGCCCGCATTGCCCCCAGCATCCAGGTGCGCCATTGCCGTAACCAGCGATGCCCCGCCCGCCACAGCGCCAGGCCCACCAGTGCAAGCCCACACACAAGCCCCACGCGATCGATTACACTGAACATTGCCCCGGCAACGGTGCCAGCAAGCGGGCGATTTTCGAGTAAATTGAACAGCAGCGGCGCGACCAGGTAACCGCCGATCCACATCCCGCCTACCCACAGGGCGATTAAGGTACGCTCAACGGCAACGGCGACGTTGGATATCTGAGCGGCGCGGGGCGGGCTACCGCGCATCGAGTGCTCGAGGTGTGCTGCCGCAATCGGGGAGGCCGGACCGCCTGGCTCTCGCTCTTAACAGAATGCGGTTTCCGGTTTGCTCCATTTTTCAACGCTTTAACAGCCGTCGGGAAATACCGGTTCATCCCTGTACCGCTCACAGGCGGCTGAAACACTCTGTTTTCCAACCGCCTGTTAAACGTACCGCACGGCCAGGATCTCGTAGGAACGCGTACCGTCCGGGACCTCGACATCTACCACGTCTCCCTCTTCCTTGCCGATAAGCGCTCGCGCGATCGGCGAGCTGATGGAGATTTTCCCCTCGGCAATGTCGGCTTCAAGATCACCGACGATTTGATAGGTCACCTGCTGCTCGCCGTGGGCGTCCCGCAGCACCAGCGTCGCGCCAAACACGACGCGCCCCCGAATATCGAGTGTCGCGGGGTCAATGATTTGCGCCATTGCGAGCATCGATTCGAGCTCCGCGATACGGCCTTCGATGAAGCTTTGTTGTTCCTTGGCAGCATGAAACTCCGCGTTTTCCGAAATATCCCCGTGCGAGCGCGCCTCGGCGATCTCCTGGATGATGTGCGGGCGTTTCACCCTCTTGAGGTGATTTAACTGCGCCCTGAGTTTTTTCGCGCCGTCTGCCGTAATGGGCACTTTATTCATAAGTTCATTCTCCGATGCAGATCCTGCAGACGATTGATATTAATGCCATTGCCATGGCGATGCGCCTCACGGGCCGCGCGCGCGGCCGAGAGCGTTGTATAGTTGGTCACCCGGTGTTGCAGGGCCTCCCGGCGGATCGCGTAGGAGTCCTCCAGGCTTTGCTTGTCCGAGGTCGTGTTAACGATAATATCAATCTCATCGTTCATAATCATATCAACGATGTGCGGTCGCCCCTCGGACACCTTATTTACGGGTTTGACCGGCACGCCCGCCGCCTCCAACACGGCGGCAGTGCCATGGGTCGCCAGGATCTCGAAGCCCTGTGCATCGAAGTATCTGGCGACATCGATCGCGCGTTTCTGATCGGCGTCCCGCACACTGATGAACATGCGCCCCTTTTGCGGGATTCCCGAACCGGCCGCGGCCTGTGACTTCGCGAAAGCCTCGCCGAAGCTGCGACCGATACCCATCACCTCCCCCGTGGATTTCATCTCGGGGCCAAGCACAGTGTCGACGCCGGGGAACTTGATAAAGGGGAACACCGCCTCCTTTACAGAAAAATAAGGAGGTACGATTTCAGCCGTAATCCCTTGCTCGTCCAGGGTGCGGCCGATCATACAACGTGCCCCGATCTTGGCAAGCGCCCGCCCCGTGGCTTTGGATACGTAGGGCACCGTACGAGAAGCCCGCGGGTTAACTTCCAACACGTATATGTCACCATCCTTGATGGCAAACTGGATATTCATCAATCCGATCACTTTGAGCGCTTGTGCAAGCTGACGCGTCTGCACACGCAGCTGATCCTGGATTTTCTTGGAGAGACTAAAGGGGGGGAGCGAGCACGCGGAATCACCGGAATGCACACCGGCTTCCTCAATGTGCTCCATGATCCCACCCACGATCACGCGCTCGCCATCGCTCATCGCGTCCACATCGACTTCGATGGCATCGGCCAGATACTTGTCCAGCAGCACCGGCGCGTCATGCGACACACTCACCGCCATGCGCATGTAGGTCTCCAGGTCATCACGACCGTGCACGATCTCCATGGCCCGTCCGCCCAGAACATAGGATGGCCTGACGACCAGTGGATAGCCGATTTTCTGCGCCAGTGTAACTGCTTGCTTCGGTGTTCGCGCCGTCGCATTCGGCGGCTGTCGCAGGTCGAGGCGCCGTAACAGACGCTGAAAACGTTCGCGGTCTTCGGCCAGATCAATGGAATCCGGACTTGTACCGATGATGGGAACGTGCGCACTCGCGAGCCCGCGGGCGAGTTTCAACGGCGTTTGACCACCATACTGCACGATGACCCCCGTCGGTTGCTCCACGTGGATAATCTCGAGCACGTCCTCGAGTGTGAGCGGCTCGAAGTACAAGCGGTCAGACGTATCGTAATCCGTGGATACCGTCTCCGGGTTACAGTTGACCATAATGGTCTGAAACCCCTCCTCGCGCATGGCGAGTGCGGCGTGGACGCAACAGTAATCGAACTCGATTCCCTGGCCAATGCGGTTGGGTCCGCTGCCGAGCACCATAATTTTACGTCGCGCATCGGGATGCGCCTCGCACTGGTCTTCGTAGGTCGAGTACATATACGCCGTTGTCGCCTCGAACTCCGCCGCACAGGAGTCCACGCGCTTGAAAACAGGGTGTACCCCCAGGGCATGGCGCTCCTTGCGAAACTTCTCCTCGGTGGTGCCCAGAAGTTGCGCCAGGCGCCGGTCGGAAAACCCCTTACGCTTCCAGTCCCGTACGAGCTTGCGGGTGCGCTTGCGAGCGCCTCGACCGGCAATGCCTTTCTCCAGTTCGACGAGCTCCTCGATCTGTGCGAGAAACCAGCGGTCGATTCGCGTCAGCGCGTAGATGCGATCGAGCGAGAAGCCGAAGCGAAAAGCATCGGCGATATACCAGATCCGCTCGGCGCCCGGTACCCGCAGCTCCTGCACAAGCCGGGGCTCCGCTTCTTCCGCATCGCCCGCGGGATCGAGCCTCGGCTCGAACCCGTAGCTGTCGGTCTCAAGGCTGCGCAACGCCTTTTGCAAGGACTCTTGAAATGTGCGCCCGATGGCCATAGCCTCACCGACCGATTTCATTTGCGTGGTCAAGTGTGGGTTGGCCTTGGGGAACTTTTCGAAGGTAAAACGCGGCACCTTGGTGACGACGTAGTCGATGGTCGGCTCGAACGATGCCGGAGTAACGCCACCGGTAATGTCGTTTTTAAGCTCGTCCAGTGTGTAGCCCACGGCGAGCTTGGCTGCGATCTTGGCGATTGGGAAACCCGTGGCCTTCGATGCGAGCGCGGAGGAACGCGATACGCGGGGGTTCATCTCGATGATAACCATCCACCCGTTCTCGGGATTCACCGCAAACTGCACGTTCGACCCACCGGTATCGACGCCAATCTCGCGCAAACAGGCGAAGCTCGCGTTGCGCATCAGCTGATATTCTTTATCGGTCAAGGTCTGCGCCGGCGCAACCGTGATCGAATCGCCAGTATGAATTCCCATGGGATCGAAGTTTTCGATGGAGCAGACGATGATGCAGTTATCGTTGCGATCGCGGACAACTTCCATTTCGTATTCTTTCCAACCGAGAATCGACTCTTCAATGAGAAGCTCCGACGTGGGTGATGCCTCCATTCCGCGCTCGCAAATCTTCACGAACTCTTCTTTGTTGTACGCTACACCACCGCCGCTGCCCCCGAGCGTAAACGAAGGTCGTATGATCACCGGGAACCCGATCATGGCCTGGACCTGTTGTGCCGCCTCGAGGCTGTGGGCGATGGCTCCACGGACCGTTTCCAGACCGATCGATTGCATCGCTTGCTTGAACAGCTCACGATCCTCGGCCTTGTCGATCGCAACGCGTGTGGCGCCGATCATTTCCACGCCATAGTGTTGCAGCACCCGTTCGCGGTCCAGATCGAGCGCGCAATTCAAGCCCGTTTGGCCGCCCATCGTCGGGAGCAAGGCGTCGGGCCTTTCCTTGGCGATAATCTCGGCGACCGTTTGCCAGTCAACCGGCTCGATATAGGTCGCGTCCGCCATGTTCGGATCGGTCATGATGGTGGCCGGATTGGAGTTGACCAGAATCACCCGATAACCTTCGTCTTTCAGCGCCTTGCACGCCTGCGCACCCGAGTAGTCAAACTCACACGCCTGACCGATGATGATGGGGCCAGCGCCGATGATCAGGATGCTCTTGATATCCGTGCGTTTTGGCATAAGTTCAGTTGCGAGTGTCGAGTAGCGAGTTGAATCTCAAGTGGATGCCGTATTGTTTCGCTGTACTCGCCACTCGTTACTCGCTGCGTGATTTTCCAACATCAATTCAATGAATCGGTCGAAAATCGCGCTGATGTCCTGCGGTCCGGGGCTCGCCTCCGGGTGACCTTGAAATGAAAAAGCAGGCCGGTCCGTACATGCAAGGCCCTGTATCGAGCCATCGAAGAGTGAGCGATGTGTGACTCTCAGCGACTTCGGTAGCGCGCTGTCGTCCACGGCAAACCCGTGATTCTGGCTGGTAATCATGACCCGCCCGGAGTCGAGCTCGAGCACCGGATGATTTGCGCCATGGTGGCCGCACTTCATCTTCACGGTCTTGCCCCCCGCTGCCAACGCGAGCAGCTGATGTCCGAGACAGATACCAAAGATCGGCACCTTCCTTTTTAACAATGCCCTAATCGCATCGATTGCGTAGTCGCACGGCTCCGGGTCACCGGGCCCGTTGGACAGAAAAACCCCGTTGGGGTTTAGAGCGAGCACGTCGTGCACGCTCGTACGCGCAGGCACGACGGTCACCGCGCAACCACGATCGGCTAACATGCGCAGAATGTTTCGCTTGATCCCGAAATCGTAAGCCACGACTCGAAATCGCGCTGGCGCAGGCTCGCCATAACCGCGTCCGAGGGCCCAGCCGCCCGCACTCCAGGCGTAGGACTTCTTGACGCTGACGACCTTGGCGAGATCCATCCCCTTGAGCCCGGCAAAACCGCGGGCCGCTCGCACGGCAGCTTTCTTGTCGAGGCGGGCGCGCGGTGCGGCCGCCACGATGCAGCCATTTTGCGCACCGTTTTCGCGTAACAACCGCGTGAGCTTACGTGTGTCGATATCGGCAATGGCCACGACCTGGCGTTTGCCTAAGAACGTCGGCAAGTCATGTTCAGCGCGCCAGTTACTCATCACGGAAGGCAGATCTCGAATAACGAGACCCGCCGCGTACACGCGTGCGGACTCCATGTCCTCGCTGTTCGCTCCCGTGTTACCGATGTGCGGGTAGGTCAGTGTGACGATCTGCCTGGCGTAAGAGGGGTCCGTCAGGATCTCCTGATAACCCGTCATGGCGGTGTTGAACACCACCTCACCAACCGCCTGCCCGGCGACACCGATGGAGCGCCCGCTGAACACCGATCCGTCCTCGAGCGCAAGCACGGCGGACTGTGTCAACCGTTTATTTCCCAAGTAAACCTGCCTGCCAACAGAAACAAAAGAGGGCACATACAAAAGCGGGAGATGCGCATCGCGTCTCCCGCTTCATCAACATGCGTAGTAGAAAGTCATGATACTGGCTGGTGCGAAATCTTACGTAACCGCTTACACAAAATCAACGCAGACCGAGCACGTCTTGCATGTCGAAGAGGCCTTTGTGCTGCTGCAGCACCCAGCGGGCTGCACGCAGCGCCCCGTCAGCAAAGGCCAGGCGGCTCTGCGCCCGGTGTGTGATCTCCACGCGCTCCCCGGCACCTGCAAACATGACCGTGTGCTCACCAATGATCTCCCCGGCACGCAGTGCACTGAAACCGATCTGACCGCGAGGCCGCTCGCCGCTGAATCCCTGACGGCCATAAACCACGCAGTCCTGGATGGTTCTGCCAAGCGCCTCGGCCACCACCTCGCCCATACGCAGCGCCGTGCCCGAAGGCGCATCGCGCTTGTGCCGATGATGCGCCTCAATTACCTCAACATCGAAGTCATCGCCAAGCACACGGGCCGTCAGGTCCAGCAGCCGCAGACAAAGGTTGACGCCCACACTCATATTGGGTGCAAACACGATGGCGATGTCGGCAGCGGCTTTGGCAATGTGCTCACGACCGGCCTCGTCGAGGCCCGTGGTGCCGATGACCATTTTTCGACCGCCGCGGCGACAGACATCCACGTAGGCCCGGGTCGCATCAGGATGCGAGAAATCGACCAGTACATCGTAGGCGGTCCCCCCGTCGTCACCGCGCAATGCCACATCGAGCTTGCCGACGCCGGCCAGCTCGCCCGCATCGGCGCCGAGGGCGGGACTGTGCGCGCTCTCCAGCGCAGCCGCAACTCGAATATCTCCGGCATCGGCGGCGGCCTTGATGACAGTGCGGCCCATCCTTCCGGCGGCGCCGGTAACAGCGATGGTCAACATGAATTCTCAGCGCTCACGTGCGAGGTCATCATGCGCACAGAGCATAAAGGATTTGCCGTGCCGGCGCTAACACGCGCTCGCACCCAAAGGCGATGCGCACGCCCGGAGAGAGTATCGAGGAATCCGCTCACCGGCGCAGGCGGGTTCAGCTCGCTTTACCGAAAAACGTCCCGAGCTTATCGAGCCACGACTGTTCCCGCGGGTTGTGCCGCGCGCCACCTGTGCGCGTCAGCTCATCAAACTCACGGAGCAGTGCTTTGTGCCGTTCGGTCAACTTGACCGGAGTCTCTACGCTCACGCGGCAGTAGAGATCGCCCAGGTGTCCGCTACGTACGTTTCTCACCCCTTTTCCGCGCAGTCGAAACCGCTTTTCGCTCTGCGTACCGGCAGGAATCTTCAAATTGGCGCGCCCGTCCAGCGTGGCAATCTCCAGCTCCCCTCCGAGCGCGGCCGTCGTGAAGCTCACGGGCATCTCGCAGTACAGGTCATCACCGTCACGCTTGAAGATGTCATGGGCTTTAATGCGGATCTCGACATAAAGATCTCCGTGTGGGCCCCCGTGCTCGCCCGCCTCGCCTTCCCCTGCAAGCCGAATCTGGTCGCCCTCATCGACACCGGCGGGAACTTTCACAGAAAGTGTTTTGGTACGTTTGACCCGCCCCTGCCCCCGGCATTCCGGACATGGGTTGGTAATGACCTTGCCGCTACCGCGGCAACTCGGACAGGTTTGCTGGATCGAGAAGAATCCCTGCTGCATGCGCACCTGACCGTGGCCGCCACAGGTGTCGCAGGTCTGCGCGGTGGTGCCGGCCTTCGCCCCGCTCCCGCCACAGGCCTCACAGTTGTCCAGCACCGGCACCCGGATCTGCACGGTGGTGCCGTTGACGGCCTGCTCCAGCATCAGCGCAAGCCGGTAGCGCAGATCGGCGCCGCGACGTACCTGCGAGGCACCACGTCTGGTGCCGCCGAAGATATCACCAAAGACATCGCTGAATACATCGGAAAAACTGCTCGCACCACCGGCCCCGTAGAAGCCACCGGCACCCATTGAGGGATCCACACCGGCGTGGCCGAACTGGTCGTAGGCCGCCCGTTTTTGCGCATCGGCCAGGATTTCGTACGCCTGCTGGGCCTCCTTGAATTGTTCCTCCGCGGCCTTGTCACCTGGATTACGATCGGGATGGTACTTCATCGCCAGCCTGCGATAGGCCTTCTTGATCTCAGCCTCCGAGGCATTGCGTGTCACCCCGAGAATTTCGTAATAATCCCTTTGCGACATCTGACTAGCGGTACCCCAGGATCCACAGAGATTCTAGCCTATGACACACGACGCGGCCGGCACGCGCGTGCGCGTGCCGGCCGCCTTCGGCTGCGAGCTTAGACGCTTACCGTTTCCGTGTGACCTGTAAGGTGCGCATCCACCCCACAGCAATCAGGCTTTTTTACGAAGATGCTGAAAACAGTTTTTCAGCCGCCTGCTACTTTTTACTTTTACTCTCCTTCACTTCCTCGAACTCGGCGTCGACCACATTCTCTTCTTGCGCTGGCCCGGCGCCGGAATCGGCTGGCGCTTCCGCACCTGCCGCGGACTCGGCACCGGCACCACCCTGCGCGTACATCTGCTCAGCCAGCTTGTGACTGGCCTCGGCCAGTGCCTGTGTCTTTTGCTGGATTGCGTCCTTGTCGTCTTCCTTGACAACCGCCTCCAGCTCTTTGATTGCCGACTCGATCTTGTCTTTTTCCGCGGCATCGAGCTTCTCGCCCATCTCCTGCACGGACTTACGCACGCTGTGGATCATGGCTTCGGCCTGGTTGCGCGCATCCACCAGCTCGCGCGCTTTCTTGTCCTCCTCAGCGTGGGCCTCGGCATCCTGCACCATGCGGTTTATTTCATCTTCGCTCAGCCCTGAGCTGGACTTGATAACGATCTTGTTTTCCTTGCCCGTCGCCTTGTCCTTGGCTGACACGTGCAGGATGCCATTGGCGTCGATATCGAAGGTAACATCGATCTGTGGCACACCGCGCAGTGCAGGAGGAATATCGGCCAGATCGAACCTTCCCAAGGACTTGTTGCCCGTCGCCATCTCGCGCTCGCCTTGCAGCACGTGAACGGTCACGGCGGTCTGATTGTCGTCGGCGGTCGAGAAGATCTGGTTCGCCTTCGTCGGTATCGTCGTGTTCTTCTGGATCAGCTTGGTCATCACTCCGCCCAGAGTCTCGATGCCCAGCGACAGCGGCGTCACATCGAGCAACAGCACATCCTTGACATCACCGCCCAGCACACCGCCCTGGATCGCAGCCCCAACAGCCACGGCCTCGTCCGCGTTCACGTCCTTGCGCGGTTCCTTGCCGAAGAAGTTCTTTACCGCGTCCTGCACCTTGGGCATGCGCGTCTGCCCACCCACCAATATCACATCATCCACATCGCTGGCCTTGAGGCCCGCGTCTTTCAGCGCGATCTTACACGGCGCGATCGTGCGTGCAATCAGATCCTCGACCAACGCTTCGAGCTTGGCGCGAGTCACCTTGATGTTCAGATGCTTTGGCCCGCTGGCGTCCGCGGTGATATAGGGAAGGTTGACCTCGGTCTGCTGTGCCGAGGATAACTCGATCTTTGCCTTCTCGGCCGCGTCTTTCAGGCGCTGTAATGCTAGCGGATCGTTGTGCAGATCGATCCCGTTGTCCTTCTTGAACTCGTCCGCCAGATAATCGATCAGGCGTCGGTCGAAATCCTCACCGCCGAGGAAGGTGTCGCCGTTCGTGGACAGCACTTCAAACTGGTGTTCACCATCAACACTGGCGATCTCGATGATAGAGACATCAAAGGTCCCCCCGCCGAGGTCATAGACAGCTATCTTGCGATCGCCTTCCTTCTTGTCCAGACCAAAAGCCAGCGCCGCGGCCGTGGGCTCATTGATAATACGTTTTACATCGAGCCCAGCAATACGTCCGGCGTCTTTGGTTGCCTGGCGCTGCGAATCGTTAAAGTAGGCCGGTACCGTAATCACGGCCTCCTCGATCTCTTCACCGAGGTAATCCTCCGCCGTCTTCTTCATCTTCTGAAGCACGCGCGCCGAGATCTCCGGGGACGCCATCTGCTTACCCTTGACCTCTACCCAGGCATCACCATTTTTTGCCTTGACGATCTTGTAGGGCATTAACTTGATGTCGCGCTGCACCACTTCTTCATCAAACCGGCGTCCGATCAGCCGCTTCGTTGCGAATACGGTGTTATGGGGATTGGTGATCGCCTGGCGTTTTGCAGCTGCCCCGACGAGAATCTCGCCTTCGTCGGTGTAGGCGACAACCGAAGGCGTCGTGCGATCCCCCTCGCTGTTCTCGATCACCCGGGCCTTGCCGCCTTCCATCAACGCGACACACGAGTTGGTGGTGCCTAGGTCAATACCGATAATCTTCGCCATGGTTCTTTTCCTCTGGATTTCGAGGTCTGTACCTCGACTAAATTGGCACTATCACAATGAGATGAGGCCCGATTTGGGCATTTCAAGGGTTGCTATCACCGTTTTTATCCGCCCCGCGCGCCTTAGCCACGATGACCATCGCCGGGCGCAGCAGTCTGTCGTGCAGCAGGTACCCCTTCTGCACGACCTGCACGACATGGCCAGGGGGCACCTGCTCGCTTTCGACCATGCCCACCGCCTGGTGCCTCTCGGGATCGAACTTCGCGTGCTCAGGATTAATAACGGAGAGTGAAAACTTCTTAAACACGCTGTCCATGAGCTTCAAGGTCAGATCCAGTCCTTCGTGCATCTTCGCCAGCGCGATCTGGTTCTCCTGCTCTATGTCCACCGTTCGGGCAAGCTCCAGGCTGTCGCACACGGCCAGCATCTCCGTGGCCAGTCGCTCGATGCCGTACTTGCAGGCATTGGCCACGTCGATTTCCGCGCGACGCCGGACATTGTCTACCTCGGCTTTGGCCCTGAGAAACTTATCCAGTTCTTCCTCCGCTTTGAGGCGAGTGGCCTCCAGCTCCGCCTGCAGTTGAGTGAGCTCGCTCTCTAGCCTCGCCTCGCGTTGCGGTTTTGCCCCACCGCGCGCAGCGCCGGCTGCAGCGGGTGCTGGCTGCCGCGCGCCCTGGCTGTCTTTCATGCTGGTTTGGGGACCTACCGAAGGTTCGGCGCGCTTTTTCTCCGCGTGTTTCTTCCCGCCCATTATGGTCCTCGTTTGCTATTGGAGAAGTCGATCGTCCTTGAACCCTTAATGGGGTCCGCCGGCGGGGTTTCAAGCGGCGTTGGCGCCCTGCCGACGGTGCCCGGAGACATGCTGCCATGTTTCGCGGTTGCTAAGGCGCTGAACCATCGGGCTGGCCGGAAACCGTGTTTGCGGCAGGCTGAGAATACAAACGCTCGATGCGCGTACTGGGCCTGGGCGGGAACTTATGGGGCAGTGACCAGGAAGGCCTTTTGCCAACAACCTGTCAGCGCCCGAGGGAGGAGAGCGCACCACCGAGAAGCTTCGCGGTGATATCGACGAAGGGAATAACGTGCTCATAGGGCATGCGGGTGGGCCCGATCACCCCGAGCGTCCCAACCACCTCGCCGTCTGCGGTGTAAGGTGCGGCCACCACACTGCAATCCTCCAGTGCCTCGTAGCCCGACTCACTGCCGATGAAGATCTTGACTCCGCCCGCTCGCATACTTAGGTCGAGCAGGTGCAGTAGATCGCGCTTGCTGGTGAACGTATCAAACAGCTTACGCAGCTTCTGGATGTCACCAAGCTCGGGGAACTCCATCAGGTTGGACTCCCCGCTCACCACGAGATCGTCACCCTCGCGCTTCTCATCCAGAAACACGCGACGCGCTATTTCTATGGCCAACTGCATCATGCGGTGCATGTCCTCGGTGACGCGCTGCATATCCGTCACGAGCGCGCGTTTCACTGCGCCCAGAGGCGTGCCGCTGTAGGTTTCGTTGAAATAGTTAGCGGCCTGGACCAGCTCAGCCGGCGAGTAGCGCCGCTCGGCGTGAATAATCCGGTTTTGCACCTGGCCGTCCTGGGTGACCAGGATCACCAGCACACGCTGCCCGGAAAGTCCGACGAACTCGAGCTGGTGGAATCCCACCTGACTCTCGCGCCGGGAAACCATGATGATACCGGCGAGCTGCGTCATCTCGGAGAGCAGATGGGAGGTCGTTTCGATCAGGTGCTGCGGGTCTTCCTCGGTACGAAATTCGTGCTCGAACTTGCGCACCTGCTCGACATCAAGCGGCTGCACCGTAAGCAGACTGTCAACGAAGACCCGGTAACCGAGCTGCGTTGGTATGCGCCCGGCCGAGGTGTGGGGCGAGCGCACAAGCCCCATTTCTTCCAAGTCCGCCATCACGTTGCGGATCGTGGCCGGGCTCAGCGCCAGACCGGTCTTTTTCGCCAGCGTACGCGAGCCCACGGGCTGGCCATCGGCGATGTAGCGCTCAACCAGTATCTTTAGCAGAAACTCGGCGCGCGGGGTCAACTCAGTCATTGCAGTATATGTGCTCACAGTACGTTAATTAGCACTCTCAACACTCGAGTGCCAAAACCCACCCTAACAACACGCCCCGGAGGTGTCAACCCGCCTGCGCAACCAGGTGACCGTGCTCCCAGGGCGCCCGGACCGCCGGCGTAGCTGCCGGCGGCATTTGGTTACGGTTGACCACGCCCTATGCTAGTTTATCCAGACCAAGATTGGATGAATGCATGACCGCGCCCGTTAGAACCGTAGGAGTGTTCGGCAAGTATGGCAGTCGCGTGGCCGGCGGAGAGATCCGCAAGCTGTGCGAGCTGTTACGCGCGCGCAAGCTGCAGGTGGTTTTGGAGGAAAACACTGCCACACTGGTCGAGGGGCCGGTGGCCGTTCGCCGCTCGCTGGAGGAAATCGGTCGGGAGATCGATGTCGCCATTGTGATCGGCGGAGATGGCACGCTGTTGAGCGTTGCGCGCCACCTGGCCGATTTCGAGGTCCCGCTGATCGGTGTCAACCTAGGGAGGCTCGGTTTTCTGACCGACATCCCAGCGGAGAATATGACGGCGGAGCTCGGCCCAATACTAGACGGCGATTATCAGGTCGAGGAACGTTGCCTCTTGTGCGCCGACATCATCCGCAATGGCGAAACCGTGCACACCTCCAAGGCCTTCAACGACGTAATTGTCAATAAAGGCGAGCTGGCGCGTTTAATTGAATTCGAAACCTACCTGGACGGCCACTTTGTAAACAGCATGCTTGCCGATGGAATTATCATCGCGACCCCGACAGGCTCGACCGCGTATGCGTTGTCCGCGGGTGGGCCACTTCTGCACCCGACACTGCCGGCCATCGTGCTCGTGCCCATTTGCCCCCATACCCTGAGTGACCGGCCGATTGTCGTAAGCAGCGACAGTGTCGTCGAAATAGTTATGACCGGGACGAGGGAACAGCGCGCCAATGTCACCTTCGACGGGCAGTTGCATCACCCGTTGCGAGACCATGACCGGATCTCTGTACGTCGTGCACCCAAACCGGTACGCCTGTGGCGCCCGAGCGGGCGCAACCATTTCGACGTCTTGCGCGCAAAGCTCCAATGGGGCGGCAAGTTCTGACATGCTCACGCACCTGTTCATTCGCAATTTCACCATCGTCCCTACGCTGGAACTTGCTTTCGAGCCCGGCTTTACCGTGCTGACGGGGGAAACCGGCGCCGGCAAATCCATCGTCATTGATGCCTTGACGCTGGCGCTCGGCGATCGCGCCGAGAGCGGCGTAATTCGTGACGACTGCGACCGTGCCGAGGTGACAGTGAGCTTTGCTTTGAGCCCGGACCAAGATGCCGCCGTGTGGCTGGACTCGCACGATCTGTTCGACGAGCAGGAATGTCTTGTGCGCCGCGTTGTCGAGATAGACAAACCTTCAAAGGGGTTTATTAACGGCCGTCCGGTGCCAATGCAGATGTTGCGAGAGCTCGGCCAGCTACTGGTAGACGTGCATGGGCAACACGAGCATCAGTCCCTCCTGCGCCGCCATGGGCAACGCCAGATCCTCGATGACTACGCCGGTCTGGGAGAAACCTTGCGCACGTTGGGGCAGCATTACCACGCGCTAAAAGTGCTGCAGGATCGTGCCGACACGCTGCGTCGCCAGTCGACCAATCGCACGGCGCATGTCGAGCTGCTTCGCTACCAGGTGCGGGAGCTGGAGGCGCTCGATTTGAATACTGATGAAGTCGCGCGACTCGAAGAGGAGCACGCACGTCTGGCCAATGGCGCTGAGCTGCTCGCAGGCGCACAAGATATAGCCCGAGCACTGTACGACGATGAAGATGCGTCTATCTCTCACCTTCTTGCACGTGCGGTCTCGGGTCTCGAACAGCTTGCCCAATACGATCCCAAGCTGGGCGAGCTTACTGCACTGCTCAACGAGGCTGCGATCCAGGTTGATGAGACCGCCTCACAGCTGCACCATTACTTGGACGCGCTAGAACTGGATCCGCAGCGGTTGCAGTGGATCGACCAGCGCCTCGCATCGTTGCACGATCTGGCGCGCAAGCACCAAGTGCGCCCTGAAGCGCTCCCTGAGGTGTTGAACCGCCTACGCACGGAGCTCGATGACCTGGAGGATGTCGACCTTAATCTGGGCAAGATCGAACAGGACATATCCAATGAGCGCGAGTCCTATTTCCGTGTGGCAGAAACAGTGTCCGCTAAAAGACGCGCCGCCGCACGCCGCCTCTCCAAGGAGGTCACGGCACAGATGCAGCACCTGGGAATGGCGGGCGGCATGTTTGAAGTGCACATTGACTCACTGCCCGATGATGAAACCAGCACGTTCGGGCTAGAGCGCGTGGAGTTTCGTGTGAGCACCAATGCTGGCCAAGCCCTCAAGACCCTGAGCAAAGTCGCCTCCGGTGGTGAGCTCTCGCGCATCAGCCTCGCGTTGCAAGTTGTTACGGCGCGCGTCGGGCGCATTCCCACATTGATCTTCGACGAGGTGGATGTTGGTATCGGCGGGCGCGTCGCCGAAATTGTAGGCCAACAACTACGCAAACTTGGCCAAACGCGTGAAGTGTTGTGCATTACCCACCTGGCGCAAGTAGCTGCGCTGGGCGATCATCATGTACTCGTGAGCAAATCTAGTCAGGGCGCCACGACGGCGACCGAGGTGCGAGCGCTGTCCGAAGAGGAACGCGTCAGCGAGATTGCACGTATGATCGGTGGTATCGAGATAAGCAAGCAGACACTGGCCCATGCACACGATATGCTCGCGCGCGCCTCGAATGCTGAACGCGTACCCGCCTGAAGTGAAAGCCGCTGCTCCTCATTCCGCCGCAATTGTGCGCGCCGCCGCTATTGGCGACGTACCGGAGATTCATCAGCTGTTGGACATTTATGCCAGTCAAGGAAATCTGCTGCCGCGCACCCTGAGTGAGCTCTACAGGCATTTGCGCGAATTCTTTGTCATCGAGCTCGACGGCAAAATCGCTGTGTGTGGAGCGCTCGAAATCTTCACAGAAGATCTGGGAGAGGTTCGCAGCCTGGTGGTCGCCGATACACACAAAGGACGTGGCCTCGCCAAGCAACTCGTTCAACGCATTATCGCCGAGGTGAAAACGCTTGGGCTACGCCGGTTGATGGCATTGACTTATGTTCCGGAGTTTTTCCACAAGCTGGGGTTTCGGACCGTACCCAAGGATATGCTCCCAGAAAAGGTGTGGGGTGTGTGCGTGAAATGTTACAAGTACAACAACTGCGACGAGATTGCGGTATTACTTGAAGTAAAGTAACAAGTAGCAAGGTCAATAGCTAGTCCTACTAACAATTCACCGTTTATTCTTCGTGTGGTACGACCTTTCTAATCGGCTCCGCCACCTACCGCTTGCCCCTGGTGCCGCTTGCTACTTGTCACTGATCTTTGAACATTTCCCTCGCGCTCGCATCCCTTCGCACACGCCATACAGATAGTGCGCGTGATCCTCGACCACGAATCCCACGGCCTTGGCCACATCACGCTGGCGCCGTTCGATGGCACTGTCGTAGAACTCAAAGACGCGTCCGCATTCCACACAAACCATATGATCGTGATGCTTGCCCTGGTTAATTTCGAATACCGAACGGCCGCCCTCAAAGTTGTGCCGAATAACGAGGCCCGCATTCTCAAATTGCGTCAGCACGCGGTATACGGTAGCAAGCCCAACTTCCTCACCCAGCTCCAACAGGCCTTTGTATACATCCTCCGCGCTCAGGTGCGGATTATCGGAACCCTCCAAGATGCTCAGTATCTTGAGCCGAGGTAACGTGGCCTTCAATCCGGCCTTCTTAAGATCCGCACTGCCCGTCATGGCATCTGCTCTGCGCGCCCGGGTGCTGCTATACGGTTAGAATCCTGTACGATATGATCTCGCCAGTGTAAACCAGCCTACCTGGGATGTCATGATCAAACGATTTGTGGGCCTGGCCGGCTCGTTGCTCCTCGTGTTGTTGTTGGGCGGGTGCCTGCGTATCTATACACCTGAGGTCCAGCAGGGCAATGTAGTTACGCAAGAAATGGTAGATCAGATCAAGATCGGCATGACCCGCCGCCAGATCCGTTTTATTCTCGGCACCCCCCTCGTCGAGGACTTGTTTCATAAAAACCGCTGGGATTATTATTTCTTTCGTAAACGTGGGAAGAAAGCGATGGAACGGCGCGAACTCAGCCTATTTTTTGAAAACGACAAACTGGTGAAAATCAGCGGCGACGTGAAGCCAAAGGCCCCGGATGCGACAACGAAGAATTCCAGGTAGCAACACCGAGGGACGGCACGCCGGCCGGCGTGGTGGGTGGCCGCAGGCTCGTCACAGCGGATCAGCTTTACCCGCCTTGTGATCTACCACCATCAGCTCCCCTGCCGCCGGCCACGACCAGCAAGTAAACAACCGTGAATCATCTCGCGCCTCTGGGTCTTTTGCTACGAGTTGCACGTCGCCTGCGTGCCTGCTTGGGGTCAGCAATCAACGGACGATAGATCTCGATCCGGTCATCGGGGCTTACGCGATCATCGAGCCGCGCAGGCTCACCGAATACGCCAATTGCCGTGCGCATCAGATCGATCTCCGGGAACGCCTCGAGCACCCCTGAAAGTCGAATCGCCTTCTCCACTGTGGTGCCCGTTGCGACACGAAGTTTATAGATCACTTGCCTCGCCGGTGTGGCATAGGCAACATCTATCATGACCGTGCGGTCATTGTGATTGGCGCTCACCATACAATGCTGTCGCCCTTTTACTGAAACCGTCAATGAGGCTGTTGGCAATGTTTGAAAACACGGGGCCCAAAGTTAGCTCAAGTATTCTGTTGGAAAAATCGAACTCGAGATCCAGCGAAATCTTGCTGCTGCTTCTATCAAGCGCCTGAAATTGCCAGAACCCGTGTAGATGCTTGAACGGCCCTTCGACCAGCCGCACCTCCATCAATTTGCCCTGCTGCAGGCGATTGCGTGTGGTAAAAGTCTTGTGAATACCGTGATAGGCTATATTAATCGCCGCAACCACCTCATCATCGTTCTGCACCAAGATTCTTGTCCCCCCACACCACAGAAGAAACTTCGGGTAGGACTCTATGTCCGCCACGAGGCTAAACATTTGCTGTGCGCTAAAGGGCACCAAGGCCGACCGCCGGATGGAGCTCATAGAAACAAACTGGGTGCATTGAAAAACACGAGCAAAAGCAAAACGGGCATGATTAGCCGCACCGACCAAAGCCAAAGGTCATAGGCGCAAGGTGAACGCATGCGCAGCTCTGCACGTGTGAGCTCCGGCGTGAGAAGCCACCCGGCAAACAGCGCCATGAGCAATCCGCTCACAGGGAGCAAGAGGCCCGATGTCAAGATCTGTAGCAGGTCAAAAAACCCGAGTCGTTTAACCGCCCCAAAGATCTTGAAGCTAAACCCCCAGTAATTAAACGACAGGACTGTCATCAGTCCAACCAACCATGCACCCAGGCCGCAAATCGCGGCCGAGCGCGCACGAGACAAGCCCCAATTTTCAGTAAGCCACGCCATTAAAGGCTCTATCAACGCGATACCCGAGAGCCAGGCTGCAATCACCAGGGAAATAAAGAACAAGGTGACCATCGCACGCCCCAAGGGAAGCTGTTCGAACGTCATCGGCAGCGCCTGAAAAATCAGCTCCGCGCGCGACACCGGCTCCATGCCGCCGGCAAAAACCACAGACAGAACCACCAGCCCCCCGATAACACCCGCAAGCGTATCGATACCCGCCGCGATCAGCGCAAGCTTCGGGATCGATGCGTCATCGTGCAGGTATGCCCCATAAATCAGCATTGCGCCAACGCCCAGCCCCAGGCTGAAGAAAGCGTGCCCTGCTGCGGCGAGTATTCCTAGCCGTGTGAGCTTGGTGAAATCAGGATAAAGGAGCCGCTCGGCGGCTTGTCCAAGATCTCCCACAGTGGCAGCATAGATGAGCAGGCCGATCAATAACACGAACAATAAGGGTACGCTGTACTTGATGACCGGCTCGAGGCCCGCCTTGACGCCCCGCCCCACCACGAACATGGTCATGACGATGAACAGTGTATGCCAGAGCATCTGTTTTTCCGGATCGGCCACGAAGGTAGTGAACAAGTTCCCCATGCCCTCGACGGTAAGTCCATCCAGTGTTCCGATCGCTGCGCGGGCAGCATATGCCATAATCCACCCAGCGATGACACTCAAATAGGAGAGTATTTAAGAATCCCGCGCCCACACCCAGCCAGCCTATTGCGCCCCAGGCAGGGCGTCGTCCCGCATGCTCGGCGAGGCGGCGGATGCTATTTACAGGAGATGCGCGCCCTCGACGGCCGAGCATCACTTCTGCGATCAACAGCGGTGCGCCAATCAACAGCACGCAAAAAATGTAGACGATAATAAACGCGCCACCGCCGTAATCGCTCACGAGGAAAGGGAACTGCCAGACATTGTTGAGCCCGATGGCAGCACCGCTGGCAGCCAATACAAACACCCAAGACGATGACCACTGCGCGTGAGTATCGACCATTTCAGCCATGCTTTTTGAATTTGTCATTGTGCACCCAAATACTGCCCAAGCACGTTGGCTCGGTTCACACGATCGCGCTGGTCACGCCACACGACTCCGTCCCCGTCTGGCAAAGTTTAGCATGCGGTCCTTTTCGACTGCGGCGCTAACTCTGCGTGCCCCTCCACCATCAGTTGATCTGCTCTCTCCGCGCATGGGTTCCATGCAAATTCCTGCAAGAATTCTTTTCTGCAAGAATCTGTGCTTGAATGCTAAGCGTTAACCGACCCGCTCGCCCAGGTTCATGAACGAAAGGAAGAACAAACCCCATACGCATACCATTGCCCTCAACAAGAAGGCCCGGCACGATTACTTTATCGAAGAGCGGTTCGAGGCCGGGATCGCGCTGCAGGGCTGGGAGGTAAAAAGCCTGAGATCCGGTCATGCCCAACTAAAAGAAGCCTACGTGACGGTCAGGAAAACCGAAGTGTTTCTGGTGGGAGCGCACATCTCTCCGTTGTCCTCAGCCTCTACTCACATACGCCCGGACCCCAGGCGCACGCGCAAGCTGCTGCTGCACCACGAGGAAATCCGCAAATTGGTGGGCGCAGTGGATCGACGAGGCTACACGCTCGTGCCACTCGCTATGTACTGGAAACGCGGTCGCGCCAAGCTCGAGATCGCCTTGGCCAAGGGCAAGCACAAACATGACAAGCGCTCGGCGATCAGACAACGTGAGGCCGAGCGTGAGCAACAGCGGGCGCTAAAGGCTGTAAGGGGCAAGGGGTGAGGCGACACGTAAAGCAGCGCTGCGGGCCATACGTGTACTCTTGGCGCCTCACTCCTCGCGCCTCACTTGTCACTTGTATCAGCACGCCCGAATCCCTACTATAAAACCTACGGGGGCGACACGGCTTCGACGTGGGTCGCGAAACCTTCGGGGCATGCCGAGGTGCAGATTTCCTCGTTAATCCAGCTGCACGCAAATAGTTGCCAACAACGACAACTACGCCCTGGCGGCCTAATCCCCGCCAGCCCCTTTTCCCGGTTCGCCTGTGGGCAGGGATAAAAGGGGTCGATTCACGCAGGACCGCGTGCCGCTGCGTCCGTTAGCGGCGCGTTAAATCTCAAGCGGGCTACGCTTGCTGGCGCTCCTGTCTGTCGGAGACCAGTCGGTTAAATACAAAGACAGACTACGCATGTAGAACCGGACGGTAGAGGGCTTGCGGACGCGGGTTCGATCAAGAGGGTCGCCTCTGCCCGTAAGGGTAGAGTGAAAACGGGGCTCACATCGGTGAAACCTAAGGCAGACACTGCTATGGCAACGCCGAGGGGTAGGAAGGGGGCTAACCTCAGGCCTGCCCTGTAGAGACTCATAGGCCCGCTGGTCTGCGACAAAGTGGATGAGCGGACACTAGGATTCATCTCAAGACTTAAGGAGATGGATAATACGCCCCGCACCCGGCCACCAAATCCGCAAGGATCTGGGGATCGGGTGAAGGCATAGTCCAGCCCGTATCGAAAGATACGGACAAGCTGTCCCGCCGCCTCCACCAATTGCAAAACCCCTGACCCAAGCCGGTCAGGGGTTCGTTGATTACGCACAGGCAGTAGTTACTCAACCCATTGTGTACAGTCGCGGCTCGCCCGGTGCCATCGACGCGCGAGGGGTGAACAGTTTTGCGAGACCAACATAATCAAAGAGCGGCCGAGGCCGCTTTTTCCGTTTCGTCTCACTTGGACTGCACTCGGGGGGCTAATTTTTCGGACAGAACTTGGCGGCAAAACTGCAACTCGGGGCCCAACTGAGGCTGGCCCCGTTGTCGGTTGGGACATAGCTGACTGTGCCATTGACCGCAGCACCGAGACTGCTGTTGGCCGATAACGTCACGGTGATGGTGCCGCTCGCGGCGGTCGCCACGGCCGCGACATACTTGGCGCTGTAGCTGCCCGGGGACGACAGGCCCAGGCTCGTCTGACCCGGTATAAGGCCCAAACCGTAGCCGGCGCTGTAGGCCATATCGATGGCTGCTTTCGCCGGTCCCACCAGGCTGGCCGCTTCTGAGACCCGCGCGCGAATGGTGTAATCCTGGTAAGCGGGTACGGCGACTGCCGACAGGATGCCGATGATCGTCACCACGTTCATCAACTCAATCAACGAAAAGCCTCGTTGAAACTGCTGCATGTTGACTCCCTGTAACAGGCCCATTCAGGTCGCTCTCGGGCTCTTTCGTGGGTTAATTCAATAAGCCACTCTGCTGCGCAAACCCCCGACCGGCAGGCAGACCTCGGGGGGCACTCCACGCAGACGACATTGCAGGGTCCGTGCCAATTTGGGTCCGCACGGAGTGGCGGTCGAACGCACAGAATAGCCGGTCGGAGCTAGGATGTCCGGCGCGAGCAAGCCGGCTCAGCGGTTGGAATGGATCGACAAGGGGAGGCGACCCGGCCTTGTCATGGTTGAACACATCGTGGCGGGCGCACGCCCGCCGACACCCATATGACGGATTTCGTCAGGTGAGCATAAGAAAAAAAGCGGCCGCAACCGCTCTTTTGCGGCCGTCTCAGCGGGGCCGCGCCCGCACCGGGTCATTTCCTCGGACACAGACGGTTGGGAAAACTGCAGGTTGGGACCCAAGAGATACTGGCGCCGTTGTTGGTAGGCAGATAGGTCACCGTGCCACCGGCCGTCTCACCCAGACCCTGGTTGCTCGACAGGGTCACCGTGATGTTGCCGCTCGCGGCGGTCGCCACGGCCGCAACATACTTGGCGCTGTAGCTGCCCGGGGACGACAGGCCCAGGCTCGTCTGACTCGGTATATCGCCTAAATCGTAGCCTTCGCTGTGGGCCATATTGATGGCCGTTTTCGCCGGTGCCACCATGCTGGCCGCTTCCGACACACGCGACCGCACCGTGTATTCCTGATAGGAAGGAACGGCGATTGCCGACAACACACCGACAATCGTAACCACAATCAGCAGTTCGATCAGCGTAAAACCTTGTTGAACCTGTTTCATTTGAAGCCTCCGACAAGACCTCTTAAGTCCGTTTTAGGGCTGTTGCCGTCGACAAAATCCGATTAAATCGGAGGTTGTTAGTAGCGCACTATGACCGCTTCAGGTCTGCGGCAGCCATGACGGCGGATGTACGATGGACGAACTTGCAGGGATCATGCCAGTGGCCCATTGTCGGGTACCAGCGGTTGATCTACCGGGACAACCGGTTGGGCGCATTCATCAGGGCGGGCTGACCCGGACAAAGGGTCGAAATCAACCGACGAGTGGCGCGGCTGCATCGAATTTCAAGTAGTTTGTCGCTCTCGCCAGCGCTACCGGTCCTGCTGCCGGCGACCGCGGTGAGAGTTGTCGGCGACGCACCAATCAATCATGATCCCGGGCCCAGCAGGCACTCCTCATCACCGTAAACCAGGCAACCGTCTGAACGAGGCCGGAGGTTGCGTTCTTAGCGGTTTGGATGGGAAGACAAAAGCTGTTGGGGGCGGGCTGGAGGAGGACACTCGGACGTAGGAGGAGCTGTGATGCCCTCTTACGCTGGCGCTGAGACCGCGCGCTCGGATGCAAGCTCGGCGTCCGTCTTGCCAGCCACGTGCGCCATGCGATCGACTGTCTGCCCCATCGCGTCCCGGACCTCCTCGAAGGCCTGGCGGCGCTCGGGCGAGTCATGCTCCCGCAACGCCAGCGCCGCCGCATTGAGCTGGCGGAGCAGCTTTATGAACAAATCGCCCTCGGTACGCAGGGCAAGGTACTTGCGGTCACTGGGTAAGAGCCGGTGGGCCCCCTTCCAGACGCCCACCTCGATCAACAGCATGCCGAGCCCTACGACCACGATTTGCATGCGCAGGTCCTCCCTCATGAAGAGCACCGCCCCTAAGACGGCCGCCACGCCAGCAAACGGCAGGCTGATATCAATAATCTTCCGAAGTATTCTCAAAGTTAGCCTCCTCGCTCACGGGGAATCATAGCATTCGCATTCCAGAGCATTTCTTCAAGAAGAAAAAATCACACACCATATATCGACACCGCCGAAGATCAGTTCTCAATTCAATTGCTGAGAATCTACGCATTAAAAACATCAATGCCTTATTTCATAGTTGCCCGTTAACGTGAAGTAAAGTTCTAACATGTCCATTGTGCCTCGAAATTGCAATCCGTCCATTGGCTGTTACATGCGCCGAAGCATCACCTGTGCCAATTCAAGCCAGGCCGACACCGTCATTTAACGCTTATTTTGTCTGCGGAAAACTTTTCGATGCGGGAATCCTTTGCCGCCCATTTCGCCGCAGTGGCAGATCTCTTGCATGGCGCGATTACGGCGGTGATGTCGCCAAGTCGGTGGTCAAGCAGCCCATCGAAACGGGGCTTTCTGAGGCGGTAAGTCGGATAGAAAAGCAGCTGCGCTGAAGGCCGTTCAGCGCAGCACGGGGCCCGGGCAGGCTCCACGCAGTAGCGCAAGCTTCAACAACGGCGGTGTGATCAAGGTAGTCACTATGACCATCAACACGACCGCCGAGAACAGTGCATCGCTGATGACGCCGAGGCTCTTGCCAATCGAGGCGTAGATAATGCCGACCGCGCCACGCGGGAGCGTACCGACTGCCACCGCCCAGCGGTTCGCCCCTTTGCCGCACCCGAGGCCACCGGCGAGTTGCAAAACACCCGAGGACTGCAAAGCACCGAATGCCGGTGACGCCGAGAAACACCGGTGCAATCGGGTCGGTATGCAAACCACCCATGGGCTCAGATCAGCGCCGGCTCAACGCTACAGGAGGGGGCTGGTTGGCGGTCACGTATTGCAGCATCGGGATTTCGATGAATCGCCGGCAGTAGTCGAAACATTCCGGCGGATTTTGGCCTTGCAAGCAAAAACCAGAATAGCGGGCAAAGATCAAGAACAACGACGACGTTGGACGTTGACGGGCTTGGCGAGCGTGAGTTAACGTTAGCCGCTACCCATGAACCCGCGGAGGCAGTGTGCCAAAAAAAAACACCATGCCTGACTTCGAGGCCGCACTCACGGAGCTCGAGCGGCTCGTCGAGAAGATGGAGAGCGGTGAACAGAGCCTGGAAGAGGCCCTGAAGTCTTTTCAGCGCGGCATAGAGCTGACCCGAGCCTGTCAACAGGCTTTGAAGCAAGCGGAGCAGCGTGTTGAAAAACTCGTCCAGAAGAACGATCGACTGGTGACCGAAAGTCTGGAAATTAATGACTAGAATAGACGAAGCGACTTGAGCCACCTGGAGCAGACGCTGCGGCAATATCAGCGGCGGGTAGAAGATGCATTGGATCGCCGCCTGCCGAGATCGAGTCAACCCCCCCAGCAGTTGCACGAAGCCATGCGCTACGCCACGCTGGACGGGGGCAAACGCGTGCGCGCATGTCTCGTGTATGCCGCCGGTGCGGCGTTAGACGTGGAGGCGACGGTACTGGATGCACCGGCCTGCGCGGTAGAGCTGATCCACAGCTACTCACTCGTACACGACGACCTGCCGTGCATGGATAACGATGACCTACGACGCGGCAAACCCACGTGCCACAAGGAATACGACGAAGCCACCGCACTGCTCGTTGGGGACGCGCTGCAAACACTTGCGTTCGAAATCCTGGCGAAAGATTCCGCGCTCGGCGTCAACGCACAACGCCGTACACGGATGATCGCGTCGTTGGCCGAGGCCGCGGGTTCGCGTGGCATGGCAGGAGGCCAGGCCATCGATCTGGGAGCGGTCGGGCGAGCGCTCGCCTTGCCTGAGCTCGAAGATATGCATCGGCGCAAGACCGGTGCGCTAATCCGTGCCGCCGTGCACCTCGGTGCCCTGGCAGGCGAAGGAGCGGGCGCTGAGGCCTTGAATGCACTCGAGCACTATGCACGTCATATCGGCCTTGCGTTTCAGATCACCGATGACGTTTTGGATGTGGAAGGCGACGCGCAGGCCCTGGGGAAAACACCCGGGGCCGACGAGGCGCACAATAAGCCCACCTACCCGGCCTTGCTTGGTCTGCAACAGGCCAAGGCGAGATGCGCCGAGCTGACCCACAGCGCAGTGGCCGCCCTGGTGCCGTTTGGTGAGAGTGCCGATGCCCTCGCCGGACTCGCCCGCTACATCGTTGACCGCAGGCATTAGTGCGCCGGCGCACGGGTTGGCACCAGGCTGGTGCGCCAGTGGCAGCATACAAGCTCCCGCACGCTTGCACTTGCCCGAACCCAGGGGAACAGCTTAAACTGGGGCCTGACTGTAGCACCGCGCCACGCGCGCCACCGGAGTCAAAGGGTCCGCCAATGAAACTCGCCAAGCTCGATCAGGAACCGCGCGCAGATTCTATCGTAGACGTGCAGGGCAGCCCCGACACGCGTCAGATCCCTATCGATAAGGTCGGCATCAAGGACGTCCGCCATCCGGTGAAGGTGAAAGACCGAAGCCAGGGCGAACAGCACACCATCGCCCAGTTCAACATGTATGTCGAGCTGCCGCACAGCTTCAAAGGCACTCACATGTCACGCTTCGTAGAGATCCTCAACAGCCACAAGCCCGAGATCTCGGTGGAGTCGTTTAAGGACATGCTGGGGGAAATGGCACAACGCCTCGATGCCGAGACGGGTCACATCGAGATGAGCTTCCCGTACTTTATCACCAAGTCCGCGCCGATATCCGGAGTCAAAAGCCTCATGGATTACCAGGTGACGCTAACGGGCGAGACCACACATGGCCAGCACAGCATGACATTGAAGGTAGTAGTCCCGGTGACGAGCTTGTGTCCGTGCTCGAAAGAGATCTCTAGCTATGGCGCGCACAACCAACGCTCTCACGTCACCGTGAGCGTGCAAACGACCAAGTTCGTGTGGATCGAGGACTTGATCGAGCTCGTCGAGAAAAAAGCGAGCTGCGAACTCTATGGGCTCTTAAAGCGCCCGGATGAAAAGTACGTTACTGAGCGCGCTTACGATAATCCAAAGTTCGTCGAAGACATGGTGCGCGATGTGGCCGCGGCGCTCAACGACGATGATCGTATAGAAGCCTATGTCGTTGAATCAGAAAACTTCGAGTCCATCCACAACCACTCCGCCTACGCCATGATCCGGAGGGACAAGCGCAACGGCCCCGGTTCGTAGCGAGCGCTCGACCTCAGATACTGGGTAGCGTGCGCTCACCCGCGGGGGGGTGAGCTAAAAGAGCAATACAGGGCGTCGCAACGGATGAATGTCAAAGACACTCCCGATCCGCATCAAGACAGCAAGCGGGTGAACGCCAAGCAGTAGCTGTATCCGTAAAACCGTCAATAACTCTTGGTCAGCTCCATCTTGTTGCCGTCACGCATCATGCTGAGGTGGCCAAGGAAAGACATGCCCAGCAAAACATCGGCCGGGTGATCGCCTTGGATCACGCCAGCGTCGACATTGTGTACGGTAATTTCGCCGACTGTCACCGTATTCAGTTTAAGGCTGTACATAGGTACTACGCCACTTGCGGTCGAGGCCAGCGCGGCGCGTCCGTGACGCTTGTAGTCCAACCCGATACGATCCGCGGTGCGGCTACTCATGGCAATGGTGTTAGCACCGGTATCGACCAGAAACCTGACCTCGGCACCGTTGATCGTGCCAGCGGTATAGAAAAAGCCGCCCCTGTCGGCCCAAAGAGTAATCGAACTAGATGCCTGCCCCGCACTGGGGGGTGCAGAACTTACCACGCCAAGGCTGAGGGTTTCTCGCCGCCCATTTATCTCGATCTCGGCGATCTCCAATTCGGTGTCCGTTCGGATAAGTTTCACGCCCTCCGGGCTGGTCTGTCCGGCCGACAAAACACGCCTCGTGCCGTCGATACTTATGATCGCCTTGCTCGTGAATAACGCAAACACCGTGATCTTTTCCACCGCCCCCAGCCACTGCGGCAAAGTGAGCATCACAGCAACTACGAGCATGCGAATCACGAGTCTCGACATCACAACGTCTCCCGGTGTTTTACCCCGGGGATTTCGATCCAATGATGGCCGCGGACAATCATAAACTTTGTAATGATGCGAGTGTATGGGCCGTGATCGTGCGGGCGTTTCGATTAATCGCACGCAACGATATCTTCCGTATATGCTATTTTAAAGAATAGACAAAATCACGTGCCCTGTATCCCCTGCCCAAGGCGCCGGGAAACCCGCAAGGCCATGCCGGGATTCCTGTCCTTTTTAAGGTATCTGGCGACGGGCGTGTGTGCGGACGATAACAGCGGCCGGGCTGGATAATCTCCAACGCGTCTTCCTGCACCCACCCGCATGACTCATGGTACTACTGTAGAGATCGCGGCGTTATACTTGCGCCTGTGTGTCGTCGCGTTACCAAACAAAAAGGGTAGATCATGCGTGTTTCGCGTTTCTTGCTGTCTACGGTCAAGGAAACCCCGTCCGACGCCGAAATCGTAAGCCACCAGTTGATGCTACGCGCCGGAATGATTCGCAAGATCGCCGCCGGCATCTATACCTGGCTGCCGTTGGGGCTGCGGGTCATGCGCAAGGTGGAGCAAATCGTGCGCGAAGAGATGAACCGTGCCGGCGCGCTAGAGGTGTTGATGCCCGCCGTACAGCCGGCCGAACTATGGCAAGAGTCACGGCGCTGGGAGGAGTACGGACCAGAGTTGCTGCGGTTTACCGATCGTCACCAGCGTGAGTTTTGCTTCGGTCCCACGCACGAGGAGGTCGTCGCCGAGCTGGTGCGGCGAGAGATCAAGAGTTACCGGCAACTACCGGTTAATTTTTACCAGATCCAGACGAAGTTCCGCGACGAAATCCGTCCTCGCTTCGGCGTCATGCGAGCGCGGGAGTTTTTGATGAAGGATGCCTACTCGTTTCATATCGACGAAGCATCGTTGCGTGAAACTTATCAGGTTATGCATGACGCCTACTCGCGCGTGTTTTCGCGCATCGGGTTGGAGTTTCGCGCAGTTGAAGCGGACACTGGCACGATTGGCGGTAACCTGTCCCACGAGTTCCATGTGCTAGCCAAGTCCGGTGAAGACGCAATCGCGATCTGCTCGGAATGCGACTATGCCGCCAACGTGGACCTGGCCGCCGCACTGCCTCCGGTGGGCAAGCGGCCGGCGCCGGGTGCCGCTCTGAAAAAAGTCGACACACCCGGGCAACACACGATTGAGGCTGTGAGCCAGTTTCTCGGCGTCGATCCCGCCCAAACGCTGAAGACCTTGCTGGTTAAAGGTGTGGGCGGTGTCATTGCGTTGATCGTACGCGGCGACCACGAACTGAACGAGATCAAGGCCGAAAAACTACCTCAGGTGATGAAACCCCTGGTGTTCGTGACCCCGGGGGAGGTGGAGTTGGCGGCGGGCTGCGCACCCGGGTCTATTGGTCCCGTGGGCATCGACATCCCTGTCATCGCGGACGAAAGCGCGGCGCGACTGTCTGATTTTATCTGCGGCGCCAACGAAGATGGCAAGCACCTACGCAATGTGAACTGGGGGCGCGACCTGCCCGAACCCGAGGTGGCCGACATCCGTCAGGTTGTCGAAGGAGACCCTTGCCCGGGCGGCTCCGGCACACTCACCATTCGTCGCGGCATCGAAGTGGGACATATCTTTCAGCTTGGCACCAAGTACAGCGAAAGCATGAACGCCACGGTGCTCGACGAGACCGGGAAAGCCGTGGCCATGCCTATGGGCTGTTATGGCATCGGCGTCTCGCGCGTGGTCGCCGCGACCATCGAACAAAACCACGATGAGCACGGTATTATCTGGCCGGGCGCCATTGCGCCCTTTGAGGTGAGCCTCGTACCAATCGGCCTGCACAAGTCGTCCCACGTCGCGCAGGCGGCGGAAAACCTCTACAACAGACTGGTCGAAGCGGGGATCGAGGTCCTGTTCGATGATCGTAACGAACGTCCCGGGGTCATGTTCGCGGACATGGATCTCATCGGCATCCCACACCGTCTGGTCATCGGAGACCGCGGCCTGCAAAACGGCACGATCGAGCACAAGGTCCGCCGTGACGCTGACACGAGCGAGCTGCCCCTGGACGAGACCGTCGAGCGCCTGCGCGAGCTGGTCGGCAATAAATAAAGCAAATTTTGCGACCGCCAGCCAACACTCTGAACGTAACGCTGAGAGCTCAGAGACACAAAGATCGTCAAGAAATCTTGATTAATAGACTCTGCGCGCTCTGCGCCTCCACGCACGCTGCGTTGAACGCCGGCCCTGGAAAGAGCGCTGCAAGAACGAAGACTAGGAACTCTCGCTGACAACCCGCGGCTGGCTCAGAATCTCGCTGCCACCAGCATCGCCTGGTCGCGAAAGCCGCAGTCAAGTTGCCCGAACCTGCCTTCTTCACGATAGACCAGCAGGTGGAGGGCCGAGAACATCGACACCAGCTCGTTATCTCGCAGACGGTATTCGGGATTGCTGGGCCCGGTATCGCTGACGTAGGTACGGGTGAACGTCTGGTAATACAATACACCCCCTGGCCGTAGCGCCTCGATCAAGTGCGGGGTGAGGCTACGATCGAGAAAGCGCACCACCACGATCACATCAAAGCAATGCGGCGGTGGCGGACATTTGACCACATCCCGTACTTCGGCGTGCACGCACACCCCAAGTGCTTCGGCACGCGCACGCACGCGATCGATCGCGACCGACGAGCTGTCCCACGCATCCGTCTCCAGCCCCCGCTGCGCCAGCCAGAGCGCGTTGGCGCCCAGACCACACGCCAGATCGAGCGCGGCCCCGCCCGCGGGCAGCAGGTGGGCATTCTCCGTCAAGACGCGCGCCGGCGGGGCCTGCGTGGCATCGCCGTAACGGCTATCCCATTTCTCAGCATCAGTACCCATAACAACACCATTGTAACGAACCACCATGCACTCGGTCCTGCCTAATCGGCACTGCCTGATCATCGCACACCGGCCAAGCGCTCGTCCTACACCTCGCCTAATTTTGAATGGATACAGTTGGTTCTTGTCACGCCTTTCGCCGAGGCATAGATCCGTGAGCCGGGATCCACCCTCCCCCCAGCCCCCTCCCATGAAGGGAGGGGAAATTGTGGCTGTGTTTTGCATTAGTATTTTTTGGGCGCCTTTCACCGAGCCGAACACCCTCTCCCCAGCCCTCCCCCATTCAGAGGGAGGGAGTTGCTTTGCT
>VRUB01000102.1 GCA_019456345.1 Nitrospira sp. | reverse complement strand
ATTTTCGTAATCGGCAATGCCCACGTTGGCGCGCCCGATCGCGCTGACGATGCCCATGGTAACGGTCTGGGTCAGCCCGAATGGATTGCCGATGGCGAGCACATATTCACCAACTTGAAGACTGTCAGAGTCTCCCCAACTTATGGTGGGCAGGTTTTCACCGTCGATCTTGATAACGGCGAGGTCCGTTTTCGGGTCTACCCCGATTACCTTGCCATCGAACTCGCGCTTGTCGCTAAGAACCACCTTGATCTCGTCTGCCTCAGCGATGACGTGGTTATTGGTCACAATATAACCCGATGGATCGACAATCACCCCGGAACCCAAGCTGCTCTGCCGCCGCTCGCGCGGCACGCCGAAGCGACGAAAGAACTCATCGCCGAAGAAACGCCGGAAAAACGGGTCGTCGAAACGTGGCCCCAGCTCTTCCGTACCCGCAGACTTGACGACGCGGGTGGTGGAAACGTTCACCACGGCGGGTGTAACCGCCTTCACGATCGCCGCAAAATTCGGACCCGGCATGGGAACACCCAGCGGAAGGTCTGTCGATGCCGAAGCGGTCGAGGACCCCTGAACGCTGGGAACCCACTGGAGCTGGGCGCTCATGATAATGCCAATAAATACGCCGACAAGGACCAACCCTAACGACCACGCCCCTAACTTAGACGAGCGATAACTTTTACTCATGCGAATTTTCTCCAGCGACAAATGCGCTTTTCAAATCGGGCAACGTGGCATCCCGGCTCCGCAAGGATACCAATTTCGCTGTTAATCTAGGCCACTTCCGTGGCAGTGTCCACCTGCTTGTTCGTAAACACGAAGTCCCCGTCTTTCTCATCGACGACGATCACGGTACCCGGGCTGAACTTACCCGCAAGGATTTCTTGCGCCAGCGGATTCTCGATCGTATTTTGAATCGCACGTTTCAGGGGGCGTGCCCCGTATACCGGGTCAAACCCAGCCGCTGCCAGCTTTTCCAATGCCTTGTCGGTAAATTCAAGGCCTAGGTCGCGGGTGGCCAGACGATCTCGCAGGTACCGCAGCTGTATGGCCGCAATCCGGTGCACATCCTTCCGCCCCAAGGGATGAAATACCACGATGTCGTCAATACGATTGATCAGCTCAGGACGGAAGTGGTTCCCCACGATCTCCATAACCGCCTGCTTCATTTTAGCGTAGTTCTCCTCGCCCGCCAGTTCCTGAATCACGTTGGAACCCATGTTAGAGGTCATGATGATCACGGTGTTGCGGAAGTCCACGGTACGGCCGTGTCCGTCCGTCAGACGCCCATCGTCGAGCACCTGCAGCAGTACGTTGAACACGTCGTGGTGCGCTTTTTCCACCTCGTCGAAAAGAATCACCGAATACGGCTTGCGGCGCACGGCTTCCGTGAGATAACCGCCTTCCTCGTAACCCACATAGCCGGGGGGCGCCCCGATCAGGCGCGCCACCGAATGTTTTTCCATGAACTCTGACATATCCAGGCGTACCAAGGCCTCATCGCTGTCGAACAGAAACGCCGCCAGTGCCTTGGTCAGCTCCGTCTTACCGACCCCGGTCGGGCCGAGAAACAGGAACGAACCATAGGGACGATTGGGGTCCGATAGACCGGCGCGTGAGCGACGGACCGCATTGGACACCGCGGCGATCGCCTCACTCTGACCAACGACGCGACGCTGCAACTCTGTCTCCATGTGCAGCAGCTTCTCACGCTCGCTTTCCATCATCTTCGAAACCGGTATGCCGGTCCAGCGTGATACGATCTCAGCGATCTCATCCTCGGTGACCGCGCTGCGCAGCAGCTTCATTTCCTTGCCCTCGGCCGCACTGGCCTCCCTCAGCCGTTGCTCCAGCTCCGGAATACGCCCGTACTGCAACTCGGACATGCGCGCCAGGTCACCGGCCCGGCGCGCCGTTTCCATCTCACCGCGCGCGCGATCAAGCTCCTCTTTGATATGTTGAGTCCCCTGGACGGCCGCCTTCTCCGACTTCCACACTTCGTCCAGATCGGCGTACTCGCGCTCGAGCTTGCTGATTTCGGTTTCCAGTGCTTTCAATCGCTTCTTCGATGCTTCGTCGCTCTCCTTCTTCAACGCCTCTCGTTCGATCTTGAGCTGAATCAGGCGGCGGTCCAGACGATCCATCTCCTCAGGCTTGGAATCGATCTCCATTCGGATACGGGAAGCCGCTTCGTCAATAAGATCAATGGCCTTGTCCGGCAAATTGCGGTCAGTAATATAACGATGAGACAGCATGGCCGCGGCCACGATCGCCGGGTCGGTGATCTCGACACCATGATGCACCTCGTACTTCTCCTTCAGGCCACGCAGAATAGCGATGCTGTCTTCCACGCTGGGCTCATCCACCAGGACCTTCTGGAAACGACGCTCCAATGCCGCATCTTTCTCAAGATACTTGCGGTACTCGTCCAGTGTCGTCGCACCGATGCAGTGCAGCTCACCCCGGGCGAGTGCCGGCTTGAGCATGTTGCCGGCATCCATCGCCCCTTCGGCCTTGCCGGCACCAACCATGGTATGCAGCTCATCAATAAACAGTACGATGCGGCCTTCCTGCTTGGCGAGATCCTTGAGTACGGCCTTGAGGCGCTCCTCAAACTCACCGCGAAACTTCGCACCCGCAATCAAGGCCGCCAGATCCAGCGCCAGCAGTCTCTTGTTCTTCATGCCTTCCGGGACTTCACCATTAACAATGCGGATCGCAAGGCCCTCGACGATCGCCGTCTTGCCCACACCGGGCTCACCGATCAGCACCGGGTTATTCTTGGTGCGCCGTTGCAACACCTGTGTAACGCGGCGGATCTCGTCGTCGCGACCTATGACTGGGTCGAGCTTGCCTTGCTCGGCGCGCTCGGTCAGGTCTATGGTGTACTTTTCCAGCGCCTGGCGCTGCTCCTCAGCATTGGGATCCTCGATCTTTTGGCCACCGCGGATCTCGTCGATTGCGCGCTCGACCCCGTTCCTCGACAGCCCCGCCTGCTTGAGCACACGACCCAGCTCGCCCTTGTCTTCCAGCGCGGCCAGCAAGTAAAGCTCCGTCGAGATGAACTGGTCTCCGCGCTTCTGCGCATACTTATCCGTCAAATTCAGCAACCGGCCCAGATTATTGGAGACCAGCATGTCGCCGCCGGTACCCTCCACGGACGGCATGGCGTCGAGCATCTGGCTAAGTTGCGAGCGCAAGGCATTCACATTGACATTGCAGTTGGCCAGTAAATGACGCGTGGTGCCGCCCTCCTGGTCTAGCAGTGCCGTCATCAGGTGCACGGGCTCGATGAACTGGTGATCACGCCCTACCGCCAGGCTTTGCGCATCGGCTAGCGCTTCCTGGAGTTTTCCGGTCATTTTGTCCATTCGCATCAACATATTATCCTGAATTTTTAATTTGTACTCGATTTTACTTGGGGGAGGAAATCCCTTATTTCAAGCCGCGGGCGGCCGATCCCCACAACCTGTTGCGCACGCCGCAAGTCCCAAATCACCGCTTCGTGTGGGCCGCCGCGCGCCCCCGGCTTTCGTTGACTGCCAGCAATAGTAATAAACCAACGATGAAAAACGCCGTTGTCGACAGCAGGGCGAGACGGTGATCGCCGTCGGACCAATACGCAATGGCACCGTAGCTCAGCGGACCAATGATGGCCGCGAGCTTGCTCGCCAACCCCCACAGTCCGAAAAACTCGCCCGCGCGCGCCGGGGGCGCGAACTGGCCGACCAGGGCGCGTCCGGCCGACTGGCTTGAACCCAGCGCGACACCGATCAGATTACCTACCAGCCAGAACACTGCCCGGCTCTCCGAGAAATACGCCACTGCCAAGGCAATGATCCACAGCGCAAGCGTCAACGCGAGCGTCCGCAATGAGCCGAGCCAATCCTGCATTTGGCCGAAGGCCAAGGCTCCGAGCGCCGCGGTAACATTGATCACCAGAATGAGCAACAGGATCTCTCCCGTACCGAAGCCCATGACTGCGCGCGCGTACACGGCGGCCAAAACGACCACCGTGTAGATGCCGCAATAATACACCGTGAGGCTGACCAGGAAACGGAACAGGTCGCGAAAATGGCGCACGTGCTGCAGCGTGTGCTTGACCCGGGCGAATCCGAGTACAAAATAACCTTGCCCCGGTGGCAGCGGCGAACGCGTCGCACGCTCGGGCAACCACACGAAGGTTGGCACTGCCGCCAGCGCGAATATCGCCGCCGTGATCAGCATCGTTACCGGGACGTACTGGGACGCGGTTGCGCCGCGTGCCTGGGCCCAGGTTACATAGGCGAGGCATATCCCCAGAACCAACAGCCCTCCGAGATAGCCAAGCGACCACCCATAACCGGAGATTCGACCCATGTCCCGCTGGGGTGCGATTTCGGGCAGGAAAGACGCAATTAGATTCTCACCCGTTCCGAACATGAAGAATGATAAAATGACCACGATCATGGCAAGCCAGATATCACCAGGACCGACGTTGGCGAGCAACGCTGTAAAGACAACACATCCAATGGTCGTGACGGCAAGAAAACGTTTCTTATATGCACGATGATCGGCGATCGCGCCGAGCACAGGCGCACTTAATAATATCAAGGCATTGCTGATCGCGATTGCAATCGTCCAGTAGAACGTTCCCGTTCCGCGGGACGAACCCATATTCGCGGCTACCACATGCACGAAGTATTGATTGAACACTGCCGTCAATACGACGGTCGTATAGCCCGAGTTCGCGAAGTCATACATCGCCCAGGCAAAGATCTCGCGTCGTGGCGCCAGGGTTGTTCCGGGAAGGGGAACCAGCGTTTCTGCCGCGTCGTTGTTCATCAGTACACCCCGGGCATCGACGCGGCTGCGCCTTAGCGATACCGGAACATTAATCGGTGGTTAGCACGCATTTCTCACCAGCTATCTACTGCGGCCGCGTATCTCGGTCACTGTTCCCGACGCGACTCTACCTCGGCAACTGCTCCCTGCGTTGCCCTACCTCGGCAACCGCTCCTGCGTTGCTCTAGCTCGGCAACCGCTCCTGCGTTGCTCTAGCTCGGCAACCGCTCCTGCGTTGCTCTAGCTCCTGCATCCCTGCAGTCGTCCTGCATCCCTGCAGTCGTCCTGCATCCATGCAGTCGTCCTCCCTCCCTGGAGTCGTGCCCGCGTCTACGGCGTTGTGCTCGAAAAATGGGCTCGACGAAGTGTAAGCTACGCCTGCGCGCCCCTGCAGCGCTTCACTCTCCCATCGCTTGCAGGCAAGGGCACGCCGTGCGTGGCGTGCCCGCTCGGCGGCGCGAAGGTTCACTGGACCTTCGCGTGTTTCCGCCTCGCTCTCGCGCGCGCCTTGTAGCCACGGGCATCTCCGCGCCCTCGCGACGATACCCGGTGAGAAAAGCGAGCTTGTCGGGGCAGGAGTGTCGTCAGCCGCCGGTCCCGCGGTTGCGGATAGCAATAGGCCCGGATCCGTCTTCACCGTTGGCTGTGTCTGCGACAAAGTGGTGCACAAGCTTTAGCACCTCAGCACAATAGGGATAGTTAACGCGATAATAGACTTCCTTACCGCGTTTCTCGCTCAAAAGAAGTTCGGCGTTGCGTAACACTTTAAGATGGTGGGAAATAGCCGGGCGACTTAGCTCGAAAAGGCGGGTGATCTCATTTACACATATTTCATCGTCGCGCTCGAACACCAGGAGAATCTTCTGTCGTGTGGGATCGCCAAGTGCCGAAAAGAAATGGGCAAACTTTCCCCAGCCCTCCGGAAGGCTGCGAGCGTACTCAATTTTCATAAAAACCTAAAACCGCTTACTGATAACAATGACTGTGAAACCTGCTGCACGTCGACTGGAACGTCGCAGGATAATGAACTGGTGCCATATGTCAACAAATGTAAACACGCCATCCAAACCCGTTTACCTCGTCGCACCCTAGTTCTCGGGGCATAAGTACGCCAATTAGTGTGAAATGGCCGTCTTCGTCCGCATATTGCTGCCCCGCAGCATGAGGGCTTTCCAACGGCACGGGCTCGAGCGTCACCAGTGCGAGCTTGCCGCTGACCCCGCCCAGGATCTACTCGCTTGTAGCAAGCTTGGGCTCGCGTTGCAGATCGGCGATGGGTATTCTGAGGGAAATGCGCGAGCACACGTGCACGCCGGTATGTTATTGCGGAACTGCAGTGCCAGGCGCGATGATCAAACGAACCGACATGAAACTCACCAGCTATTTCGCGTTCGCCCCGTACCTCGATCACCGCACATCCAAACGATACAGATAGACACATGAAGCGAGCTGAAAAGGACACACCGCCAACGGGCCCCCAAGGGCGGTTGGGCAAAGGCATGATTTATGTGGCATGGCTGATCAGCCTTGGTCTGTTGACGTGGGTCTTCAGTAGTTATCTCGATGTCCAGCGTAACCCGAACCGCCGCGTGCACAGCTTCATCGAAGATGAATCGCCCGTCGTTGTGCTCGAACGTAATCGCTACGGACATTACAATGCCACCGGTCAGATTAACGGGCATGCCGTAGAGTTTATGCTGGACACCGGCGCGACTACGGTTTCCGTGCCAGCTGCAGTCGCGAGTCGCTTGCGACTGCAGCGAGGTCTCGCCGTATCCGTCAGCACCGCAAACGGGACGGTAACGGCTTATCTCACGCGGCTGCAGAGTGTGCGGCTGGGTGGTATTGAGCTGCGCGATGTCAAAGCCACCATCAATCCCAGTATCGAGGGTGAAGAAGTCTTGCTGGGGATGAGCTTCTTGAAACACCTCGATTTCGCCCAGCGCGGCGACACACTTGTGTTGAAGCAACTGCCATAATGAAGGTGGCCATAACGTGCTTCCCGATGACATTAAAGACACCGTTCGCCGCGCACTTGCCGAGGACATCGGTAGCGGCGATCTAACCGCTGCCCTGATTCCTGCAAGCACACGGGCTCGTGCCAGCGTGATTACCCGTGAGAGCGCTGTGTTATGCGGCAGCGCCTGGTTTGACGAGGTTTTCCGCCAACTTGATACCGCCATTAGCACAACTTGGGCGGCGAAAGACGCGGATTCTATTCGAGCCAGTCAGATCGTTTGCCGCCTGCACGGCCCCGCAAGAGCCATTCTCAGTGGCGAACGCATGGCGTTAAACTTTCTGCAACTGCTTTCGGATACGGCGACCCAAACGCGCCGCTACGTCGATGCCGTAAGCGGTACCCACACGAAGGTTCTGGATACTAGAAAGACCATCCCAGGTCTGCGCCGCGCACAGAAATACGCCGTTACCTGCGGCGGCGGCCAAAACCACCGCATGGGTCTTTACGACGGAATTCTTATTAAAGAAAACCATATCCTTGCCGCCGGCTCGATCGCTCGCGCTGTACAACAGGCCAAGACCAGCGCCACCGAAGGCATTCCAATCGAGGTGGAGGTAGAGAATTTGGATCAGCTGCGGGATGCTCTTGCCGTCGGCGTCGATAGGCTGCTCGTTGACAACTTCAGCCTGCAGAGCTTGAAGGCGGCGGTCGCACAGACCCGCGGTCGCGCCACCATCGAGGCCTCGGGTGGCATAACGCTGGAAAATGTGCGCACGATGGCCGAAACGGGAGTTGACTACATCTCGGTGGGTGCGTTAACAAAAGATGTGAAGGCGATCGACCTCTCGATGCGATTCGAAATGCAATGAGGCTAAACCTTACCGTCGAGCCAGATCAGCGACGCCATGTGCCCACACACGCGCTCACGCCGGTAGGAGAAAAACTTGCCCCGATCCGTCACGGTACAATAATCGCCGCCAGCGATATTCACCACGCCAACCGCTTTGAGTTGCTGTGTGACTAATGCGTAAATGTTCGCCAGCCAACGCCCGTTTTCCTTTCCGGTGAAGGCATCGGCCGCCTCTGGGCCGTGGTCGGCGAACGCCGCGTAGACATCCTCGCCGACCTCGAACGCTGTCGGACCGATTGCAGGACCGAGCCAGGCCAGCAGCTCCGGCCCTGGTAACGCCAGCTGGCGCACCGCTTCCTCGATCAGCCCACGCGCGAGCCCCCGCCAACCGCAATGCAGCACGGCCACCCGGCTCCCCAGGCGATCACACAGAAACACGGGACAACAATCGGCCGTTAGCACGACGCATACCACACCTGGCTCGGCCGTGTGACTACCATCCGCTTCGGTGTAGGGCTCTATTCGCGACGCATCGACTACCGTGCTGCTGTGCGTCTGTCGTAACCACACCGGCTCGCCAGGCAATTTCGCACGCTCGATCAAGCGCGCGCGATTTTGCTTCACAATCTCGACGTCATCCCCCGAGCGCAAACTGAGATTCAACGAATCGAACGGCGGCTTGCTGTAACCACCGATACGGGTGGTCGACAGTGCCTTCACGTTCGCCGGCGCCGGCCAGTCCGGATAAATAAATTCTGGTTCCTTTACCATTAGCCCTCGTCAGCCGGGTGCTATCAAATTTGAAGTTGCCCACACACCTAACTGCTCCAATTCTCCTGAATCTTTTCGCCCCTTGGTCAAGCCAAGCATTGTGTAAAAACGAAGTCTAAGCACAAAGTTATACAGATAAGTATCGCTGTTTTTAACGCCTTTCGCCGGGCCAAGCGCCGAGGGTTGAGTCGGATAAAAGGCGGCGATCCAGTGAATCGCCGCCCCGGCGAACGCCCAAACCAGGAAGGCTTGGGCCGGTACGCAAGCGAAGCAGGGACAGCGAAGCGCAGGGGCGTAGCGCAGGAAGGCAAGCACAGGACTTGCAAGTGAGAGCACGGGGAGCGGAGCGCAGCAAGCCCGTTAGTA
>VRUB01000326.1 GCA_019456345.1 Nitrospira sp. | reverse complement strand
CCATCCGCTTCCTCCACCTGACCCGCCCCAACATCCGCGCCCTGAAGCCCGGCGAGCGGATCACCGAGCACGGCATCACCGCCGAGGGCCTGCCCGACGGGGATGTCCGTTACAGCATCAACGTCATGGTCGATGGCGAGCGGATACACCGAGTCGTCGGCCGTGAGAGCGACGGGACGACCCGGACCCAGGCCGAAGATTTCATTGCGAAGACCCGCACCGAGGCCAGGGAGGGGCGCCTAAATCTTCCATCAAGCCGTAAATTGCATTTGACCTTCGCCTCGGCAGCCGATTCTTATCTCAAAAAGATCGAGGAGATCGGCGCCAAGGACTACGTGAACAACGAGCAGCATATCCGGCTGCATTTGAAGCCATACTTCGGAACCATGCGGCTCGACAAAATTTCAACCTTCACCTTACAGAAATTCCAAAAGCACTGCCGCGAGAAGGGAATAGCCGAGACCACGACCAACCGGGTACTCGCGACATACCGGCGAATGGGCCGGCGCCTTGCCGAGTGGAAGTTGATCCCAGCGCCTCCGCCCATGGTGAGGCTTCGGAAGGAACGAAATGCCCGGACCTATGTGATTTCCGACGAGGAAGAGGCTAATTTGCTCAGGGCCGCCCTCGCGGACAGTAGTTCGTACGTCTGGCTCTTTATCAAACTCGGCCTCGCGACCTCGCTGCGACACAGCGAAATGCTCGCAGCCAGCTTTCAGAACTTCGATCCTGAGCGCCGCCGCCTGGGGGTCACGGTCAAGGGCGGGAGATGGCGAAGCCAGCCCCTTACTCGCGGCATCACTGAAATACTGGTACGTGAACAAGAGATGGCCGAAGACCGCGATGGCTGGATCTTTCCTAGCAAGACCTCAGTCAGCGGCCACATGGAGAGCATGACATCGCCCTTTGCCCGCTGTGTAGCGGCTGCTGGAATGGATGCCGGCGTGGTGACGCCGCACGTTATGAGGCACACGGCAATAACCCGGCTTGCCGAAACCGGGGCTGGCATCACGACGATCCAGGAGTTTTCCGGCCACGAGAGCCTGGAGATGGTTCTGCGCTACACCCACGCCCAGGATCGCGCTGTTGATCGTGCCCTCGACCGCCTCGAAAGGCGAACGATCATCGAACATCCTCGGGCCGGAAAGACGGAAAAATCCTGACCCCATTACACCAAAATTACACATGGGGCGGCCACGGTCTGGGCCGCCACCCTCCGAGAAACACTCTATTGCGTTGAAAAGATTGGTACCCCTGGCCGGACTCGAACCAGCACGTCCTTGCGGACAACAGATTTTGAGTCTGTCGCGTCTACCAATTCCGCCACAGGGGCACGGGACCATGCGCATGAGATCGAGGGGCACAGGGGCACGCGGGGCGCATGATAGCCGAGCGCGCCGGCTTGGCAACACCTCCGGCCGGCATTGGGCGCGGGGGCGGGGAGCGCGCGCCAAGACCGCCTCCAAGGACGCCCCCGCGCCGCGCCCTGGAATCACGTTCCGAGGGCCGAAAACGGCCCGAATCCGCCGAATAAGACGCCGGGACTCCCGGATC
>VRUB01000101.1 GCA_019456345.1 Nitrospira sp. | reverse complement strand
CCCCGCGCCGAGATCATTATAACTACGGGAAGCTGCCGAGCGATACGCATTAGTTCGGTCGCCTACCGGCGAGTATTCTAATCGGGTTCTCGCGCCCGAAGGCGAGGTACTTTGACTCGGACCTTCCCTGGTCCTCGCCCTGCGGGTCGCCTGCGGCGGTCCAAATCTGATCCGGTCAGATTTGTCTTTCCGCGACAAGACAATTTCGCCGGGAGCGAAATTGGCCGCACTTCAGTGCGCCCGTTAGGGGCCGCGCCAGGGACGGTGCGGCTCAAAGTACCCAAAGAAACGCTCCCCCCGGGTCGGCGGCCGCACACCCCGCGGCTGCCCTCGCCCACGAGCTTGACTCAGGGGGTCCGCCGAAGGGCCATCCCTGTCCCTGCGGCGGACGCGGGGGATCCGTCCCCCGCCCCGTTGGGCCCGCGCTTCGTCTGCACTCGGGGCTCGGCTTGACCAAGGGGGCCAAAAAAAGCAAGTCAACTTCACCTACTCAAGCCGCCGTTCTCTTCGGCGCTTGGCTCGGCGAAAGGCGCGAAAAAACCAACATTCAACACTGCGCGGCATAGGCCCCTTCTTCGTATTGACGCCGTGCTTGGCCAGCGCCTCACACCTCACGATCCTGCGCTTGATCAGGGCGCATAAAAAAACAATTCACGCCCAACGCCTCACACTTCACAGATCTAAAGCTCGGTTCGAGTAAAAGGGAGCAAGGGCAATTGCCGCGCGTTAAACACTTTAGCCCCCCGCCTCGCCCGGGTTGAATTGTAGCGCCGCCAGACGTGCGTAGAGCCCGTCCTCCTCAATGAGCCGCGCATGGGTGCCGATCGCGACGATGCGCCCACGATCCATGACAGCGATGCGGTCAGCCTTCAGCACCGTTGCCAAGCGATGAGCAATAATCAGTGTGGTACGGTCCGCCATGAGCTGCTCGAGCGCACCCTGCACCAGCCGCTCGCTTTGCGCGTCCAGCGCGCTGGTCGCTTCGTCCAACAGCAGCACGGTGGGGTTGCGCAGTATTGCGCGCGCGATGGCAATGCGTTGGCGCTGCCCCCCGGAAAGCCTGATGCCACGCTCTCCGAGAAAAGTGCCTAGCCCCTGAGGTAACCGTTCGAGGAACTCCGTGGCGTGCGCCGCCGCTGCCGCCTGGCGCACCTCGTCATCCGTTGCCTGCGGCCGGCCGTAGCGAATGTTCTCCCAGGCATCAGCCGCAAATATCACCGGATCTTGCGGAACTACACCGATGCGGGCGCGGATTTCTGCTGGGTCTGCGTCTCGCAGTTCAACCTCGTCAAGCACGATGCGCCCACTGCGTGGATCGTAGAATCGCAACAACAGCTGGAACACGGTGGTCTTCCCCGCGCCCGAGGGTCCGACGAGCGCTATCTTTTCGCCTGCCTCGACTGCCAGCGAGAAATTGTCGAGCGCCATGGTCTCCGGGCGTGACGGGTATGAGAAGCACACCTGCTCCAACCGCAAACTGCCGCGTCCGGGGAGCGGCAGCGCTACCGGGGCCGGCGGACAGGAAATCTGCGGTTCGACACGAAGCAACTCGAGCAAACGCTCGGCCGCCCCGGCCGCCCGCTGCAGATCACCGATCACCTCGCTGATGGCGGCGGCCGCAATCGCCACCAGAATGGCATAGAAGACAAAGGCCGAAAGATCACCTGCACTGATTCTTCCCGCGAATACATCGTGGCCACCAACCCATAGAATGATCCCTACTGCGGCAAACACCAGCAGGATGACGAGCCCGGTCAACAGCGCTCGTTGCCGAATCCGGCGCACAGCGGTAGCGAAGGCGTCCTCGACGCGCGCGCCAAACCGCCGCCGATCGATGTGCTCGTGACCGAAGGCCTGTACGGTCCGGATGCCATGCAGTGTCTCGTCCACATAGGCGCCGACATCCGCGAGGCGGTCCTGGCTGGCGCGCGACAGATGCCGCACCCGCCGCGCGTAGAACAAGATCGGCATCACGACCACTGGAATTCCAAGAAAAACCAGCGCGGTCAGCTTGAGGTTCGTCACCACCAGCATCACCGTCCCGCCGATCAGCAGCAAGAGATTGCGCAGCGCCAGTGACATCGACGAGCCGACGACGGTCTCCAGAACCGTGGTATCCGCGGTGAGCCTGGTCAGAACCTCGCCGGTGCGCGTGACTTCAAAGAACCCCGGGCTGAGCTTCAACACGTGGTCGTATACGGCCCGGCGTATGTCCGCGCTGACACGCTCGCCAAGCCATGAAACCAGATAGAAACGCACTCCCGTTGCAACCGCCGCGAGCGTGACCAGCGCCAGCATCGCGGCCAACATCTGGTTCAGGAGTTGGGGATCATCCCCGGCAAAACCTCGATCCACCAGCACTCGAACCCCTTGCCCGAGGGCGAGCAAGGTCGCCGCGGCGGTCACGAGCGCGATCAGAGCGAAGATTATTCTTAGCCAATAAGGTTTGAGGAAACCGATGATAGGGCGCAAAGCCACAAGAGTGCGGCTGGGTACGTGTACGTCGGCGCTGGCGCGCGTTGTTGGCATCGTCTCGCTCACTGGGGAAAACGGCCCACCTTCCTGGGAATTATGCGCCCGGCAATGGCCCACCTTTTGGGGACCGGCGAGCATGCGCGTAAGGGGCCGGGTGGGTCAAGATGCGATAACGTCAGCCGCAGTAATGCGTTTGCCGGCACCATGACGACAAGCTTTGCGCTCATGCATGCGGACGGCCTGCACCCGCTTTGTTTGGGGCCGTGGTGCGGCGTTGTTGCATAATATCTAGGCGGCTCGATCGCCCGTATTTTTGCCGGGTTTTCGCGCGCAGCGCAAAATTTTGCGCTAGACCGGTTCCATCCGACTTGGGAAAATGATAAATACCATTCTGGGCTGGCGGGATGCCGGGTAAGCCCATGGAGGAGGTTTGCGGCGTCCTGCTGGGTCGACAAATACTCGGCACGGGACAGAAAAGAAGCACCCACCCCCACTTCTGGGAGGTCATTTGATGGAAATCGAAGCCGTTCGAGCCGCGTATCGGCGGTATGCCCGCATCTACGACGCCGTCTTTGGTCCCATTCTACATCCCGGGCGTAAGCTGATTATCAAGGCGCTCGGGTGCCGGCCCGGCGATCATATTCTCGAGGTAGGAGTAGGCACCGGCCTGTCGCTGCCGCTTTATCCACAGGATGTACGCGTAACCGGCATCGACATCTCGGCGGAGATGCTGGCCAGAGCCCGACAGCGCGTAGAGCACGAGTGCCTTGCCCAGGTTCATGCAGTGCTGGAAATGGACGCCGAGGACTTACGGTTTCCCGAAAACCGCTTCGACAAAGTGGTCGCGATGTATGTCGTGTCCGTGGCCCCCGACCCGACTCGGCTGGTGGCGGAGATGCGCAGGGTTTGCAAGCCGGGTGGGGAGATTTTTATCGTCAATCACTTCCGCAGCCAGAATCCCCTCATCAGGGTACTGGAAGGCCTGGTGTCGCCGCTGGCCAAGCTCGTGGGCTTTCACCCCGACGTCGGGCTCGACGACCTTTTGCGCAAAACCCACCTCGACGTCGTAAATATCCGCAGCGCGAATCTGTTCGGATACTGGAAGGTGCTGCGCTGTCGAAGCACGGCAAGGGTGCCACAGCCGCTGGTAAGCGACGACGCGGCCAACGACGAGTCCGTCGCAGCCACCATGCAAGAGTTTTCCAAGTAACTGCGCACCATCGACGAGGCGATCATCTGGGCCTCCTCGATCAAGGCCGAAATTGCTTCTCCGTTGATTTACCCGCGATCTAGCCGTCAGGCGTTCCTAATCCAAGTGGTAATCATTCTCCAATAGCTTGGCGCGGGCGGCGGCGAGCCGCGCAACCGGCACCCTCGGCGCCGAGCACGAGACATAATCCAACCCGATGTGATGGCAAAATCGAATCGACTCGGGATGCCCGCCCTGCTCGCCACAGATTCCAACCACCAGGTCTGGACGAGTCTTGCGGCCCCACTCTACGGTGATCGCCATCAACCGTCCCATGCCTTCCACGTCCAGCACCTCGAACGGATTGTCACGCAGGATGCCGATCTTGTTGTATAGCGGCAGGAACTTGTTCTCCGCATCCTCACGACTGAATGAAAATGTCGCCTGGCTCAAGTCATTCGTTCCAAAAGAGAAGAACTGGGCGATCCGCGCCAGCTTGTCCGAACGCAGACATGCGCGTACCACCTCGATCATGGTGCCGAAGTGAAACGGGATTTTCACGCCATAGGAACGTTCGGTATCACGATGCACCTCTACAACGAACTTCTCGACGAACTCCAGCTCCTTTGCCGTGCATACTTGCGGAACCATGATCTCGGGGTGAACGTCGATGCCTTCCTTGACACATTCGGCTGCTGCCTCCAGGATCGCCTGGATCTGCATGCGATAGATTTCAGGATAAGTGATGGCAAGTCGCACGCCGCGATGACCTAACATTGGGTTGATCTCCTGCAGCGCGCGCACCTTTCGCAGAATGGTCTCTTTCTGGGCGATCAACTTCTCGTCGATACGGCCATCCTGCAGCTTCTTCAATATGACCTGGAGCTTCTCCAAAGACTCAACGCTGTCATCCGGATGATCCGGATCAAGCAGCTTTACCGTATCGCTTAACCCAACCATCTCCTGCACGGTGCCGCGCAGATTGCGCAGGTGATCGATCTCCTCTACCAGCTGTTGCTCGGTTGGCAGAAACTCGTGGATCGGCGGATCCAGCAGCCGCACGGTAACCGGTCGCGGCGACATGACTTCAAACATCTCCTTGAAATCGGCACGCTGGATCGGCAATAGGCGGTCCAGCGCCGACTGTCGCTCCTCCGCGGTTTCCGCCAAGATCATCTCGACCACTATCGGCAGGCGATCGGACGCATTGAACATGCGTTCTGTACGGCACAAACCGATACCCATTGTGCCGTATTTCAAGGCGCGATGGGCGTCTTCCGCCGTGTCGGCGTTGGTCATCACCTTGAGTCGCGCGGTCTCGTCGGCCCATGCCAGCAGGGTTTCGAGCTCGGCAGAAAACTCCGGCTTCTCGGTGGGGACTACGCCTACGTAGACAGCACCGGTCGATCCATCGATCGTGATGGTGTCACCCTCGCGCAAGACATGCTCTCCCACATAGGCGACACGGGCACGCGTGTCGACGTTGATCCCCTCGGCACCGGCGACACAGGGTTTGCCCATCCCCCGAGCGACGACCGCCGCGTGCGACGTCTTGCCACCGCGACTGGTGAGAATCCCCTGAGCGGCAAAAAAGCCATGAATGTCCTCGGGCTTGGTTTCCTCGCGTACCAGAATAATCTTCTCGCCTAGCCGGCCTTCGGTCTCAGCGGTGTCAGCGTCGAATACGATTCGGCCACATGCTGCACCGGGTGAGGCTGCGATTCCATGTGCCGCGGCTTCTTCGGTGGAACTCGGGTCAATGCGCGGGTACAGAAGCTGTTCCAGCAAATCCGGCTCGACGCGCAACAGGGCCTGCTCACGGCTAATCAAACCTTCGCGCTCCATCTCTACCGATGTGCGCACCATCGCGGCCGCATTCATCTTGGCCGAGCGGGTTTGTAGACAGTACAAGACGCCTTTTTCGATGGTGAACTCGAAATCCTGCACCTCGTGATAGTGGCGCTCGAGCTTGCTGCGCAGCTCCTCGAGCTGGCGGTACATGTCCGGCATCTCGGTGGCCATCTCTTGCACGGCTTTGGGTGTGCGGATACCGGCCACCACGTCCTCGCCTTGCGCATTCACCAGGTACTCTCCGTAAAAATTGTTTTCCCCAGTGCCAGGATTGCGCGTAAAGGCCACGCCGGTGCTGCTGTCATTGCCCATGTTTCCGAATACCATGCTGACCACGTTCACTGCGGTTCCGCTGGCGATGTCCTCGGTAATATTGAACTCACGCCGATAGTCCACGGCGCGTTTACCCATCCAAGAGCCAAACACCGCCTGGATGGCGATCTCCAGTTGCACGTAGGCATCATGAGGAAATGGCCGGCCGGTATGCTCTTGCACAACGGCCAGGAACAGGTCAGAGATTTCTTTCAAATGCGTCGCATTCAAATCGACGTCCGCAGCCGCACCCACGTGTTTCTTGACGGCCTCGAATTTCTCATCAAATCGCTCGTCCGGCACATCCAGCGCGATCTTGCCAAATAGCTGGATGAATCGACGATAAGAATCCAGCGCAAACCGCTGGTTCCCGGTTTGCGCCGCTAGCCCGTCCAAGGTCTCGCGGTTCAGGCCCAGGTTAAGAACCGTGTCCATCATGCCAGGCATCGAGATCGCGGATCCCGAACGCACGGATACCAGCAGCGGATCGTCCTTTGCTCCAAAGCCCTTGCCGGTGGCCTGCTCAAGCTTAACGATGTGAGCGCGGACCTCATCCATCAGGCCCGCAGGTAAACCCTTGTCCGGCGCCGCCAGATAGCTGAGGCAGGCTTTCGTAGTAATGACGAAACCAGGCGGAACGTTCAAGCCGATCTGTGTCATCTCGCACAGATTAGCCCCTTTACCCCCGAGCAACGCCCTGTTCTCCCCGTCCCCCTTCCGGAAGGAATAGACGTACTTGGCTACCTCGGCAGAAGGTTGCTTACCCTTTGCTTGACTCTGGCGTTTCATTGTTGCTCCTCGTTGGCAAGCTGGGGACAATTCATTATTGAGGATTCAGGTTGACGCCGTCGACACGAGGTCGTCAATCAGCCAAAGCGCGGCACAGCTCGGCTGCACCACGACCATTATATAGCAACTGCGCCATCGGGCGTGCTCGGTGCGCTTTTACCCGCTTGCCGGGCAGGGTTTTCCTATGCGAAACGCGGCGTGGGGTGCAAGTGCGCTCATACCGTGCCGATGCGACGGGGCAGGCCGAAACCAGCGAAGATCCGCCGCCCACGACAATACGCAGACTCAACGACCAACTTGGCTTCGCCGCATTTGGCAGGCCCGCTACAGCGCTGGATCCGCAGCTTCGATGACCTTTTCAGGCGTCACGACACGAGCATTGCGCGCGGTAAACCACGAATAATGATTCCAAGAGGTGTGCGCGTAGTTCCCCAAGATGCGGTTCCGCCTCGCGAGCCGTTTTGCCGGCAGCGTTCGCGCAGCGTCAACAACACCGCGGCCAACCGCCGGCCCCCGCCGCTGAGTCGTTGGTATGCCAGCGACAGGGCTTTGTGTCGCGCTTTGCGCCTGTCAGGCACGCGCCGCACGCCTCGATTGGGCCGTCGGCCGCGTACACGATCGCACTGCCCCGGCGCTCACGGGGCCCTGTACGAAGGCGTCTGGGCCATTCCCAGCCAGAGGCGCTACCGAAGATTGAGCATAAAGACAGATAATTAGCCCGGCATTTTACTGGACAGGATGAATTGTATCGTCTAACTTGTTGTTTTAGTGGGACTCAAAAATTCGCCGCGCCTAACTGGGGCGTCTCGGGAGCGACGACCATGTTGCGCACGACAGGCCAATCAGATACTGCAAAAATAGTCGATTTTTCCGGCAAGAATGCCGGGCTGGTACAGAAGATCGCTGCATTGAAAGCCCAAGATACCGGCGGCAACAGCAGCCAGGACCGGTTTAACAAGGCGCTCAGGACGGTGGCTGTCCTGCAAACAACGCTCGAGTTGGAGCAACTTACCCGCCTGTTCTCACGGGAAGTCAGCGCTACCGTAGCGCACAGTAGCATCAATTACTGCAACCGCAGCCGCGATATCGACCTCACGGTTGGTCGTAGCGCCCGGTATACGCGTACCTTCCGCTTGATCGTTGAAAATCAGGAGCTCGGACAGCTGACCTTCTCCCGCGGAAAGCCGTTCACACACAAGGATGCGGCGCTGCTCGAGTTTCTGCTCTCCAGTCTGGTTTATCCGTTACGCAATGCGTTGCAGTACAAGAACGCATTCCAGGCATCGCTGACCGACCCACTCACCGGGGTGTATAACCGCAGCGTCATAGAAACCGCATTGCGACGCGAAACCTCTCTCGCACGTCGTCACAAAACACCGCTCTCGCTGGTGCTGCTGGATATTGATGGTCTGAAAATCGTCAATGATGAGTACGGCCACGAAATGGGGGACAACTTGATCAAAGCCGTCGCTGATTGCGTGTTACAGTCCCTGCGCAAAACAGACATCTTTTCTCGCTTCGGCGGGGATGAGTTTGCGATTCTGCTCAGCAGTACTGCCCGACGGGGCGCCATAGTCCTTGCCGAGCACATTCGTAAGAATGTCGAGGGGGCGGCTTGCATGTTTGGCCAGCACGCGATTATGGCCACGGTCAGCATGGGTGTCGCCTCATTGGCGAGTAAAGACAGTGACAAAACTTTCTTTTCTCGCGCAGATGCGGCGCTGTATCGGGCCAAGCGGGCAGGACGTAACTCCGTCAAAGTAGCGCGCGCCAGATAGGACTCATCGCACTGCTGCCTCATAAATTTCTACAATGTCTCGCAAGCGCAATGGTGTCTCAGAACGACTTGAACACCTTCGCCAACGACTCACCATAAACCGACAAGTCCCACTCACAAGTGTAGCCGAAAGGGGTTAGCCAAACGCTGTACCCCGTATTTCGCAACCGCTTCCCCACATCCTCAAGCAGTGCCTGCGCAAACTCTGGATCGGCCTTGCTCGTAGAAAGATGGGTGAAAGAATGCAGAGCGACGTTGCGCAATCCGCGCTTGTTGGCGAGCCACTTAATATTCTTTACGGCGGTGGCAACGAGCTTGTCCCGCCGCGGTTCGTCTTCCGCCTCTGCATGAACGAAGATCACTGCGACCTCTTGCAGATCCTCCTCGATTTCCCGGTCAATGTCGTTCGCAAT
>VRUB01000325.1 GCA_019456345.1 Nitrospira sp. | reverse complement strand
TCTCCTAGGTTCACCGAACGACCGTTGACTTCGCCGCCACGGCAAGCGTGCATGGCCGTGCCGAACGTGAGGTGCGGCTAATGGATGACGATCGCAAGGAACTAACCCGCCGCTTGTCCACATTGGCGACGGAAGTCCTCGAAGACGCGCTTGAAGCAGCCATCGAAGGTCAATCGCCCGAACTTCGGGCACCGGACTATGCATCCTGCGCACGTCGGCTTCAGTGCGCCGCGAGAAAGCTCGCGGCGGTCGCCGAGACGATGATCATCGTCGTGACGCCCGAAGGCGACGGACCGGCGAATGCGTCGATGACACGATCACGCTGAAAGGACTGGACTTCGCCGCAACGGCAAGCATGCATGGCTGACGACCTCAGGCAGGCCATCTCCCGGCCCGCCGCCCCGATCGGCCCCACCGACGGGGCTTCGGGTGGTGGAAGCGCCGCGATCAACGCGACGTAAATGCCAACGGAGGTCCAGATGTCAAAGCTCACCCCCAACCAGCAGAAGATACTCACGGCCGCGTCGGCCCGCCGTGGCGGCGCGGTCCTGCCAATGCCCGACGACGTCAAGCTCAAGGGCGGCGCCCTCAAGACGACGCTCGCGAGCCTCGTTAAACGGGGCTTCGTCATCGAGCGAGGCAAGGACAAGAAGCCCATCGTCACGAAGGCGGGGCGCGCTGCCGCTGGTGCCGAGACCGATAAGATGCAAAACGGTGGTAGTAAGCGCAACGGTTCAACTTCGAACACCGCCATCCGCCCCGGGACCAAACAGGCGCAGCTTCTGGCGCTGCTGACACGCCCCGATGGCGCCGCTATGTCCGAGATGACGAAGGTCACCGGCTGGCAATCTCATAGCGTCCGCGCGGCGCTCACAGGCCTGCGTAAGCGCAGCTATGAGATCGAGCGCAGTGTCGAGGCCGGCGCGAGCCGCTACCGCATCGAAGCAGCCGGGGAATGAGCGCCAATTTGAGCGACGTATTGGCGAAGCGCACTGTTGCCGTCGCGGATCTGGCCGCTAAGCTCGTGGCGCTTGCCGATCTCGATACGGCCGGCCTGCGGCGCGAGTGGCGGCGGCTCTACCGCTCGCATCCGCCACTGCATATCAGGCGAGATCTGCTGGTCCTGGCGATCGCCTGGAAGCTCCAGGAGAGGGTCTATGGCGGCTTGACGACCGCCCAGAAGCGCAAGCTGGCGGGCATCGCCGAGGACCTCGGGAAGTATGGGGACTTGTCCGGAAGCCCTGCGATCCGCATGAAGCCTGGCATGAGGCTGGTCCGTGAATGGCGCGGCGAGACGCATGACGTGCTGGTGCTCGAGGACGGGTTCGAATGGAATGGCCAACGCCGCCGCTCGCTCTCGGCGATCGCTCGGGAGATCACGGGAACGCAGTGGTCCGGGCCACGCTTCTTCGGTCTGCAGCGAAAACCGAAACCTTTCAGCACCGAGGAACAGGCCAATGCGTAACCGCGCGAATGGAAAGGCCGCCGCCCGCTGCGCGATCTACACCCGCAAATCCTCCGAAGAGGGCCTCGAGCAGGACTTCAACTCGCTCGATGCGCAGCGCGAA
>VRUB01000324.1 GCA_019456345.1 Nitrospira sp. | reverse complement strand
CTTTTTCATTGGTTCCCCAACGGGATCATGCCGGTCGACGATAGGGTTGAGCAACCACTCCATTGAGACGCGACGCGATCGATATCAACCCTGCCACCCACCGTTGCCACGCGGTCGTGCGACTCATGCCGAGGTGCCAGGCGTGCTATGTCCGTTTCCGGCTCAGGCTGTAAAAATTAATTCTTGGAGACCGAGACCGAGGAACCGATCCGCACTCCACCCGGGACAGACCGTCAACGCCCTGATTTCGTCCGATATCGCCAACCTGGACGGTATCTGGTAGATGATATGTTCGACATGGGCGCGCGCATTGTCGACCGACAACGCGGCCAAGATGCTTTCCTCGGACATTCAGATTTCCCCAAAGCGACCCGCCGACCGACGGCTGGAGACCGTGTCCGACATGGGGCCTAGCGATCGGTCAGTTGCGGTAGTCCGGCTCGCGTCGATCGAGTAACCGCTTCAAGGCTTCGAAATGATGCTCGGCGTACGGCTTGCCGGCATATTTCGGCGCGGTTTTGAACGCTTCGATGGTCTGGTCGATGACATCCTGGGGCAGCGGGTTCAGCGGCTGGCCGGTCCACATGGCATAGAGCTGCACTTGGGCCGCGCGCTCCAAGTAGTAGAGCCGGTCGTACGCCTCCGCGACCGTGCCGCCGACCGTCAGAACGCCGTGGTTGGCCATCAGCAGGATCGATTTGTCGCCAAGCGCGCCGACCAGCCGTTCGCCCTCGGCCTGATCGAAGGCGGGTCCGGTATAGAGCGAGTCGTAAGCGGTCTCCATCATTACCCCGAGCTCGGTCTGGCCGATCGGCAGAATGCGCGGGTCCTTCAGGCGGGTCAGCGCGCTCGCATAGGGCATATGGGTGTGCAGCACGCAGGCCGCGTCCGGCGCCAGCTGATGGATCGCGGCGTGGATGCAATAGGCCGACCGCTCAATCTCGCCGGTCCCCGCCAGCAGCGCGCCATCGTAGCCGACCTCCATGAACGCGCTTGCCGTCACTTCTGACCAGTGCAGGCCGAACGGGATCTGGTAGTACCGGTCGTTGGTTCCCGGCACGGCCAGCGTGAAGTGGTTGAAGATGCCTTCATGGAAGCCATGGGTCACGGCCAGCCGATGCGCCGCCGCCAAGTCGATCCGCGCCTGCACCGCCGCGCTCTTCGCATCCGCGTCCTTCGTCCTCAGCGTCGACACATTCATCAGTAACTTTCCTTGTTGCCCCATGGCCAAAGCACCAGACGACCTGCCGCAATTACGCCCAGGCGCCGGTCGCCGCACCCCCAGCATGCCACCGCGCGTCCCGGCGGGTCCAGTGCCGATTGGCGGAATCGGCGCGGCATTCGCCAGCCCAACTTTCTTAGTTTCGCGATAAGACATGTTGTATCAATAGGTTGGCCGATTTTTAGGTAATTTAGGTAATAGGGGCAAAAGTCCGGGCGAAATTTATTTCATTTGGGGGATTCCCAAATCGGAGGGTTTTGTGATTCGATCCGGCTATGACCGGGTCGCCCCGAGATATTGAGGCTCTGGACCTGGATGGCCTCAAGCGGTTGGTGCTCCAACTGTTGGAGG
>VRUB01000100.1 GCA_019456345.1 Nitrospira sp. | reverse complement strand
ATAGCTTTTCCCTACTCGCCACTCATTCTCTGGGAGGCAGGCCATGAAACCTGTACGTGAACTGCTTCGAATCAAAGGCCAAGAAACCTGGTCGGTCACCCCGGACACCCCAGTCTACGACGCCCTCAAGCTGATGGCGGAGAAGAATGTGGGGGCCCTGCTGGTGCTCGACGGGGACAAGCTGGCCGGAATTCTGTCCGAACGGGATTACGCCAGAAAGGTCATTCTAAAAGGAAAAGCGTCCAAGAATACGCCGGCACGGGAGATCATGAGCGAAAACGTCGTCTGCGTGACTCCCGAGCAGTCGGTCGCCGAGTGCATGGCGCTGATGACGGATAAGCACATCCGCCATCTGCCCGTGATCGAGGACGGTAAGCTGGTGGGCGTGATCTCCATCGGGGATGTCGTCAAGGCCATCATCTCCGAGCAGAAGTTCGTCATCGAGCAGCTCGAGCATTACATTGCCGGAACCCGGTAACCGGTCCACATTCATCGATTGACGCGACGGCTCGCAAGGGCGCTGCGCGCGACCGACGAGCTCAGGCCAGGCATACTCCATCAGGGTTCGGCCCTCACCCGCAGGCACGGCGAGAAAGCGCGCCATCGCCGGCGCTAAATCGTGATAACGCCGCCAAGAAAAGACACCAAAAACACGGCGCCCAGCACCGTGGCCGCCACCACCCAGGCACAGCAGACCTCGGCATTGCTTGGGTTCGAGTAATCGTGTTGGTCTTGGTAAGTCATCGCGGTCCTCCTCGGGCATAAGCGCCGTATCGCTGATTTCTGCTCGCCGGCTTGATGCGGGGTCTCTCACATCCGTCGCCGTTCAAGCAGAGCAGTATCCAAAGCTTACTCGACGCTGCCCTGAGGTACACGGGCAAGTGTGGCATTAGTCACAAAGGCGAGCAGGAGGCACGGCCGCATCTGTGGCATTAGTCACAACACCAAGAAGATACCCGGCCTAGACCGGCGATCGGGCGCTCAGATTGTCACCGGCCCGACGTCCGCGCATAAGCGGCATGCAAGCCAAGCGGAGAGTATCGTTTCTTATTGCGCGGCCTCGCCGACCGCATTGGCGAACACTGCGGTCTTGACGCTACTCCACATGCGCTCGCTAAAGGCCCTTTTAATAGCCAGCGGGAGCGCGATCGAGCCCGCGGACAACACGCGGTCGTGAAACGACTTGAGATCGATCTTCGGGTCCTGCAACCGCAGGCGGTCGCGCAGCGCGTTGATCAGCGCCCAACCGGTCGCATAGCCCATCGGGGTCGTCGGCGCCTGCGTATACCACTTGAGGTCCGCCAGTGCCTGCTCTTTGGGGAAACCCAGATGAACGGCCATGCGGTCGGCAGCCTGATCGACGCCGGCATCGCGTGTGTGGATCTCGACATCGATCATGACTCGCAACGCGCGCCACAGCCGATCCTTCAACAGGATGAAACACTGCTCCGGGCGGCTCAGGAACCCCTGCTCGTGCATGAGCTGCTCACAATAAAGCGCCCATCCCTCATACAGTGTCGCCGACGCATTGAGCAAGCGCGGAAGCGTACGTGATGTCTCGTTCAGGTTGGCGGTCACAAACTGCAGATGATGGCCCGGCCAGGCCTCGTGCACGCAAGTGTGCATCAGCCCGGCATAATTGTGCTCCGCCAGCTGCTCCTCGTCCGCAGGCGGCGTCACATAATAGTAGCCCTGTTGCTTGGCATCGTTGGGCGCAGGGTCTGAGTAAGCGGCAAACGGGATCTGGTGTTGCAGGAAGATGGGCGTCTCCACCACATCCAATCGCTCCTGCTTGGGCAGCGTTACGAGGTCGTGTTCTGAAACAAACTCGCGTGCGGCCTGCATCTGCTGGCGATAGGTCGCCAGCAGTTTGTCCTGGTCCGGGTGGTCGGCCTGAATCTCCCGCGTAGCCCGGGCCAGGTCGACATGCCCGTACAGCTTCTTACAGACATCTTTGAGCTCGCGCTCCGTCTCAGCAAATAACTGCTCGCCAAATGCGTAGAGCTCGGAGATCTCGATATCGAGAAAGTGCCGGTAGCGCAGCATGTTGTGAAAATACGATTGCCCGCACGCGAACTCGCCTTCGGCCTGCGGCGCGATGTCGCGCTGCAGGAACTGAGCGTACTCGATTAACGCGCGACCGGCCTTGTTGATCGCTGCATCGAGCTTGTTCCTCTTGGCACTGGCAGCGAACGCTGCCACCAGCGGTTGTGTGGGGAGTGCCTGCAGGAAGTCAGCGCCGCGCAGCGCTGCGGTTGCCGCAGACTCGAGCCACAGCGGTGGAATTCGCTTCGCCTGCGGGCGTAGATGGTCCTGCGCTCCTGTGAGATGCACCGGGATGGCGTTGAGGCGCGCCAACAACGCCGCTTCAAAGTCCTCAACCGGGCGAATCGTGAGCTGATAGATGGCGTAGACCGGCAACAGCTTGCCCGGGTCCGGCGCCTTGGGCTCGATCTCCAGCAAATACTGGTTCTCCAGTAACACCGCGCCGTAAAGGACGTCGAAATCGATCTTCTGGTCGTCCGTCAATCCGGTACGATCCAGCTCTTCCAGGCTCATCCTGAGCTCGTCGTTCAGATACACCAATGCGCCCTTACGCTGCTCGCCATAGGGCGTCAACAGATGCGCGTAACCGGGCACACCGGCATCCACCGCCGCCTCGGGGTGATAGCGGAACCACGCATGATAGTACGCCCGGATCAGCTCGTGGAACTTTGAGTGGGCTGTGGGTGCTCTACTCACGGGCCCTCGATGATCTCGAAGTCGTGCGTAATCTCGGCGGTCTTGCCGAGCATCGCGGTGGCGGAACAGTACTTGTTAGCAGAAAGCTTGATGGCACGCGCGACTTTCTTCGGATCGAGCCTCGTGCCGCTGACAACGAAATGTACGTGAATATGGGTGAAGACCTTCGGTGCGGTATCGGCGCGCTCCGCCTCAAGCTCGGCGACACAGTCCGTAACTTGCTGGCGCGACTTTTTGAGGATGCTTATTACATCAAAGGCCGTACACCCGCCGAGGCCAATGAGTACCGCCTCCATCGGCCGGATCCCGCGGTTACGGCCGCCAAACTCCGGCGCACCGTCCATAATCACCGTGTGGCCGCTGTCCGCCTGGCCGGCGAAGCTCGCCTCACCCGTCCATTTAATGGTTGCTTTCATTGATTCGTGAATCGTTAACCGTATTCCGGGTTCATAGCCGTCGCTCGTTACTTGCTAGTTGCCACTCGCTACTCGCTACCGCTGTTGAAAAATAGCTGCTCCAGTTTAGCGCCAGGATCGGCGGCCTTCATAAACGCTTCGCCCACGAGAAACGCGTTCACACCGCGCTCACGCAGACGCGCCACATCGCCCGCGGACTGTATGCCACTCTCCGTCACGACGAGGCGGTCGGCAGGAATCTTGTCCAGAAGATCGAAAGTAGTCTGCAGGCTCACCTGAAAAGTACGCAAGTCCCGATTATTAATCCCGATAAGGGGCGCATCGAGCGCTAACGCTCGATCAAGCTCGGTCTCATCGTGTACTTCGACAAGCGCGTCCAGACCGAGTTCGTGCGCCACCGCCAGCAGCTCGCGCATGTGGGGATCGCCCAATGCCGCCACGATCAGAAGGATACAGTCAGCACCAATAACCCTGGCCTCGTAGACCTGATAGACGTCGATAATGAAATCCTTGCGCAGCACCGGCAGCGAACAGGCCTGCCGCGCCTCGCGCAAATGGGCGTCGGCGCCCTGAAAGAAGTCAGTATCGGTCAGAACCGAGAGACAGGTAGCGCCGTGGCGCTCGTAGCTACGCGCTATTTCGGCCGGGTGAAAGTCGGCGACTAGCAACCCCTTGCTGGGGGAGGCCTTTTTTATCTCCGCGATTACGGCCGTGCCACCGCCACTCACACGCGCGCGCAGCGCGGGCAGAAAACCGCGCGGTGTCGGCGTCGTTTCCACTTGCCGGCTCAGCGCTTTCAGCGGCGCGCGTTCGGCGCGCGCAACCACTTCCTCCGCCTTGCGCGCCAATATCCGTTGCAATATCTGCGGCGTGCTGTGCATTAGCGCGTCAGCCGGCGAGCTTGCGGCTCAGGCCCACAAGCGCCTGCAGCTTCTCGCGCGCCGCACCACTGGCGATGCACTCAAGCGCCTTGCGCGTACCCGCCTTGAGCGAGTCAGTGAGGCCGGCCGCGTAGATGGCCGCGCCGGCATTCAGGGCAACAATATCGCGCGCCGGGCCTTGCTGATTATTGAGGACCGACTCGATTATCGACAGGCTTTCCTCGGCGCTCTCGACGGCAAGATCCGCCACCTTGCCCTGCTTGAAGCCGAGCTGATCGGGGCTCACGGTGTAGGTAGTGATGGCGCCGTCTTTGAGCTCAGCCACGCGGGTCGGTGTCTCAATGCTGATCTCATCCATCCCGTCTTCGGCATGCACCACCAGTACATGCTCGCTGCCCAGTCGCTGCAGCACCTGCGCCAGGGGTTCTACCCACTGGCCGCTGAATACGCCGATCATCTGGTGCGGTGCGCTCGCCGGGTTGGTCAACGGGCCCAGGAGGTTAAATATCGTGCGCACGCCCATCTCGCGCCGGGGCCCGATGGCGTGCTTCATCGCACCATGGTGCTTGGGCGCGAACATGAAGCCTACTCCGACCTCATCAATGCATTGCGCGACTTGCGCCGGCGTGAGATCAAGACTTACGCCGGCGGCCTCGAGCACGTCGGCGCTGCCGGAGCGACTCGAGACAGAGCGATTGCCGTGCTTGGCGACCTTGCCACCGGCCGCCGCCACCACGAAAGCGCTGGCGGTCGATATATTAAAGGTATTGCTTCCATCGCCGCCGGTACCGCAAGTATCGACAACATGGGGACCGCTGACGCCCACATGCGTAGCAAGCTCGCGCATCACCTCGGCCGCTGCGCTGATTTCTTCGACCGTCTCCCCCTTCATGCGTAACCCCACAAGAAAACCGCCGATTTGCGCCGGTGTCGCCTCACCGGTCATGATTACGCGCATCACCGCGCGCATCTGTTCCTGGCTCAGATCGCGCCGATCGCATACCGTTCGTATCGCTGTCTGAATGTCCATGGCTCGCTCCGCTCGCAGATACAAGCTTCAAGTGACAAGTAACAAGTTAAAGCGGTCTCCAGTAGCCGTTTCTCCCTTGCTACTTGCTACTTCGCACTTGCGACTAAGAAGTTCTTTAACAATGCATGCCCGTGCTCGGTCAATATAGACTCCGGATGGAATTGTACCCCCTCGACCGTGAGCTCCTTATGCCTCACGCCCATGATCTCCCCATCCTCAGTCCATGCTGTGATCGCCAGACACGCCGGCAGGCTATCACGCTCTATTACCAGCGAGTGATAACGTGTCGCCTCGAACGGGCTGGGCAGGCCCGCGAACGCCCCTTGGCCGTTGTGGTGGATCATGGAGGTCTTGCCATGCATAAGCTGCCTGGCGCGCACGATCTTGCCGCCATAGGCCTGGCCGATACCCTGGTGACCGAGGCACACACCCAGAATGGGGATCTGTCCGCCGAAGCGTCGAATCGTCGCCACCGTCACGCCCGCCTCGTTAGGTGTGCACGGTCCCGGCGAGATTACGATGTGCTCCGGCGTTAGCCCGGCAATCTCATCGACCGTTATCTGGTCATTGCGATAGACACGGACATCCTGGCCCAGCTCTCCCAGATACTGCACCAGGTTGTATGTGAACGAATCGTAATTATCAATCATCAATAACATACGCATGCTCCGCTAGCGCGAAGTAGCAAGTTTCAAGTAGCAAGGGGATACTTGGAATTACGCCTGGACTTCTTACGCATTTCGCTCCCACTTCACACTTGTTACTTGGCGCTCGCTGCTCGATCTAAACCAGCAGCCGCCATCGAGACGGCGCGGAAAATCGCCCGGGCCTTGCTCATGGTCTCGTTCCATTCATACGCCGGCACCGAGTCTGCAACGATACCCGCCCCGGCCTGAATGTAGAGCCGGCCATCCTTGATCACCGCCGTACGGATGGCGATGGCCGTATCCATGTTGCCGGACCACGAGATATAACCCACCGCGCCCGAGTATACGCCGCGATACACGGGCTCGAGCTCGTCGATGATCTCCATCGCGCGAACCTTGGGCGCGCCGGTGACGGTACCGGCCGGGAACGTGGCGCGCAAGACATCTATCGCGTCCATCCCGTCACGCAGCTTGCCCGTCACGTTGGACACGATGTGCATAACATGAGAGTAACGCTCTATGAGCATTTTCTCCGTCACGCACACGCTGCCGGTCTGCGCCACACGCCCGACGTCGTTACGGCCGAGATCCATCAGCATCAGGTGCTCCGCGCGCTCCTTGGGGTCACCGAGCAGCTCTTTCTCCAGGCGCTGATCATCGGCCTCGTCACGACCACGCCGGCGCGTGCCGGCAATGGGGCGCAACGTCACCAGGTCTTCCTCCAGGCGCACCAGGATCTCCGGGGAGGACCCCACGATGTGGAAGTCCTTGAGGTCCAAAAAGTACATATAAGGAGAAGGATTGAGGGTACGCAACGCCCGGTACAGATCGAGCGGCGCACAGTCGAATGGGATCGACAACCGCTGCGCGAGCACCACCTGCATGATATCGCCATTGCGGATGTACTCTCGTGACTTTTCCACCGCGGCCTCGAATGCGTCACGCTTGAAACCGGACACGAAGTCGGTTTCCGTGATTTCTTGTGGTGTTGCGGGTGCCGCCGGTACCGGCGCTGCATCGCGCAGGTGCGCGACCAGGTCATCGAGCCGCCGCGACGCCTGATCGTACGCGTCCTCGATCGCCGGGTTCACATGGATCACCACATACAGCTTGCCGGCAAGATTGTCGAACACCACCACCTCGTCCGAGACCAGCAGCAATATGTCCGGCGCGCCGATCTCGTCGGGTTTGGCCAGCTCCCCCAATCTCGGTTCGATGAACCTCACGATCTCATAGCCGAAGTAACCAACGAGTCCGCCGGTGAAGCGAGGCAGGTGGTGGATCTCGGGCATGTGGTAGCGCTGCTTGAACTGGCGTATGTAAGCCAGCGGATCGTCTACAATCTCGCGCTCCACGACTTCGCCGTCGCGTTCGACGGTGATCTCCTTGCTAAACACGCGCACCACGGTGCGGCACGGCAGCCCGATAATGGAGTAGCGGCCCCATTTCTCGCCACCGTGCACGGACTCGAACAGATAGGAGTATGGGCCGCTGGCCAGCTTGAGGTAGGTGCTGAGCGGCGTGTCAAGGTCCGCCAGGACCTCGCGCATCAGGGGAATGCGGTTGAATCCTTGCGCCGCGTATTGATCGAATTCAGATTTTGATAAGGACATGAATCACCACTGGGTTACAACGTAAACGGAAAAAGACGCTTTCTAGCGAGTGGCCGGGTTGCGCCATCGCCAGCGGGCGTTTCTCCTGTTTACGTCATACGTTCCAGCGGTGTACATGGGCGGATATTTGATCAAGCTAGCCGGATATAGTTCGGCAATTCATCCAAGGAATCGATAACGGCATCGGGCTCCAGATCCCGTATGTCGATGCCCTGATTATAACCATATGTCACGCAAATTACAGGCATCCCCGCCGCCTGTGCCGCGCGGGTATCGTTGGCCGAATCCCCAACCAGCACCCCCTGCCCCGGCGTGATGCCGAAGTGCTCACAGGTGTAGAGTAACGGCAGGGGGTCGGGCTTGCGTGCGGGCAGGCTGTCGCCGCTGACGACGAGCTCGAAGTAGTCGCGCAACCCCAGGTCCTTTAACAGCGGCAGCGTGAAGGCCTGCGGTTTGTTGGTGATGCAGGCGAGCTGGAAGCCGCCATCACGTAGATCCGCAAGCGCTCCCGGCACCCCAGGATAGGGCCGGCTTTCGCGCGACACACGCTCAGCGTAGTGCTTGAAAAACAGCGGGTACGCGCGTTCGTACAGCGCCGGGTCCGGCTCGCCGTCCATGTCGCCGGTCAGGGCGCGCTTCACCAGCCGGCTCACGCCATTGCCAATCCAGGTGGCAACGGTTTCGTGGTCAACCGTGCTCATACCCAGCTCGTGCAGCATGTCGTTGGCACTCGCCGCGATGTCCGGCGCCGTATCGATGAGGGTGCCATCAAGGTCGATGATCACTACCTTCACGGCCAAGGGGCCTGTGAAACGGCCAGTCATTGTGTATTGCACTGTGAGGGGTGATGGCTGAGGAGTAAGGAGCGGGCCTAACTGGTTGATATTGTCGTTGCGGTTAACCCACCAGGACACGCGACAATCGCCGCGGCGTAATTCATCCGGTTGCCTTCGCCAGCTCGGTGCGCATGGCATCGATGGTCGCCTTGTAGTCCTTGGTCCCGAAGATCGCCGAGCCTGCCACGAAGGTGTCGGCGCCGGCCTCGGCGATCTCGCGAATATTCTCCACTTTGACGCCACCGTCGATCTCGAGGCGAACTGCGGACCCGCTCCGATCTATAATGGCGCGCGCCTCGCGCAATTTCGGCAACACACCGGGAATAAACCGCTGGCCGCCAAAGCCGGGGTTGACGGACATCAGCAGCACCATATCGACCTTGTCCATTACATATTTAAGATAATCGAGTGGCGTCGCCGGATTAAATACCAATCCAGCCTTGCAGCCTTGCTCGTGCACGAGCTGCAGCGAGCGGTCGATGTGTTCGGTGGCCTCGGGGTGGAAGGTGATATAGCTGGCGCCGGCGCTGGCAAAATCCGGTATGATGCGATCGACCGGTTTCACCATGAGATGCACGTCGATGTCGGCGGTCACACCAAAGTTGCGTAACGCCTCACACAGCAGCGGACCGATTGTCAGATTCGGAACGTAGTGGTTATCCATAACATCAAGGTGGACCATGTCCGC
>VRUB01000323.1 GCA_019456345.1 Nitrospira sp. | reverse complement strand
CGATAACCCTTCGGTCCCGGACAACGCAGCTGGTTGGCGGCCTGCCGGTCCGTCGGACCCAGGACCAGGAGATCGTGCAACGAAACCGGCGTTGGAAGGTAGAGCGATATCTTAGTCGGTACGGTCACCGAGAAGGTATCTTTTTAGTGCGACAGCACTGTTCCGCTCCGTGTCCCGAGCTGCAAAGACGAAGGTAACGGGCCCCGCCTCGCAAAGCCTTTGGAGCGCGCGAACAGCCTCAGCGTTCGCATCGAGCTCGGCATGATAGCGTGTCTGAAACTCGGCCCAGCGCTCTGGTCTGTGACCGTACCAGCGACGCAGCTCCGGACTCGGTGCGATCATTTTCAGCCAGTGGTCGATAGACGCCCTGTCCTTCGACACACCGCGTGGCCAGAGCCGTTCCACAAGAATGCGCAGACCGTCCGTTTCGCAAGCCATATCATAAACCCGCTTGAGAGAAATATTGAAACGCTTGGTTCGTCCCAATTTGTTTCTCCTCCAAGCGCAGCAGACTTGTGGTCGGAGCGTGGAGTCCAGAAGCCACCTGACGAGTTTACATTAGAACCGCTTCTTCCGGAAGGCCGGCTTGGCGAACAAGAGGCTTGAATCGAGGGTCTGTCGGGACGCGGCCATACTCCCTGGCCGAATTGAGCCATGCCATGGATCGCCGCCATGTCGAAGGCCGCGACGTAGCTTGTCTCGGCAAGCGCCAGGAACCTGTCGAGCATATTTCGCGCGAGCCAACGGCCTGCGGCCGAGTACCGTTCCTAACCCAGAACAGACATTCGTGACGCAGATCTCAGCCAAAGCCCATCGGGGCACCAAATTTATTTCCGATCTACACACCAATTCCTTTAGGCTATTTCGATTGTCGGGGTAGCGCCTCCAGAAAAAGGGAGCAATCATGGCGGAAAAATTCGACTCGATCATCATCGGTACGGGCCAATCCGGACCGTCGCTTGCCGCGCGAATGACGCGAGAGGGGATGAAGACAGCCATCATCGAGCGTAAACTGTTCGGCGGCACCTGTGTGAATGTCGGTTGCATCCCGACCAAGGCGCTCGTGGCGAGCGCCCGCGCCGCCCATATGGCCCACCGAGGTGCGGATTTCGGCGTTGTGATCGACGGGCCGATCGCGGTGGACATGAAGCAGGTCAAGTCCCGAAAGGATGGCGTGGTGCGGCAGTCCAACGAGGGCGTCACGAACTGGCTCAAGAACATGGCGAACCTGGCGGTATACGAGGGCCATGGTCGCTTGGAGAGCGCCAACTCGGTCCGGGTCAACGGCGAAGTATTGGAGTCCGAGAGGATTATCCTCAACGTCGGCGCCCGCGCGAACATCCCCGACATGCCCGGCGTCAACGACGTGGACTACCTCACCAACTCCAGCATGATGGAGGTGGACTTCCTGCCGGAGCATCTGGTGATCATTGGCGGGAGCTACATCGGGTTGGAGTTCGCCCAGATGTACCGCCGTTTCGGCAGCCGCGTCAGCATCGTAGAAATGGGCGGACGGCTTATCGGCCGCGACGACGAGGACGTCTCCGCGGCGGTGAAGGAGATATTGGAAAACGAAGGTGT
>VRUB01000322.1 GCA_019456345.1 Nitrospira sp. | reverse complement strand
CTCCAGGCATGAAAAGCTGGTGAACCAGCAGCTCACCTCCCGCGGAATCGAGGCGTTTCTCCCACTCACGGACCGCCGGCGGCGATGGAAAGATCGGTGGAAAACCGTGAGCTTTCCGCTGTTCCCGGGCTACTGCTTTGCCCGCTTTCAGTATCAGGACCGCCTGACCGTCCAGACAGCGGTCGGGGCGGTCCAGATCCTGGGGATCAATGGCGAGGCGACCCCGATCCCGGATCACGAGATCGAGGCAGTCCGCCAGCTCGTCACGAGCACCCTCCCCTTTGATCCCCATCCGTATCTCAAGGAAGGGATGGAGGTAGAGGTGGTGCTCGGGCCCCTTGCCGGGATTCGCGGGGTCCTGGTCCGCAAAGGGGACCGTGCGCGTCTGGTGGTGGCGATCAACCTAATCCAGCAGGCCGCGTCGATCGAACTGGATGCCGCCGACGTGCGGTCGGTGGGGTGAGGTACGAGAAAGGCAAGAAGAGAAGAGGTCGGCGTTCGGGTAAGACGGAGGATTAGGCGATGGAGCCAGAAACAAGCCCAAGCACGTCCCTCAGAGATTTTCTCCACGTCATTTTCAAACGAAAATTCCAGATCCTGCTCTTTTTCGGGATCACCGTCTGCACTGTTGCGATCGGCTCCTTCGTGGTTAGGCCAACTTACGAGGCCACCGCCCAGATCCTGATCAAGATCGGAAGGGAAAATATCTACGTGCCGACCCTCCCCGCGGGCGGCACCTCGAACCCGGTCATCAGCTTCAATCGGGAGGAACAGATTAATTCAGAGATCGAGATTCTCAGGAGCCGATTTCTGGCCGAAAAGGTGGCCGAGTCCCTTGGACCTGCGGTCATTTACAAGGACCTCGACAGGACAGGCCACGGGTTTCTGGGCGGTCTGTTTCAAACCGCGGACGCTAGAGAATCTCCCCTGCACAGAGCGGTAATCAGGCTTCGGAAAAATATCGAAGTCGAGGGGGTTAGGAAATCCGATGTCATCAACGTCAGGTTCACACACAAGGACCCGGACATGGCAGCCACGGTAGTCAACAGCCTGGTCAGCGTCTATCTCGACCGCCACCTTGAGGTCCACAAAAGCCCTCAATCCTACGGGTTTTTCCAGGAGCAATCCCAAATCTTGGAAAGCAAACTGAAACAGGCGGAAGAAAACCTGGAAGCCTTTAAGAAAGAGCACAACCTCACTTCGCTTGAGGAGGAACGAACCCTCGTCCTCGGAAAAACGGCTGACCTTCGCGCCGCATTGAATCAGACCCTGAGCCAGGAGGCCGAGACCGGGAACCGACTCCGGCAGCTTCGCCATCAGGTGGCCACAACGCCCAAGACCGTCCCTCTGGACGAAGAGGTCGACCATAACCCTTTGGTAATCAGCAACCTTCAGGCAAGGCTGGTCGAGCTGGAGCTCAAGGAACACGAACTCCTTACCAAATACACCGACCAGAGCCGCTTAGTCCAGAGCGTCCGGGCCGAGATCCAGATGGTCCGCCAGAAGCTAGCCGTGCAGGAGACCAGGCGCTACGGCAAGACCCGCAGCGGCGTGAACACCGTCTACCAAGCCCTGCAAGCGG
>VRUB01000321.1 GCA_019456345.1 Nitrospira sp. | reverse complement strand
ATTTTTAGACATGTTCGTATCCTTCTGGTGATGTTGATACCCGCCTAACGATGTCGATGAGTCGCCGAGTTTACGAGATTGATCTTGCCTCACTTTACCTCGTGTTGCGGGAACTCGGCCTTTCGTGCATCCGGGTCCTTCTTGCTTGAGCCCATCCGAAACGCGTCGGAGCGGATTTTCACCATCTCGGGAACAGCGACGTCTTTCGCTTTTCGCTCGGGCTCACTTTTTGCCGCTAGCTCCCCATGCCATCGGGAAACAGGGACTCGAACCACCGGGGCTTATCCTTCCTCGCCACTTATGGCAAACAAGCTGGCGTTACCGCCGACGGCGGCTGTATTCACCGTTACGGTGCGTTCCGTCGCGAAGCGTTGTAGATAATGCGGCCCGCCGGCCTTGGGACCGGTGCCCGATAGACCTTCCCCACCAAATGGCTGCACACCGACGGTGGCACCGATGATATCGCGGTTGACATAGGTATTACCCACATGGGCGCGCTGTTGGATGTAGCGCACGGTCTCGTCGATACGACTATGGATGCCCAAGGTAAGACCGTAGCCCGTGTTGTTGATGGCATTGATGACGTTATCCAACTTATTGGATGAATAGTTGATGACATGCAGTACCGGGCCGAAGACTTCTCGTTCCAACCGGCTCAAAGAATCGAGCGCATAGGCGCGTGGCGCGAAGAAGGTCCCATGCGCCGTCTCGGGCGGCAGCGCTACTTCATAGATAAGCCTGCCGTCGCGTTGCATACGCTTTGCGTGCGCTTCAAGCAACCGCCTGGCCGGCTCATCGATGACGGGGCCGACGTCCGTCGTGAGCAAGGCCGGATCGCCGACGGATAGCTCGGCCATTGCACCCTTCAATAGTCGGATAACACGGGCGGCCACGTCTCGTTGAATAAACAGCACGCGCAGTGCCGAACAGCGTTGCCCGGCACTGGCGAACGCAGAGGCCAACACATCCATCACCACTTGCTCTGGCAGGGCAGAACTATCGACGATCATTGCGTTCTGGCCACCGGTCTCGGCAATAAAGGGGATGATGGGCCCCGCACGCCGGGCGAGAGTCTTATTGATGAGGCGCGCGGTTTCGGTCGAGCCGGTAAACGTTACCCCGGCAATGCGATCATCGGCCACCAGCCGGGCACCGACGGTAGCACCGTCACCGGGTAAAAATTGTAGGACTGGGCCTGGAATACCGGCCTCGTGTAACAACTGCACCATGCGCGCCGCCACCAGCGCGGTCTGCTCCGCCGGCTTCGCAATCACCGTATTGCCGGCGACCAACGCGGCGCTGATTTGTCCGGTGAAGATCGCCAACGGAAAATTCCACGGGCTGATGCAGACGAACACACCACGCCCATGCAAACCGAGTTCGTTGCTCTCACCGGTCGGCCCCGGCATGGCCATCGCCCCTAAAACGCGACGGGCGGTAGCCGCGTAGTAGAGGCAAAAGTCCGTCGCCTCACGCACCTCGGCCAATGAATCGGCAATAGACTTACCGCCTTCACGTACACAAAGCGCCATCAGCTCGGCGCGATGTTGTTCGAGTAAATCAGCTGCCCGCTCCAGGCACTTC
>VRUB01000320.1 GCA_019456345.1 Nitrospira sp. | reverse complement strand
GTAGAACTCGAACCGCGCGTCGGAACTGCGTTACGCGGATTGATCGCCAAGCCCGAAGGAGCGGGACCATTTCCCGCTGTCGTCATGATCCACGACTGCCGCGGGGTTCGCCGCTACCAACACGAATGGGTACGACAGCTCGCCAATTGGGGCTACGTGGCGCTGCTCGTAAATAGCTTCTTTACGCGGCAGGCGGTTGGCGTGTGCGAGAAGCTGCTTGAATGGTCGAATCGAGAAGTTGTTGGCGGACGCACATTCGATGCCTATGGCGCACTCGACTATCTCACCACCTTGTCTTATGTCGACCCTGAGCGCATCGGCGTCATGGGCTGGGCCTATGCAGCATCCTTAAGTGTTGTTAGCGAGGCCGGTGCACATTCTCTGTTTGAGAACAAGTTCAAAGCCGCGGTCGCCGTGAGTCCGAGTTGTCGCTACACCGCGAGCGGACGTTTCACGGTACCGGTACTGGTGCTGGCCGCCGGCAAAGACGACTGGACCTTGGCCGATCCCTGTAAGCGCATGGCGCGTGGCGCCGAGGATGGACCGTGGCCGGTCGAACTCAAGGTATACGCGGATGCCTATCATGGTTTCGATGATCCGGAAATCGGCGATGGCATCTATCTGGCAAACGCCTATAACCCCAACAAGAACCTTGCCCGCGGCGCAACGCTGCGCTACCAACGCGCGGTCCACGAGGATGCCGCCACCCGAGTGCAAGCGTTTCTAGCGCGCCACCTCAATCCGGAAAAAACGCTTGGGCGTCTGTCGGCGGGATTGGGCTCGGGTGATATGGCTTATTCGCCAACATGGGTGATCGACCCAGACAATCCTGGCGACGATGCGCCGCCGGTAGGTCGTTCGTTGTTCGACATTGTATTCAGTAACAACGGCGCCTATGACCTACCGTTTCCGTTCACCCGGCTGATCGAGCGCATCGAGCAACAGCTGCCACGGAAACGGTCTGGGTACTCAACCCTGAAAAAGGTGCTGGTCCCGCTGGGCCGATCTTTGCAGCGAAATACCGCCGCACCAGAATTCTTCAAGTATCCGCGCGTGATCGTGGCGGTAGATACGGAGCCAGTAAGCACCACCCGCGTCAGACCTATCCTATTAAAGGACCGCCTATTTCTTGGCTATCAAGAAAAAGCTCAGGTTATCGAAGTAATCAGCTATAACGAGAGCGCAGCTCGCTTCGAGTTTCAAGTCGTTACCAACTACGGGCCGGAAGGCAAACCGCAAGTACATTACGCCCGTCGAGCCATCTGCACCACTTGCCACCAAAATGCAGCGCCGATCTTTCCCAAGGCCGCCTGGGACGAGACCAATGGTAACAGGGGAGTTGCCGCGCGCCTGCTCAAGGAACGATCCACATTTTACGGCGTGGCTGCCAATTCGCCGAGCCTTGCGCCCGCCGCGATCGACAATGCCACCGATCGCGCTAACCTGTTCTCTGCTTACCAGCTGCTCTGGCGTCAGGGCTGCCGTGATGATCAAAACCCAGCGCGGGCGATTCGTTGCCGCGCTGGTGCCTTTTCTGCCATGTTGCAGCATCGCTTGGGCGCGTTCTCGCGTTTTGATAAGCGGG
>VRUB01000099.1 GCA_019456345.1 Nitrospira sp. | reverse complement strand
CTCGCAGAGCAAAAAGCGCGGTTTTTGCTCTGCTCCACTTTTCAAACACTTACGTGTTTGAAAAGTGTGCGGTGCTTCCCTGCACCGCTCTAGCAGGCTGCTGAAAATAGTTTTCAACAGTCTGCTAGCGCGGGTTGGGGGCAGATGTCGAGGCAGACTATACTGACCGCGTCGCAGGCGGGAATGGATCGTATGTACACGAAATTTCTTGGTTATTTGTTGGTGGCCATAATCGTATTAGGAGCTACCCCATTGGCTGTGCACGCCGTCAAGCTCTATAAATGGGTCGATGAAGCGGGTAACGTCACCTACCAGGACAAGCCCCCGCCCCCCGGGATGGACGTGGTGAAGGAAAAGACCATCAATCCCGACGAAGGCGTTACCGAGTTCACGAAGTCGAAACCGTCCGAGCCCGAGGTCAAATCGGCGCCGGATCAGGGCGGGGGCTCAGTAGCGCCAGCGACGGGCGGGCGAGGGGTGATCGTCGGCGGCGAGGGGCGGCGCACAGAGCGGCGAACGGGGGTCGCCCCGACTCCACCACCCCCACCGGCCCCGGCAGCACCCGCACGGCCCCCGCGTGCCATTCCTTTCATTGCGCCGGGTCGTCCCGTGCCCAAGGGACGCAACTGAACCGGAGCTGATGGTCGTCGCGTCAGCGCGTATGAGCCGGGCACAGGGACTGATAGCTTGATTCGTGCACCGAAACGCGGCATCGGCCGCCGGCATCAGCGCGCAGCGCGAGTGCCCCAAGACAGCGGGTAATTACCGATGTGTCTGGCGGGCTACTCGGCGGGGTAGAGAAGATCCACCAACGCCGTGTAGGTCGATTCGTCGAGCTTGTAGAAAATGAGAGTGGCGCCGTGCTTTTCCACCTTGACGACTTTGGCCTTGACACGGTGATGCTTGGGCTTAGCGTTCGCGGGTATTTTCAATACCAGCTCGACACGCGCATTCTTGCGCAGTTCGAACTCGTTGGTTTCGACGAAGAGACCTTCGAGGCTGATATCCCGCGTGTGGCAAAGCTGTAAGCCCAGACGCCGGTGGTTGAGCATCACCTCCAACGCCAATTGTCTGCGTGGACCCAAACGACGTTCGTCGTGCATCCTATGCTCCTGCGTGTTTCCTTACCGGTGGCAGACCGTAAGACATTATAGCGTAGACTTGGCCTCCACCGACAGCACCCTATTTGGACCAAGCTCGGAGGTGTACATGCGCATGCTTAAGGTCAGCGAATTCGTTGCCCGCAGCACGAAATCGCAGATGTGGCGCACCGCGCGGACAATGAGGTCAGTGCCTCAGTGGTATCGGTCGTGTCCGTGCCACACTCCTGAGAGCCCTGTTCTCGCTACTCAACGATTGTAAAATACTGCAGCCATGAAGCTGTTGCCTAAATTCCTGGGTGGCATGGTTGGCAGTGCCCTTGGTGATGCCATCGGCGAGCTGGCCTTTCGCTATCCTGAAAAGGAGCGGCTGAGCACCCATGTTGCCGAGGTGGATACCTTGGTCTACACCGATGACACGGCCATGGCGATAGCGCTGGCGGAGTCGCTGATCGCCACCGGCGATGTCGATGCCAAGCACCTCGGCGATTGTTTTCGGGTGCACTTCGAACGTGAACCGTGGCGCGGCTATGGTCCCGGTCCGCCTGCAATTTTTGCGCGTGTCGTCGACGGCAGTATCAGCTACGAGGAGGCCGCGCGAGAGCTCTACGGTGGAACAGGCTCGCTCGGAAATGGAGCAGCGATGCGCATCGTGCCGCTCGGCCTTTTGTTTCATGCATCCAACGGGCTTTACAGCAAGGCTGAAACCACTGCTTCAGTTACCCACGCGCATGCGCTCGGCATCGACGGGGCGGCGATCCAGGCGCGGGCGATTGCCGTCGTTACGGCCCGGCCCGCCGGCACGGATCTCGATGTGGGCGCGTTTGTTCGCACCCTCGTCGGTGGTTCTCGCACGGCTGCTATGCGGCGAAAACTGGAGCAGGTTGGCGAGCTGATCGCGCACAAGGCAGCGCCCGAAACAGCCACACACAGCCTGGGATTGAGCGTTGCGGTACACGAGTCGATGCCGTTCGCCCTGTATTGTTTTTTGCGCCACCCGCGGGATTACCGCGAGTGTATCTATTGCGCCATACTGCACGGCGGCGACCGCGACACCATGGGCGCCATGGCCGGTGCCCTGAGCGGTGCTTTTTTGGGTATTGATACCATCCCGGTCCAATGGCGTGATAAGCTCGAGAACGGGGCGCGCATCGAGCAGCTGGCACGAGAGCTGGCGGCGGTGGCTGGACGTTAGCGTGACACTTACGCCACCGCTCCAGCACCTGCGGTTGCGAGAGCGCAACCGGTCGTGACGGGTGACGAGTGACAAGATCGAGCGCACGATAGGTAGAGTAATGACGGACCTATACTCGCCTTTTTTCAGACTGCATAAGCGTCTCCCCCTTCGCTGCTAGAACAAACTAGGAGGATCCATGTCGTTAATTCGCTTGGCTAAGCCAAGACCGCGCTATGCGCACTGTGTGGTCGCGGGCATCTGTGTGTTTTTTCTGGCGGCCAGCCCCTTCACCGCCTTCGGCCTTAATGTGGAGATCCAACCGAGCCGGAAGCTCGGCACGGAAACGCAAAGTGGGGAAACACGCCAGATCCGTATGGCTCAGCAATACGGCATCGGTTACTTGCCGCTCATGATAATTCGGCAGAATTTCTTGATCGAGAAACACGCAAGCGCGCTCGGCCTCGGCAACATCCGGGTGACCTGGAATCGATACCCGTCGGGAAAAGTGATGAATGACGCGCTCCAGGCGGGATTCCTGGATGTAGCCGCCGGCGGGGTTACACCGCTGCTGCGGCTCTGGGACCAGACCCGGGAGCGAGTGGGCGTGAAGGGTATCGCCGCATTGAGCACCATGCCCTTGTATTTGAATACGCGTAACCCGAACGTGACGACGATCGAGGACTTCACCGACAAGGACCGCATTGCCTTGCCTGCCGTGAAAAAATCGTTGCAGGCGGTAGTTCTGCAAATGGCAGCAACACAGGTCTGGGGGACACAGAGCTACGCGCGACTTGATGGCCTTACGGTATCAATGGCGCACCCCAACGCACGTGAGACCATGCTGGCAGGCAACGGGAGCATCAATTCCCATTTCACGAGCCCGCCCTATGAGTACCAGGAACTGCTCGATCCGACCATACACAAGGTCCTGAGCTCCTACGATGTACTGGGCGGCCCTGCGACGTTCACGATGGTGTGGAGCCGAGCGCAGTTTCGGACGGCCAACCCGAGGGCGTTCCAGGCTATCTTTGCCGCCTTGCAAGAGGCCATGGAGGTTATCAAGAAGGACTCGCGCTTCAATGCCGAGGTCTATGTGCAGCAGTCCAACTCCGGGCTATCGGTCGATTTTCTGGCCAAGATGCTCGCCAAGCCGGAAATCGAGTTTACGCTCGTGCCGCGACACATCATGAAATACGCGAAGTTCATGCAGCGCACGGGACAAATCAAGCGCGCCCCGGACGACTGGAAAGAGGTGTTTTTCCCCGAGGTGTATGCAGTTCCCGGAAGCTGACACGCCTCCACACGTTGCCCTATGAGGGCGGCGGGGGCTATGAGGGGGTCTTTCTCTTAAGCTTAAGCGCAGCCGAGTTGATGCAGTGGCGCACCCCCGTCGGTTCAGGGCCGTCCGGAAACACGTGACCCAGATGGGCGCCGCAATCGTTACACAGAACCTCGGTGCGCTGCATGAACAAGCTGGTGTCTTCCACCGTGTCTATGTTCTTTGCATCAACCGGAGCCCAAAAGCTTGGCCAGCCCGTTCCGGAGTCAAACTTGGTGTCGGAGCTGAAGAGGTCGGCTCCGCAGCACACACATTGATAGGTCCCTGCATCCTTGCAGCTATGGTACTCGCCTTTGAAGGGGCGCTCGGTCGCCTTATCCCGCGTAACCGCAAACTGCTCCGGCGTAAGTTGTTTTAACCATTCGGACTCTGTCTTGACGATCTTGCGACTCATGCGCGCACTCTCCATCGGTCATCTCCGCCTTGCTCGTATTGACAGCGGCTTTGATAATTCTACTTACACTCCATGTTTCAGGCCAGACAAGGTCGGGTGGCGCAGCGGCGGGGCGCCGCGGCTCCGTGAAATCGACGTAAATATGCTGTATTCTCCGACACATCGATCAACTGTGCCCAGCCAGCATGCCAACCGCGTCATTGTTTCTCCATGGAAGACCTCAGTCCCCTCGTTCACAAGATCAGTAACCTTAAGGAACGCTCGCGCGAGCTAAGGGGGTACCTTTGACTACTCTGCCAAGCTGCAGCGCCTGACCGAGCTTCAGCGCGAGCTCGAGAAACCTGAAATCTGGAATGATCCGCAGCGAGTGCAGGAACTCGGGCGCGAGCGCGCTCGCTTGGAGAAGGAAATCGGCGTGTTTTCTCAACTTGATGGCCGGTTAAACGAGGCCGGTGAGCTGCTCGAGCTGGCGCGCGAGGAGGACGATACCGAGATCATAGCGTCGATTTCAAACGAGCTGGGCGATGTTGAGCAACAGCTCGCTAATCTTGAGTTTCGGCGCATGTTCTCCGGCCAGATGGATGCCGTCAATGCGTTTATGGATATTCAGGCGGGCTCCGGCGGCACCGAGGCGCAGGACTGGGCCAACATGCTGCTGCGCATGTACCTGCGTTGGGGCGAAAGACATGGATTTAAGACCGAGCTCATGGAGCTGTCCGAGGGCGAGGTAGCAGGGATCAAGAGCGCCACGATCAAGTTCACAGGTGAGTATGTCTACGGCTACTTGCGAACCGAGACCGGCGTGCACCGGTTGGTGCGCAAGTCCCCATTTGACTCGGGGCATCGTCGGCATACATCGTTTGCGTCAGTTTTCGCCTATCCAGAGGTAGACGACAGCATCGAGATCGACATCAAGCCGGCAGACTTGCGCGTAGACACTTACCGCGCAAGGGGGGCGGGAGGACAGCATGTGAACCGTACGGATTCGGCCGTACGCATCACCCATGTCCCCACGGGGATCGTCGTGCAGTGCCAGAGCGGCCGCTCCCAACATAAGAATAGGGCGGCGGCGATGGCGGTGTTGAAATCGCGCTTGTATGAGCATGAGATGCAAAAGCGCCGGGTGGAGCAGCAAAAGCTCGAAGAATCCAAGGCCGACATCAGCTGGGGCAGCCAGATTCGTTCCTACGTGCTGGACCAGTCACGCATCAAGGATCTGCGCACCGGGGTGGAAAGTGGCAACCCTACGGCGGTATTGGATGGTGAGCTCGACCGCTTTATCGAGGCCAGTTTGAAAGCCGGAATTTAATGAAGTAAATCCTTAATTATCATTAATAAGATACTGTTTATAAATGGAAAAGTTATCGTCCGAGAACGAGCACGAACAGATCACACTACGGCGCGCGAAGCTCGCCGAGCTGCGCGCACAGGGCAATGCCTTCCCCACGGATTTCCGTCGTAATGTCATGGCCGCCGAGCTGCATGCAGAGTATGGGGACAGCGATGCGGCAGCGCTCAAGGCCGCGCCGGTGCGCGTCAAAGTGGCGGGACGTATGATGACGCGACGCATCATGGGCAAGGCCAGTTTTGTCCACCTGCAGGACATGTCTGGTCAGATCCAGCTTTACTTGCAGGGCGGCGCCTTGCCGCAGGGGCGCTACGAGGCGTTCCAGAAATGGGATATTGGCGATATCCTCGGGGCAGAAGGGGCCCTATTTCGGACCAAGACCGGTGAGCTCACGATCGGGGTCGACGATATTCGCCTGCTTACCAAGGCGCTGCGGCCGTTGCCCGAGAAGTACCATGGGCTTGCCGATCGGGAGATCCGCTACCGCCAGCGTTACCTCGACCTCATCATGAACGAGGTGACGCGCAAGACGTTTCGCATACGTGCGGCGATCGTTCATTACCTCCGCCAGTTCCTGGACGAGCGCGGTTTCCTGGAAGTGGAGACCCCGATGATGCAGGCTATTCCCGGCGGCGCCGCGGCGCGCCCGTTCACAACACATCATCATGCCCTGGATATGAGGCTGTACCTGCGTGTGGCCCCGGAGCTTTATTTGAAGCGGCTGGTGGTGGGCGGGTTCGAACGGGTGTACGAGATCAGCCGCAACTTCCGTAACGAGGGCCTGTCCACGCGGCACAATCCCGAGTTCACGATGCTGGAGTTCTACCAGGCCTATGCCGATTATCGGGACCTGATGCGGCTCACTGAGGAAATGTTGCGGGGTCTGGCCTGCCAGGTGCTGGGCACGACGACGTTGAGCTATCAGGGAAGGCAGTACGATTTTCGTCAGCCATTCACGACCATGACAGTGCGCGAGGCGATCTTGCGTTTCAGCTCCGATATCCGCCCCAGAGAGCTGGAGGGCATGGAGTCGGCGCGCAAAATCGCGTCACGCTTGGATATTCCGCTCAAGAAAAGCTACGGTCTGGGCAAGATCGAGCTCGAAATATTCGAGAAGACGGTGGAGCCGCAGCTGCAAGATCCGACCTTTATTACCGCCTATCCGGTGGAGGTCTCACCACTGGCACGGCGTAACGACGACGACCCATCGGTCGCGGATCGGTTCGAGCTCTATGTAGCAGGACGCGAGATTGCCAACGGGTTTACGGAGCTTAACGATGCCGAGGATCAGGCAGAGCGGTTTCGCCAGCAGATGGCGGAAAAAGAGGCGGGCGATGAGGAGGCCATGCATTTCGATGCCGACTACATACGGGCCCTGGAGCACGGCATGCCGCCCACGGCGGGCGAGGGTATTGGCGTAGATCGTCTGGTGATGTTGTTTACGGACTCCGCATCGATCCGTGACGTGTTGCTGTTCCCCCACATGCGCCCCGAGCGCGGGCGCGAGTAGGGCCAGATTACCGTCTGCGCGGCATGCCTAGCCCAGCTCTGAAGCCGGCGATCTTTCTGATGGGACCGACCGCGGCCGGCAAGACGGCACTGGCGTTGGCGCTGCGCGAGCGCTTCCCCGTGGAGGTGATCAGCGTGGATTCCTCGCAGGTGTATCGGGGCATGGATGTGGGTACGGCCAAGCCTACGGCAGAAGAGCGGATTCGCGCGCCGCATCGGCTGATCAATATCCGTGATCCAGCCGAACCGTACTCCGCCGCGGAGTTCTGTACGGATGCCCTGCGAGAAATGGCCAAGATCACGCAGGCTGGCCGCATCCCGCTGCTCGTAGGCGGGACTATGTTCTATTTTTACGCACTGGAGTACGGAATCTCGCCGCTGCCCGCAGCCAACCCCGAGGTCCGCGCGCGCCTGAGCGCGCAATCTGCCCGGGTGGGGTGGGCGGCGCTGCATCGGCGGCTGGAAACGGCGGATCCGGCCGCCGCCGCACGCATACATCCCCACGATGCTCAGCGCATTCAACGCGCGCTGGAAATTGTTGAACTGACGGGACGAGCGCCAAGTGATTGCTATGGTCGATCTACCGCGGTGCCGATCTGCTATGAGCCGGTAAAAATCAGCATTTACCCGCAAGACCGGGCCGAGTTACACCGGCGAATTGCAAGACGTTTCCACACTATGTTAGACCGGGGCCTTGTGGCGGAGGTGAGTAGATTACGACAAAGAGGCGATCTTACGCTGGAACTGCCTTCCATGCGCACGGTCGGATATCGCCAGGTGTGGCAATACTTGATGGGTTCGGTCAGCTATAATGAAATGGTTCAGCAAGGGGTGGCCGCCACGCGCCAGCTGGCCAAACGTCAGTTAACCTGGCTGCGGCGCTATCCTGATGTGCAATACCTGGGCAGCGGCGGTAAAGACCCAAAAGCTGCGTGTGTGGGCTACGTGGCCAGCAGACTGAACCGCAACGGGTTATAATTTTCCATTGACGTCTTGGAAATTTAGCGATCCGGAAGCATATATATAAAGATATACATGCCCCCGGTTGAGGGCGATACATAAAAAAACAGGAGAACGGCCATGAGTCAGCAAAGAGGGCAAGCGCTACAAGACCCTTTTTTGAATACCTTACGCAAGGAACACGTTCCGGTTTCGATATTTCTGGTCAACGGGATAAAGCTACAGGGACAGATCGAGTCCTTTGATCAGTTCGTGGTGTTGTTGAGGAACTCGGTCAGCCAGATGATCTACAAGCACGCGATCTCCACGGTCGTCCCCAGTCGCGCCGTGACAATTAATCTTGAAAGCGACGAAGAGCCCGAAAAAGGACCTGGAAACGAATAATCCGCAAGCCCGCCCAGGCCAGCGCGCCGCTGCGGCGGAGCGCGCAGTGCTTGTTTCTTTGCCTTTTTCCCGCAACAGCCGGGACGACGACTCGGTGGAATTCCGCCGGTTGGCGGAAGCAGCCGGTGCCCAGGTCTGCGATGTGCTGTGTGCTCGGCCCCGCCGGATCGACGCCGCAACCTATGTGGGAACGGGTAAGGTCGAGGAGATTCGCGAGGCCATCGTCCGCGAGGACGCAAATCTGGTGCTGGTTAACCAGGACCTCACTCCGGTGCAGGAACGTAACCTGGAGAAAACCCTCAGTTGTCGGGTGCTCGATCGAACCGGCCTGATCCTCGACATCTTTGCCCAGCGCGCCCGTAGCCACGAAGGCAAGCTACAGGTCGAACTGGCCCAGCTCGAGCATTTGGCGACACGGCTGGTCAGAGGCTGGACCCACCTGGAACGCCAAAAGGGCGGCATCGGGCTGCGGGGGCCGGGCGAAACACAGCTGGAGACAGACAGACGGCTGGTGCGGGTGCGCATCCGGAGACTTCACCGACGCCTGGACAAAGTGCGGGTTCAGCGTGCAATCCGCAGGAAGGCGCGTCGCAAAGTGCCCATCGCCACGGTTTCGCTGGTGGGGTACACCAATGCCGGAAAGTCGTCGCTGTTCAATCGGTTGACGCAGGCACAGGTCTTGGTTGCCGATCAGCTCTTCGCGACG
>VRUB01000319.1 GCA_019456345.1 Nitrospira sp. | reverse complement strand
GACGAAGCGGACGAGGCCGACAAGCTGGCGCTGGTGGCCGCAGGCGTCGAGGACGCCTTGCGCCGCCTGCCCAAGGCCGACCGCCGCGACGATGACGCGGTCAAGGAGGCCGCGCGGCTCGCCGTGCGCCGGGCCTTCAAGCGCATGCTCGGCAAGAAGCCGGTGACCGAGGTGCACCTGGTGCGGCTGGGGTAGAGCGCTTTCAGTTTAAGCGTAACCAGCCCGCACCCCTGCCCGAGCAGCCACGGCAGTATCATTGCGGTGGTCGGGCGGGGGTGCGGGCTGGTGCGATTCCACGTAAGTGGAACTTGCTCTAGACACGGCACGGGTGATGCTTAGAGTGCCCGCCATGGGAAGCGACGCATGATCGGCCGGCTCAACCACGTCGCCATCGCGGTGCCCGACCTGGCGGCGGCGGCGGCGCGCTATCGCGACTTGCTCGGCGCGAAAGTCTCGGCGCCGGAGGCGCTGCCCGAGCACGGCGTCACCGTGGTCTTCGTGACGCTCGCCAATACCAAGATCGAGCTGCTCGAGCCGCTCGGGGAAGATTCGCCCATCGCGAATTTCCTGGCGCGCAACCCGGCCGGCGGCGTCCACCACCTGTGCTACGAGGTCGACGACATCATCGCCGCGCGCGACCGCCTGAAGGCCGAGGGCGCACGCGTGCTCGGCGACGGCGAGCCCAGGACCGGCGCCCACGGCAAGCCGGTGCTGTTCCTGCACCCCAAGGACTTCTGCGGGACGCTGATCGAGATCGAGCAGGCCTGAAACCGACCGGGAAACGCGAACTCACCACGACAAAAGATTCACCACGAAGTCACAAAGACACAAAGTGAACACGAAGGACTCAAATAGAGGTGCGCTGCCAGCCAAAACGGAACTGGCTGCGACACAAGTTGTCGACGCTGCTTTCAAGGTTCACTCGTCGTTGGGGCCAGGATTGCTTGAATCCGTTTATGAGACGTGCCTTGTACACGAGCTGAAATGTCGGGGCCTTCCGACTCAACGGCAGGTCTCGATTCCAGTAACCTATGAGGATCTTCGTCTCGATGCCGGTCTGCGGCTGGACTTGCTAGTCGACGATTGTGTCGTCGTCGAATTGAAGGCGGTTGAGAATATGCTCCCGGTGTTTGATGCGCAGATTCTGACATATTTGAAACTCTCGGGACATCGGCTTGGCTTATTGATCAATTTTAACGTGCCGCTTATCAAGGACGGGATTAAACGCCTTATCCTGTGAGCATAGGGTACACTTCCTTCGTGTCGTTCCTTAGTGCCTTCGTGTCTTCGTGGTTTTCTGCTTCAAATGCGCATTGAGAGCTTGACGTTTCAGGCGGTCGCACCATCCTCCCGGTAACGAAAGGAGCGAGACGATCAATTGGTTCACCGGCATTCTCGTTTACGTCATGATCTGGTGGGTGGTGATCTTTCTGGTGCTGCCGTGGAAAGTGAATGTGCCCGAGACGCCGGAGCCGGGCCACGCCTCGAGCGCGCCCGAGACGCCCCACATAGGCCGCAAGCTGCTGATCACCACGGCCATCTCGACCGTGCTCTGGGTCATCGCCTATCTGATCATCGAGAGCGACTG
>VRUB01000098.1 GCA_019456345.1 Nitrospira sp. | reverse complement strand
AGCTCGGCAACCGCTCCTGCGTTGCTCTAGCTCCTGCATCCCTGCAGTCGTCCTGCATCCCTGCAGTCGTCCTGCGTCCCTGCAGTCGTCCTCGACCGCTGTTCCCGACGCGGTCCTACCTCCTCCATCCCTGGAGTCGTCCATCCCTGGAGTCGTGCCCGCGTCTACGGCGTTGCGCTCAGAAAACGTGCTCAACGTACGGTAAAGTACGCCTCCGCGCATTTTCTCTCGCGCGCCTTGTAGCCACGGGCATCTCCGCGCCCTTGCGACGATACCCGGTGAGAAATGCAGGCTAGCGTTCGGACCGACGCCGCGAGGTTGCCAATGTGGCGAGGCTGCGAAGAAACTATAATTCTAGAACTATCGTTGACATTCGGCGACGGTGGCGCTACTGTAGCGCTATGGATCTCGAGACCGCTGCCAAATGTCTTGCCGAACTGGGTAATCCGACCCGCCTCGCGGCGTACCAGTTATTGGTCAAGGCCGGTCCCGCGGGGCTTTCCGTGGGCGAGATCCAGGACCAGCTGCAGATCCCGAAGTCGACATTGTCGCATCACATTGCCCATCTGCTTTGGGCCGGATTGATCACGCAGGTGCGAGACGGCCGCACACAGCGTTGTGCGGCGGTGTACGAGACCATGGATGCGCTCATGGCATTCCTGTCAAAGGAGTGTTGCTCGGGGATGCGGAGCAGCGCGCGTCGGCAGCGTGCCGGCAAATAAGCTTCTAGGGGCCGGTTCCAACCTTTCAGAGCTTTAGGCGATATCAGAAAAGATTTGAGAAATGACTACGCAAGCCCTCGCAATGGCATTCACAACCCGGGTCCGTCGCCTGGACCGGGTGCTGCTGACAAGTGCGGGGCTCATCGCGCTGCTGGCAGTCGTGGTCCCCACTCAAGCACTCGCGACGATGGTGTTCACCGCACAATCGCTAGCATTCATTGCCCCATTCCTCACACTGTCCGTGCTGGTGGCGGCAAGCGCCAAGGCCGCGGGCATTGACCGGCAGATCGCGACCGTGTTCAGTGGGCACGCGACGCGGGCGATCGTCATCGCGGCCGTGTTCGGCGCGTTCTCGCCTTTCTGCTCGTGTGGCGTTATTCCCATTATCGCGAGCTTGCTGGGTGCGGGTGTGCCATTAGCGCCGGTGATGGCGTTCTGGATAAGCTCGCCGTTGATGGATCCCGAGATGTTTATCCTGATGCTCGCGCATTTCGAGTTGCCCTTCGTGCTGGCGAAAACGATGGCGGCCTTGCTGATGGGGATGGCCGCCGGGTTTATCGTTCACCTGCTCGTGCGCCAGGGTGTGTTTGCCAATCCACTCAATCCGCTCGTGCGAAGCGGCGAGTCCTCGTGCCGGCGCCCCGCGCTCGAGAACGAGGCCGACGTCAGGTGGGCTTTTTGGCGATACCCGGAACGGCGCGAGACTTTTGTGGCGGGAGCCCGGACCACAGGTTGGTTCCTGCTCACGTGGCTGACGCTCGCGTTCATTATCGAGAGCCTGATGCTGGCTTATCTGCCTGCCGATACCATTTCGGCCTCGCTTGGAAACCAGCACTGGTGGGCCATACCGGCTAGTGCCGTGGTGGGCGTGCCGGCTTACCTGAACGGTTACGCGGCCATTCCTATGGTTTCGGCGCTTATCGATATGGGGATGGCGCCGGGGGCGGCGTTGACGTTCATGGTCGCGGGCGGCGTGACCAGTATTCCGGCCGCGATGGCGGTGTTTGCGTTGGTGAAACGACCGGTATTCGCTCTGTACCTGGTGCTCGGGCTGACGGGGTCGATGCTGGTTGGTTTTGCTTACCAGGCCGTGATCACACTCTAGCTCCCGCACACGCTAGGAGTTCTCTGAGTTTTCTGCGCCTTTGCGTTCTCTGCGTTTTTTCCAGAGCGCTTGGGATAGCGAGGATGAAAATTATGTTGAGCCGCGCTCAGTCATAGGTAACTCATCCGCCTTGTGCGGCCTGTGTTAAAGTCAGGGCAAGCGATCGCGACGATAGGAAAATTCGTTTATGTCCGCTGTGCAGCTGGTGGTGGCCATGTGCAGTGCCGAGGTGCTCGGTATGCTCGGCTTTTCCACCTTCGCGGCGCTGTTACCCGACTTCATTCGGGATTGGCAGCTCACTAACACACAGGCCGGTTGGATATCGGCGATCTTCCTCGGTGGCTATGCCGCGTCGGTACCGGTCCTGGTGAGCTTGACAGACCGCATCGATCCGCGGCGCATTTACCTGATATCGACCGCGCTTGGCGCCGTGGCCGCGCTTGGGTTTGCGCTGTTTGCCGAGGGCTTTTGGACGGCGATGCTGTTTCGCGGGTTAGCCGGCGTGAGTCTCGCCGGCACGTACATGCCTGGGCTGAAAGCGTTGAGCGACCGGATCGAAGGGCCCAAACAACCGCGTTTCATCGCGTTCTATACCGGCGGTTTCGGTACAGGTGTGGCGACGTCGTTTCTTGTAACCGGGGCGATCACGGCCTCGATGGACTGGCGATGGGCGTTTGGCGTAGCTGCGCTTGGGTCGCTGGCAGCATTCGTGATTGTGGCCAGGACGTTGGCGCCAGCCAAGGTGGAAAAAGCAGATGCCCCCCCAACTGCATTGCTCGACTTTCGCCCGGTGCTGCGCAATCGTTCCGCAATGGCGTACACGCTCTGTTACGCGGTCCACAACTGGGAGCTATTCGGTATGCGCTCCTGGGTGGTGGCTCTGCTGGTGTTCACGCAGGCAAGACATAACGCCGATGTGGGCGCGCTCAGCCCGACTATTGTCGCGACCGTCATGACCCTATTGGGTGTGTGGGCCAGCATAATGGGCAACGAACTGGCGATGCGCTTCGGCCGCCGCCGTCTGATCTTCTTTGTCATGCTGTCCTCCGCCGTGCTCTGCGCCTTTATCGGCTTCACGTCCGCGCTCTCGTACATGCTGGTGGCTGCACTCTGTCTGGTTCATGGGGTGACCGTGGCCGGAGAGTCGGCGGCCGTGACCGCCGGTGCAATTGGTACGGCCGCGCCCGGCTACCGCGGAGCCACTATGGCTTTGCACTCGACGCTGGGATTTGCGTTCGCCTTCGTCGGGCCGTTGGCCTTTGGGTGGGTGCTGGACTTGACGGGCGGCGAGAGCGTGCTCGGTTGGGGCCTTGCCTTTGCCTCCATGGGCGTGGTGATGGCGCTGGGCCTGGTGGGTCTGGCGGTACTGCGTCCAAATGAGCTGGAGGGAGACAAATTAAGTCGCAAGTGACAAGTAGTAAGTAGCAAGAAAAAAGCTAACGTTTTATTTGCCACCGTAAACTTGCTGGCTGCAACTTGATTCAAGAGATCGCGCGACGGATCAGGTTCAGGCCAACTAGGAACAAAAATACAAGCAGTAACTTGCGGAACTTCTCTTGGTTGATGTGTTGGCGCAGCTTTTGCCCTACCGCGAGGCCTAAAAAGGCTGGAATGCAGGCGAGCGCCGATGCTGTCGCCGTGGCTGCTGTCAGGATTTCATGTCGGATATAGGCGAGGACGAGCGGTATCGAGGCAATGAACCACACGAGACCAACCGCTCGAATATAGGCCTCCTTAGGCAGGTGCAGCATCACGAAGTACATCATCATCGGCGGACCCCATATCGTCGATATCCCTCCAAGAAAACCGCCGATGGTACCGGCCAGTGGGCCCGCCCACTTCTCCGCCGACGGCGGCACAGACTGCACTACATTGAAGCGGCTGGTGATGGTGAAAGATATTACCGCCACGCCGATCAAGGCGTAAAGCACGCGAGGATCCAGGCTTACCACGAGCTTCGCGCTTAGCCAGATGAACACAAGCAGAAATACGATCATCGGCCAGAAACGGCGCAAAGGTTCCATTGGATTGCCGGAATGTATGGCTTGCCAGAAATTCGTCAGTACGATCGGCAGCGTGACGAGCGCAAGCACCAGCGGCACCGGCAGAAAACTGGAAAGCACAGCGACGGCAATCACCGGCAGGCCAACGCCGATTGCTCCTTTCACGATTCCGCCGAGGACCAGCACCAGCACGGCGACCGCCACGACAGACCAGTCGAACCCGAGCCAGTCGTTGCCGGCGAAGATCGCTGTGCCCATGCTACGTGGGGCCGTCTTCGCGCTTACGTAAGCCGTGCTGACGCATGCGCCAAAACAAAAGCTCGATGCGGTCCTGGCCGAAGAAAGGCTCTCCATTAAACACCGTGGTGGGTACGCCCCAGTGCCCCGCCTGGGTATGCGCATCCTGGTTTTGCTCGATCAGGGCGTCGTAGCGGGCGGGGTCAGCTGTAATATCACGATCAAGAGCCGTGAGATCCAGGTCTGCGCGTGCAAGCGCCTCAGCGAGATGGGTTCCCTGGTCCCAACCTTCCACGCGACCGTCCCACAGCAATGGCGAGACATGCTCGAGGAAAGCCAGGCCACGCCCGGCCAGCACCGCCGCCATGCCCAGTCGCGTGAGCCGGTAGATGTGGGGTTGCTCGGCGGCAATTTCATTGGTCTCCATGTCCTGAATAATGGGATCCGGAATTGGCCGGCGATAAGGGATGTCGAGATACTCCGCTACACGCTGGGAGTCCATCAGGTGATAACGGCGATAACTCGGATGGACCCGTTTGAAGAAATCGGGCGAGCGCACGGCCATTGGGTAAACCGGTCGCACTTTCAGCTCTACATCGTATTTTTTGTGTATCTGCAGGATACGCGGCAATGCGAGGTAACAGTAAGGGCTGCGAAAAGACCAGAAAAGGTCAAAGGATAGACTCATGGAATTACCTTTACTGATGATACTGGTGGGCGCGAAAGCGCACCTCCCTCAGGCCAGCTGCATCTGCGCCAAGACTGCTTGCGCCAGCGGCGCACGCCGATCCGAAAGATCGTGCACGATGGTGAAATGATTGAATCCCGGTCGTTCCATCACCTGACACGACGCTCCTTGCTGGTTCCAGACGGCGCCGAGCTCCGCGCTCTGACGCCGGAACTCATCGCTCTCGAGGCCGCCGCAAGCAAGGATAAGCGGGGCGGTCGAGAGCGGCGCCAGCTGCATGGGACTGTTGCGCGAGACCTGTTCGGGCGTGAGTTGCAGCGTCTCGTTGATATAGCACAGGCGCACCGGTATCAGGTCAAACAGGCCGCTGACCGTGCAACCGCCCCTGATCAGCTCATCCGGCAGGTCCGCGAACTCGGCCCAGTCGGTGGCCATCAACATCGCCACCACATGTCCGCCGGCGGAATGGCCGGATACGTGGATTCGGTCCGGATCACCGCCGAAATTCTTGGCGTGGCCGTAAACCCACGCCACCGCCGCACGGCACTGGCGCACCAGCTCGTCCATATCGACGGTCGGAAGCAGCCCAAAGTTCACGGTGATGAACACGGCACCGGCGGGTACGAATGTCCGCGCCAAGAACTGGAAGTTGCGCTTGTCGCGGCTCATCCAATAACCACCGTGAAAAAACACCAGCACCGGTGCCGGGCCAGAAGCCGTGGCCGGGAAAACATCAAGCTGCTCCGCGGCGCTGTCACCGTAGGCCAGGTCAAGATGGTGCGGCAGTTCCTCGCATGCCTTGTCGCCGTCGCGCGTCCAGCGCTCGACGTACTGGGCGTGCTTGGGCACGGCGGCGCGGCTGTTGTATTGCTTGTCCAGAGCCCCCTGCTCATAATCACGAAATATCTTACGAGTACTCATCGGATTAGCTTTGAGCAGGAAGATCGAAAAGTCATGTAAACAGTAACCAGCGATTGGGTCACAGCTTGCACCATTGTTTCGTAATGTTCACGTTCGCTTCAACCGCCTGTTCAATTCGGTCTACGATGCAATACTCGTCGGTTTTGTGTGCCATTTCCGGTTCGCCAGGACCGAGGATCACAGTGGGTGGTCCACCGTATGCCGGTTTCAGTGCCGCAGCGTCGGTGAAAAAGGTTGCGGTCCGTGGTTCAAGAGATTCGTTCAGCAGTGGCCCCATAGTCGCGAAGACTTCTTGCACCCAGTTATCGGCAGGATCGGTCCATACGCTTTCGACATCCACGATGGGCGAAATCTTCACCTCGTCGCCCAGATATCCTTGAAGGCGCGCGCGTAGGGCCTCATGCTCCAGTTCAGGAATCGTGCGGATGTCGATACTGATCTCGGCCTCGTCGGGTACCGAGTTGATGTTCAGGCCACCGCGCACGATGCCGACGTTGAGCGTCGGTAATCCCAGCACTTCGTGGCGGTCAACGTTGAAGTCATAACTCTCCAGTTCGCAGATCGCCCGGGCCGCTTTGTAGACGGCATTGACGCCGCGTTCTGGCATGGATCCATGAGCGGTAACGCCCCGGGTCTGGGCCTTGAGCCAAAGCGCCCCTTTATGCCCGACGCAAGGGTAATTGGCAGTGGGCTCGGCGACGACAATAGCGCCCGCCTGGCCGAGTACATCGTGCAAGCCCGCCAGATAATAGGCACCTTCGCATCCGGTTTCCTCTCCGGCGGTAATGACCAGCACGACACCGGGACCGCTTTGCAATCTCGGGGCCAATTGCAACACGGCAGTCGCGAATGCAGCCACGCCGCTTTTCATATCGCTGGATCCGCGGCCGTATAGTTTGCCGTCTCCAATCTCTCCGGCAAACGGGTCCGTGGACCACGGCATCGCCCCGAGCGGCACGGTATCGATATGACCGGTAAAGCACAGCGGCGGTTTGTCCATGTTGCCGCCAATGCGCGCAACAAGGCTCGCCCGGCGGTCGGCAAACTCGTGATAGCTAATGGAAAATCCTGCGTTCTCCAATATAGTACCAAGGTGCTGGGCGCAGAGGCGTTCCTCACCGGGTGGGTTAATGGTGTTGAAGCACATTAAAGTTCGGGTGAGTTCCAACGCTGATTTCGGAGCGGTCACGGGCGCTTCCTCTTCGTTGTAAGTCGCAATGAACGAATACTTCAGCCGAAGTAGGCCTGATGAACCTCTCTGGTCTCGCCCAATTCGCCCGGCGTGCCAGCGGCAACGACGCGCCCCTTTGACAAAACATAACCGTAATCGGCAATCGCAAGAGTCTGGTGTACGTTCTGCTCGACCAGGAAAACTGTGATTCCTTGCTCGTTGATGCGCTGGATGATTTTGAAATTTTCTTTGACCAGTATCGGTGAGAGCCCAAGCGAAGGTTCGTCGAGCAACAGCAGCTTCGGGGCGCCCATCAACCCGCGACCTATCGAGATCATCGCCTGTTCGCCGCCAGACATAGTGCCTGCGATCTGTTCCCGTCGTTCCCGGAGGACGGGAAAGGTCTCGTAGACGTGCTCGAGGCGCTGGCTGATAATCTCCCGCGAGTTTTCTTGATAGCCTCCGAGGCGGAGATTTTCCTCGACCGTCAACTTGGCAAAAACTTTGCGGCCCTCGGGGATACAGGCGATACCAGCGCCGATGATTTTGTGCGTAGGCAGGCCGGTTAGTTCGGTACCGTCGAAAACGATGCGGCCACGGTTCGGTTTGGTCAATGCCAAAATGGAGCGGATCAACGTCGATTTACCGGAGCCGTTGGAGCCCAAGAGGCACGTGATCTTACCGCTCTGGGCCTTCAGGGAGACGCCTTCCAAGACATCAGCCTTGTCATAGGCAGTGTAGACGCTTTCCACAATCAGCCCGCTTTGGTCTTTCGCGCTCATTGGATTCCTAAGTAGGCTTGCTGCACGAGCTTATCATCGGACACTTCTCGATAGGTTCCCTCGCAGATTTTTTGTCCGAAGTTCAGAACCACGCAGGTATTGGTAACGCGCTCTATGACGCCCATTTCGTGCTCGATAATGATGATCGTCAAATCCTCGAAGCGGTTTTTGACCTCGAGGAGATCGTCCATCAACTGCGTTGTCTCCTCGTGCGTCATGCCGGCTGACGGTTCGTCGAGCAGGAGCAGCTTAGGATGACTGATCAATGCCCGGCAGATCTCGATACGCCGGCGATCAATCATCGGTAGTCCTCCGACAGCGTCGAACATGTGATCGGCCAACGGCGGGTCGAACACTTTCACGAGCTCCCGTGCCTGTGTAAAACTCTCTTCAAACTGTCGTTTGAACGCCGCACGCCGAACAAGATTGAACCACAAGCCCTGATTTAGCCGCTTATGATTCCCGATCATAATGTTGTCGAAGATCGATAGCGATAACGACAATCGCGATCGCTGAAAGGTTCGCGCGATACCCGCGCGGTAGACTGCTTGCGATGACAGGTTGGTAACATCCTTGCCGTCAAATATGGTCTGTCCTTCGCTTGTCGGGTAGATTCCTGTCACGACGTTGAAAAAGGTTGTTTTGCCCGAGCCATTGGGACCGATCAAACCGAGGATTTCGTTAGAACGGACCACGAGATTCAGTTTCTCTACGGCAACGAGGCCGCCGAACCGCTTCGTCAGGTTGCGGGAAACGAGAAGGTCTTGCGTCGAGTTGTTTATTTCGGCCGCCATCCGGGAAGGTATGTCCTAAGCGGCCGCGGTAACAAGCCCTCGGGGCGGAAGAGCAGGATCAGGATAACCATTGCCGCGAACAGCAGGAACCGGTACTCCTGGATGGCCTGCAGTTTTTCCGGTAGGATGATGAGAATCGTAGTGGCCACTACGAGCCCCCAAGGATTTCCGATTCCTCCCAATAGGACAATGGAAACCAGGATCAACGAATCGCCAAAGGTAAAGTTGGTCGGCGCAATGAATCCGATCATCATGGCGTAGAGCGCGCCCGCCATTCCGGCAAGGAAGTTGCCGATAGTGAAGGCAGTGATCTTCCAGCGGGAAATGTTCAGCCCAAAGCAGGCCGCCGCGGTTTCGTCGAGACGGACGGCGTCCAGGTTGAGGCCAACCCAGGAGCGTTCCAGTCGCTTAACGAAGGCGAACGTCACGGCCAATAGCAACAGACCGATGAGGATGTAATTCACGTAGAAAGATATCTCGAGATTCTCGCCGATTTCGATGTTGTTATTAAACTCCCAACCCAGAAGGTTCATGCCCTGAACACGTAGGCCTTGGGGGCCTCCCAATGTGTCGTTGACCTCGAGAAAAATCTTGAACAGCAAGGCGAAGGCGATCGTCACCACCGCGGAGTAGTG
>VRUB01000318.1 GCA_019456345.1 Nitrospira sp. | reverse complement strand
CTAGAGGAAATGTCGGAAGCAGAGTGGTCTGACTTGTCCCCTGAGGTCCGAAAACAACTAGATGAGGATTTGTCACCGGACGTTGAGGCACTTGATCATTTAGCCGGACTACCATTGTCGCCGATTCAGGTCCGTTGAACTCCGATAACTGCCGATTCGGCAGTCACGCCCGGAATCGGGGTAACAACGGACCAAGTTTCGGCGGCCTCCATAGGCACATTTGTAGCCAGATTCGGACATTCGAGGCGTGACCATTTAGCCCCATCGGAAGCAGTATCAGTCAGCGGCAGCCGGCTCGTCGGGGATGTACAGGCCGGCCTTGCGCGATTACTCCGTTTCCGCCCGTCTCGATCTATGTTAGGAATGGCGTGGAGGTCGGGCGATGATCGTACAGCAACGCATCCAGCGAAAGGTCGAGTCGGCACTGGCGCCGAGCCATCTCGAAGTGATCAACGAGAGCCACAAGCACAGCGTGCCGCCGGGCTCGGAATCGCACTTCAAGCTGGTCGTGGTCTCGGCCCAATTCGAAGGTATGCCGCGCCTCCGCCGGCACCAGCGCGTCAATGGCCTGCTGGCGGACGAACTAGCCGGGCCGGTGCACGCGCTCTCGATGGACACGTTGACGGCGCCAGAATGGGAACGGCGCGGCGGGCGCGTGGCGGAAACGCCCGACTGCCTCGGTGGCGGCAAGGCTGACCAGTAGGGGATTATCCGAGAAATCCAGTCCAGGACGAATGGCTCGAATGACTCCGGGAACGGGCTGCGACTCGAGAGCATCTTGGCAAGACGAGTCGTGATCAGGCCCGTTGCCATGCCTACTCAGAAGCTGTGGAAGGCCTGGCTCAGGTTGCCCCTTTTAATCTAGCGGGCATATTTCTGATTTAAGGTGCTGGACATGACATCCGACAACACTCAGGAAACCCTCAGCGTACAGATCGCCAATCAGATCATCAATATCGCCAATGACCGTCATGAAGACGGATTGCCCGTTGATGAAATTGCCGCCGGATTGCGTCACGCCGCCGCAAATTTCTCGGCTTTCGCCTATTTTCGTTCAGAAAATAAGGGCCTCGACCCCAATGCCATCGCCGATGAATTCGTCAACCTATTGACCCAGTATCTTGAGCGCCATCGGCCCACGGAACAGCCTGCCCAAGGATTGTACCAATTGATCGAACAGGCGAAAAACGAGATTTAATGGAGTTACCGGCGTGATACTCTTTTATGTTTCCGAGCGTGATCGAGGGCGCGCCCGAAAGCGCGTTCTGGCCCGCGCCGGTGGGCAATAGACGGGCGAGAAGGCGGGTGCCGCGGGCCGCGGGCCTCCGCGGCACATTCGAATAGCGAAGGGCGACATGACGTATGTGGTGAACGAGTCCTGCATCAAGTGCAAATTGATGGACTGCGTGGAAGTCTGTCCGGTCGATTGTTTTTACGAAGGCGCGAACATGCTCGTCATTCACCCGGACGAGTGCATCGATTGCGGCGTCTGCGAGCCCGAATGCCCCGTTGAAGCGATTTTGCCCGACAGCGATGGCGATCTCGATCAGTGGCTAAAGTTGAATACCGAATATGCGGAGAAATGGCCGAACATCACGCGCAAGGGCAATGC
>VRUB01000317.1 GCA_019456345.1 Nitrospira sp. | reverse complement strand
GCATCGGGGTGCTTGGGCTGGCGCGCGAGGATCTCCCGATAGAGCGCCTCGGCCTCTTTGAGCCGGCCGGCATGGTAATGATCTAAGGCACGCTCGAGTTCTGTCATGGTTTGAAAACGTGTGACAATTTTTGACCATTGGGCATCGAGTAGCAAGTAACAAGTCTCAAGTAACAAGTAACAAGTGGTAATTGTTTAACTTCAAGTAGCAAGTGTGAAGTGGCAAGCAGCAAGGAAAGGCACTTGTTACTTCAAACTTGTTACTTGCTACTGCGTTCCTGCGGTTTCGGGCCGGCCGCGTTGACTTGCACGCTCCAGTTCTGCACTCACCCGTTGTATCACACTTGACCAGTCCTTCGTTCGTGGCTGTCGAAAGATCCGCATCGTCGGGTACCACGGGCAGTCCTCGCGCTCCAGCAGCCAGCGCCAGTCGGGGACATAGGGCAGCAACGTCCACACCGTGCGCCCCAGGGCCCCGGCGAGGTGCGCCACAGCAGTGTCTACGGATATCACCAGGTCGAGGTTCACCATAAGCGCGGCCGTATCGGCAAAGTCACGAAGTTCGGCGGTGAAGTCAGTCAGCTGCATATTATCGGGAAGTTGCGCCAGCTCGCTGGAGGCGGCCCCTTTTTGCAGGCTGTAGAAGTGAATGCCGGTAATACCGGCCAGTGGCGCGAGGGCAGTAACGGTGCACGACCGGTAGGGGTTCGGGTCACGCGAGCCCGCCCACACGATGCCTACCCTGAAATTCCCGGGGTCAACGCGGGCACCCCAGGTTCGAGCGAGCTCAGGCGCCAGTTGCAGGTAGGGCACCTCGGTGGGGATGGTGTCCAGGCGGGTGCCGAAGATGCCGGGCAGGCTCGCCAACGCGACGTGCTCATCGAAATGAATATCCTGGAGCGGCTGTTGCGGGTCGCCGACCAGGGCATCGACCCCACCGCAGCGCTCGAGCAATCGGCGCAGTTGCGGCTGGCACGCCAGCAGCACTTGCCCGCCGCGTTCCTTAACCAGAGGTAGATAACGCACGAACTGAAGGGTGTCGCCGAATCCTTGCTCTGTGTGCACGAGCAGCGTTTTTCCCGGGAACGCGGAGCCGTGCCATCTTGGTCGGGGAAAATCACAGGTCCCGCTGCGTTCTTTCTGTTCTTCCGACCGCAGGCGCCATTCGTACTTCTGCCAGCCCTGCTCGAATTCTCCCTTCAGCAGCAAGTTCGTACCTATGTTGAAATGCGCTTCGGCGAAATCCGGACTGAGTGTCACTGCGCGCTCAAATGCCGCGATCGCCTCGTTAATGTCACCATGATCCGCGAGCGCGATGCCGAGATTGTTGTAGACCTCGGGGTCGTCCGGGGCGAGCGCTAATGCCTGCCGATAGGCGCTCACGGCTTGTGTCATTTGACCGCGCGCACGCAATGCCAGGCCGAGATTGTTGTGGGCTTCAACGTAGTTTGGGTTAAGGGCCAGGGCGCGGCCAATCAACTCCACGGCGGTCTCGTGTTGACCCAACTGATAGGCCATGACGCCGAGCCAATGCAGCGCATCGGCATGCTCGGGCTCGCGGGCGAGGAGCTCGCGGTAGATTGCCTCGGCCTCCTTGAGGCGCCCGGCTTTATG
>VRUB01000097.1 GCA_019456345.1 Nitrospira sp. | reverse complement strand
CTGTTTCCGGCTCACCCAGCTGCGCTGGCAAGTCCGGCGTTCGCCGTCCGTGGCGAACTCGCTCAGCGGGTGGAAGGTCCACCGGACCTTCCTCTTGATGCGCTTCGCCCTTGGCCTTTCTCAGCTCGCAGAGCAAAAAGCGCGGTTTTTGCTCTGCTCCATCTTTCAAGCACTTACGTGCTCGAAAGATGTGCGGTGCCTCCATGCACCGCGCTAGCAGGCCGCTGAAAATAGTTTTTCAACGGCCTGCTAATGCCTTTTCTCGCCACTCGCTACTATCCACCGGTCCCGGTGCGCTCGTGGGTGGCGAATGCCTTGGCGACCACGCCCGCGGCAAGCAGCGCCGTGCCGTAGGCGGCCATCCCGACGCGCGCCGTTTTTGTCTCGACACCAAGAATGCGCTCACGGATGCGCAGCCAGGCGGGGTTGACGCTGCCACCGCCGGTAGTGAGCACCTGGGTGAGCGCGGGGGCCCCAAGCTGCGCCAGCAGCTGATAGCCTTTCGCTTCGATGTGTGCGATGCCCTCGAGCATACCCTGAAAAAAAGTTACACTGTCAGCAGGCAATGGCTCGAGCCGCGGCGCCATCTTGGGATCATTAACGGGAAAGCGCTCGCCAATCTGGGGTAACGGATAGTAGTCGAGCCTCGTGAAGTTTTCCGGATCAAGCTGAGGGGTGAGCTCCCGCATCTGCGCGGTGTCGAAATATTGCAACAGCGTGGCCCCACCGGCGTTGGAGTTGCCGCCGGCGAGCCACAGTCTTCCCAGGCGGTGACTGTAAACACCGTGCTGCGGTGAGAATACCGGCGTGTTTGACACCAGCTTGAGTCCCAGCGTGGTGCCCAGCGACGTAACCGCCTGGCCCGGCGAGTGCGCACCGGCAGCCATAAAGGCGGCCACGCCGTCGGTCGTGCCTGCCACCACCTGGGTGTCTGCCGGCAGGCCGAAAGACTCGGCCACCTTGCGGCGTATGCGGCCAATCTCCTGTCCCGGCGCGTAGACGGTGGGCATGAGCCGTGTGTTGGCCCCCAATTGCACCAGCCACTGCGGCCATTGCAATGCCTGCGGGTCGAAGCCGAGCTTCAGGCAATTGTTGTAATCACTGTATCCCCACAGCCCCGTAAGGCGCCCGACAATCCAGTCCGCCTGATGCAGGGCGTAGCGCGCCTTGGTGTCCATGTGCTTCTCTTGCAGCCACAGGAGCTTGGCCAGACTGCTGCTTGGGCCCTGGGCGCCGCAATGCGGCCCGGCGTGCTCGGCAATGAGCTCCGCCTGCGCCAGCGCGCGACCGTCGTTGTACATCAAAGCCGGTGTTATGGGACGGCCGGTCTCGTCGCACAACAGCAGGGTTCCCGACGTGCCGTCGACCGCGATGGCACGTACCCGGCCCGCATCGATCTTGGTCAAAAGGGCGCTGAGGCTGGTATTCAATGCGCGCCACCACTGGGTCGGATCCTGGGTGACCTGGTCTTGGTTTCGGAGCGGGGCCGGAGTGATGGCCTCGGCATGTGCCAGGAGATCGCCCTTGCGGTTTACCGCAGCGGTGCGACAGCCGGTGGTCCCCAGATCCACGCCGATAAATACTGCGTGGTCCACCGGTTCGTCTGCTTCGCTATGTGCTGGCGCAGGCGCCGCGGTCTGAGAATCGGCCGTGCCACGCACGTGCTGCGGGCCTGCCGGTTGCGCCCCGGGGGCGGCAGCGGCCGGCGCCGCGGCCTCGCTCGGGCCCATGGATCCGGGCGACGGCGACCAGTGGGGCAGATAGTCCGGCGGCGGCGGCGGCGGCGTCCATCCGGGTGCACGGTGCTCCGCGAACACGGTGGTATACAGTCCCCCGCGCACATGAAACTTGGCACGCAGGCGCATATAGCGTGGCTGGGTTGCTGCCACCAGATCGTCTAAAATGGCGTTCGTCACATCCTCGTGAAAAGCGCCTTGCTCGCGGTACGACCAGAAATAAAGCTTCAGTGACTTGAGCTCGATGCATGTGCGATCCGGAACGTATTGCAGGTAAAGGGTGGCGAAATCGGGCTGGCCGGTCTTTGGACACAGACAGGTGAATTCCGGAATCTCGATTGCAATTATATAATCCCGTTGTGGATGGGGATTATCGAAGGTCTGTAATGTCTTGCTGGGTTTGGTGGGCATTTACGCGTCCATATGTTACCTTGAATTGTAGCTTATCCCTCCTGGGGAAAGCAGGGATCAGAATCGACGGTTAATGCGCCTCAAGACGATAAAGCTCGCCGGATTTAAGTCCTTTGTCGATCCCACCTCTGTCCCCGTCTCCGGTAATCTAATCGGCATCGTTGGTCCGAACGGCTGCGGCAAGTCCAACATTATTGACGCCATACGCTGGGTGATGGGCGAGACCTCCGCGAAACATCTGCGCGGAGACTCGATGGCGGATGTGATCTTCAATGGCTCCAGCGCGCGCAAGCCGATCGGCAGAGCTTCGGTCGAGTTGCTGTTCGATAACAGTGATGGAACTGCGCCAGGGGAGTATGCACGATACGCGGAAATATCTATTCGGCGCGAAACCTCGCGCGACGGTTACTCCGATTATTTTCTCAACAAAACGCGATGCCGGCGCAAGGACATTATCGGACTGTTCCTTGGCACGGGGCTCGGTCCGCGCGCCTACTCCATCATCGAGCAGGACATGGTCTCTCGCGTGGTCGAAGCCAAGCCCGAGGATTTGAGGGCATTCTTCGAGGAAGCAGCGGGAATTTCCAAGTACAAGGAGCGCCGGCGTGAAACGGAAACTCGCATCCGCCACACGCGGGAAAATTTGGCGCGCGTTGAGGACATCCGCAGTGAGCTGGCCACGCAGCTAAGGCGCTTGCGCAGGCAGTCGAACGCGGCGGCGCGGTATAAGGACTTGAAACAGCAGGAACGCCGGATGCGCGCGCAGTGGCTGGCTTTACGCTGGCGCGCGTTGGACGAGCAGGTGCAAGAGGCGGAGCGGGCCACGGCGGCGCAGGACATTGCGCTGGAGAGTGCTGTGGCAGACCAGCGCGCCATAGAGGCCAGGATCGAAAAGATCCGCACCCAGCAGACGGAGGCGACCGATCACTTCAACACGGTTCAAGCTGAGTTCTACTCCATCGGCGCTGAAATCGCCGGGGTCGAGCAGGCCACCCAGCACGCGCGCGACACTCACCATGAGCGCGCACGCGAGCTGGAGCAAGTCAACCTATCGTGGCAAGAGGCAAGCCAGCACTTGCAGTCGGATCTTGCTCAGCTCAAGGAACTTAGCTCTGGGCTCGAGCAAGGTGCGTCGCGCATAAATGAGGCGTTGACGCGGCGAGAGGACACGAATGCTGCGTTACAACGAGCCGAGCAGGCGATGCGCGATTGGCAAGGCGATTGGAATGCGTTTTCCGAAGCGGCGGCGGAGCCTGCCAAGGCACGCGAGATCCAGCATGCCCGTATCGAGCAACTGCGCCGGCATCTGAAACAGCTTGAGGAGCGCGCGGCACGGCTGGTAGCCGAAAACGAGGAGATCGTCTCGGCCCAGCACGGTATCGAGCTGGAGCGCCTGCGCCAGCGCGCGGCGGAGCTGGAGCAGGCTTGCGGCAACGCCGAACAGCAGCTCGAGACTGTCGAGCGCGGCATCAAGCAAGCGCGCGAGCTTGACATCAACCTCGCCCGAAGCCTCGAGGAGTTGCGTGGCGAGCAACACACCTGTGATGCACGCCTGGCATCGCTGCGGGAGCTGCAAGCGGCTGCCGAGGGCCGGGACAACACCGCGCTCAATGCGTGGCTGTCGCAAAGAAACCTGGAGCAGGCGCCCCGGCTGGCGGGGGTGTTGTCGGTCGAGCCTGGTTGGGAGCGGGCGGTCGAACGCGTTCTGGGAGTTAATCTGGCAGCGGTTTGTGTCAACGGCCTTGACCGCGTGGCCGCAAGTCTGCGCGACGATGAGCAGCTCGAGCTGGCGGTGTTTGATCTGGAGCAAGCCCCTGGTCAGGCAGCCCCCAGCGCTTCCTCAATGTTATTAGACAAGGTACGGGCCGAAGCCGATCTGGGGCCGTTGCTGGGCGGAGTTTATGTCGCCGAGGGGCTGAGTGAGGCCCTGCGCAAGCGCGCCGAGCTGGCCTCGCATGAGTCGATCGTGACGCGTTCCGGGGCATGGCTGGGGCGCAACTGGCTGACGCTCGCACACGGTCAAGGCAGCCGGGCGGGAATGCTGGCGCGCGAGCAGGAAATAGAAAAACTAGAGGCGCAATCAGGTGAGCTGCATCAGAAGTTAGATGGGGCCACCGAGGAGCGCGCGCGAGTGCAGGAACGGCTACAGGGTCTGGAGAGTGAACGCGAGCGTCGCCGCAGCGATTTGAACGAACAGCTGCGCGAGCGTGCCGCGATCCAGGCGCAGCGGGCGCATAAAGAGGCGACCCTGACGCAGCTGCAACTGCGGGCACAGCGGATCGGTAAGGAGCGTAACGAGGTCAAGCTGCAACTGGAACGTGACAACAACGACCTGAGCGACGCACAACGGCTGCTGCACACAGCCGAGGGCGAGACCGATACCCACGAGGAGCAGCGTCAGATCCTGCGCACGAGGCGCGATCAGCTACAGGCCGAGCTCGAACAAGCACGCGCAGCGGTGGCGCAGGCCCAGCAGGTATCACATCAGCTCGAGGTCGAGCAACAGCGGATGCACACGGCATGCGAGTCGATCCGCCAGAGCGTGACGCGCCTGGACAGCCAGATAAAACAGCTGGCGGTGCGACGCGAGGAGCTCGACCGTATGGTCGTCGGTGAGCGCGAGCCGGACGCCGAGCTTAAGCAACGATTGGAGGAGTTCCTGCAAAGGCGTCTACAGGTGGAGCAGCGCCTGCACGATGCGCGCAAGAAGGTTGGCGATCTTGACGCGGCAATACGGGAACAGGAACAGGCGCGCAGCCAGCAGGCGGAGAAAATCGAAGAGATCCGGAAAAATCATGAAGAGGCAAGAGTGTATCGCCAGGAGCTCGTAGTGCGGCGCGACGGCTTGGGCGAACAGGTGGCAGAAGCAAACTTCGACTTGAAAGAGATCATCGAGGAGCTGCCCGAAGAAGCTTCAGAGCAAGCCTGGCAGGCGCGAATCGAGGAGCTGCAGGCCAAGATCGAGCGCCTCGGTGCCATCAACCTGGTTGCGGTCGAGGAGTACGAAGAGCAATCCGAACGCAAGCACTACCTGGATAAACAGGACAAGGACCTGTCCGATGCGCTGGAGACTCTGGAAGAGGCGATCCGCAAGATGGACCGCGAATCACGAATCCGCTTCAAGGAGACATTCGACAAGGTTAACGCGGGTTTTCAGTCGTTTTTCCCGCGCCTGTTCGGGGGCGGCAGTGCTTACCTCGATCTTACGGAAAACGATCTGCTCAGCACCGGTGTGACCGTGATGGCGCACCCGCCGGGCAAACGAACCAGCACCATCCACCTTTTGTCGGGCGGGGAGAAAGCGCTGACTGCTGTGGCGCTGTTATTTTCGCTGTTCGAGCTGACTCCGGCGCCGTTTTGCTTGCTTGATGAGGTCGATGCGCCATTGGATGATGCGAATGTAGAACGCTACTGTGAAACATTGATGACACTGTCGGACAAGACTCAGCTGATCTACGTCACGCACAACAAGATCAGTATGGAAACCGCGAAGGTGCTGATCGGTGTGACCATGACGGAGCCCGGTGTCTCGCGCCTTGTCGCCGTTGACATCGACGAGGCGTTGGAAATGGCCGCGCGGTAATGGATCTGCAAAACGCTCTATTGCTCATAGGTGCGGTAATCATTGTGGCTGTCGCGATTACCACCTACGACAAGGCGCGTCTGAACACCCGCGAGCGGCGGCGAAAGGCAAGGCAAGCGGCGGCGCGCAGCAGCGGTCTCGACGACGTAGCGGGTGATACCAAAGCCGGGAAGACTGCTTCCGAACCCTTTCTCGATATCAACCCCGGTCCTCCCGTTGATCTTCAGAAAAGATCCTTGACATCCGACGTACCCGTGTCCGGGCCAGCGGCGGGGGGAGACCCACCGTTTTTTGAGGAGCTCGAAAGTTTTGAGCAAGTAGCTGCGAAACCGCTGGACCTCGGTCCTGATATGAGGAGACCATCCGCTTCTTCGCAGCGCACGGCGCCCGACGACATGGAACGGGTCTTTCCCCGCGGACGCGAGGACGCACCGAACCCGAAAATTGATTTCATCGTACACCTGCCGGGGCGCGGCCCTGTGTTGCGTGACCAGGCGCTCGGAATTTTTAAGCAGAATGAATACGTGCTCGAGAAACCGCGGCAGCTGTATGGCCTGCGCTATCTGGTCAGGCGGTGGTCGCCGCTCGGGCGCGACCCCGATGATGCCCAGTACAGCGATCTCGCCGTGGCAATCCAGATGGTGGATGCTACCGGGCCGATCGCCGAGTCTGAGTTAAGCGCCTTTGTGCAGGTGGCGTTGAAACTTGCCGATGCGTTCAATCGCCCGACAATGCTGGCGATGACTATCGAGCAGGCGCTGACACGTGCAAAAGAGCTCCAGCAGTTCGCGGAGACGTACGACGTGATCGCGAGCGTCAATGTTTTGGCCGACGACGCCCAGGGATTTAGCGGTCGCGAGATCGCGCAGACGGCGAGAGATCAGGGCATGCACTTTGGTGCCATGAATATCTTTCACATAAAGAACGAGAACTCCACAGGTTGCCGGCACTTGTTCAGCATGGCGAATCTTTACCAGCCGGGCACATTCGACTCGGAAACGATGGATCGGTGGCGAACGGGTGGCCTCACTTTTTTCATGACCATACCGTGTGTGTGTGAACCAACTCGCGTCTTTGAAACGATGGTGGAGACTGCCAAGGCGCTGTGTGACACGCTTGGGGGGAGATTGACCGACCAGAACGGGAAACTTCTTACGGCCGAAGGAATAACAGCGATTCAACAGCAGATCAAACGCATCGCGGCGGATATCAATGCGCAAGGCATTGTTCCTGGCAGTGAGGTAGCACTGCGTTTTTTCAGCGCATGAAGACCGGGCAGGCCAAAAAGCGCGCCAGGGAGCTGCGCGATCTTCTGAACTATCATAACTATCGTTATTACGTGCTCGACAGCCCGGAGATCTCGGATGCCGAGTACGATCGCCTGTTTCGTGAGCTACAGGCGCTGGAGGAAAACCATCCCGAGCTGGTCACCCCCGATTCACCTACCCAGCGTGTAGGTGCGGAACCGCTCGAAGCCTTCGGCCAGGTACGGCACAGCGTTCCGATGACGTCCATGGACGATGCCTTCGAGGAGTCGGAGGTGCGTGATTGGGACCGGCGGGTGCGCCAAGGTCTGGCGTCGTCTGCAAGCGTGAGCTACACGGTGGAGCCCAAGTTCGATGGGGTTTCCGTGAGCCTGCGCTATGAGAACGGGAGCTTGGCGCGGGCCAGTACCCGCGGCGATGGCACGACGGGAGAAGACGTGACCAGCAACGTGCGCACCATCAACACCGTTCCACTGCGTTTACGGGGCACGGGCTGGCCTGGGGTGCTGGAGGTACGCGGGGAGGTCGTAATCCCGAAAGAGGATTTTGAACGCTTGAATGCCGAGCGTCTCAAGCACGGGGAAAGCGCATTCGCTAACCCGCGGAACGCCGCTGCCGGCAGCCTGCGCCAGCTCGACCCCCACGTCACCGCCACCCGCCCCCTGACCTTTTTCCCATGGGGGCTGGGTGAGCTGTTGGTGCCCGTGGCACCGCGTTACTCGCAGGTCGCACGGCGCCTGAAGCAGTGGGGCTTTCGCGTGAGCGAGTTTCTTGAAGTTGTGCACGGTATCGACGCTTGTTTCACGTACTATCAAGACATGCTAAGCGGGCGTAACGCCTTGCCGTTTGAGATCGATGGCGTCGTTTACAAAGTGGATGACCTTGCCGCGCGCGAGCAACTGGGTTTCACCGCCCGCGCCCCGCGCTGGGCATTAGCACATAAGTTGCCGGCACACGAGGAAACCACACAGGTCGAGGAAATAATCGCGTCCGTCGGACGCACCGGGGCGATCACGCCGGTCGCGATTCTTCGGCCGGTTCAGGTCGGCGGCGTCACGGTTAGCCGCGCGACGTTGCACAACGAGGATGAGCTCCAACGCAAGGACGTGCGCATTGGTGATACTGTGGTCGTACGCCGTGCCGGCGACGTTATCCCGGAGGTCGTCAGTGTAGTACGGTCAAAACGCCCGAAACGCGCCCGCCGTTTCAAGATGCCAGACATGTGTCCGGTGTGTGGATCTGACGTGGTGCGCTTGCCCGGCGAGGCGGCGACGCGTTGTACCGGCGGGTTGTTCTGTCCGGCGCAGCGGCGCGAGGCGATCAGGCATTTTGCGTCCCGGCGCGCCATGGATATCGATGGCCTGGGCGACAAGTTGGTGCAGCAGCTCGACGAGCAGGGACTGGTGCGGGATATTGCGGACCTCTATCGGCTTGATACAACAGCGGTAGCGGGGCTGGAGCGCATGGGAGAAAAATCCGCCGAAAACTTGATGCGGCAGCTGGAAAAAAGCAAGAAAGTGAACCTAGCTCGTTTTCTTTACGCTCTCGGGATCAAAGATGTCGGCGAGGCAACGGCGCAGACCTTGGCCAAGCATTTTCGCACGCTTCGCAATGTCACGCAGGCGAGCGTCGACCAGCTCCAGCAGGTATCCGATGTGGGGCCGGTTGTGGCCCAAAGCATCCATGCCTTTTTTCGCGAGAAACACAACCGCGACGTCATTTCGAAGCTGAAGAAAACAGGTGTTACGCCGATGGATGTAGCGGTGGAGCCGAGCGGCAAGCAATCACTCGAGAACAAGACCTTTGTGGTGACCGGAACGCTCTCGTCCATGACTCGCGATGAGGCCAAGGCTCGGTTGCAGGCTCTCGGCGCCAACGTCGCCGGCAGCGTATCTAAGCAGACGGACTATGTGGTGGTGGGTGTCGATCCAGGCTCGAAGGCGACGCGTGCGGCCGAGCTCGGTGTCACAATGCTGGGTGAGAAGCAGTTATTAAAGTTGATTAAATAAGTCATATCGGGTGTTGCCTACTGACGAGTATTCTAATCGGGTTCTCGCACCCGAAGGCGAGGTACTTTCTTGTCGCGACAAGAAAGTACCCAAAGAAACGCTCCC
>VRUB01000316.1 GCA_019456345.1 Nitrospira sp. | reverse complement strand
GAAGAGCGTCTACTCAAGGTGATTTTGGCGGGCCGAAACCACATGGGATGGTTGGGTTGCCGTTTGGGGAGTTCTGGACGACTCAGCAGGTCTTCGCACCCGGCTCGGGTTCGTCGGCGGTCGGCTGGAGGAGTTCCTTGGTGTAGGTTTGGTTGGTTGCCGTTCGGAGGAGGACAGGCGTGACGACTCCCGCTACCCGTTATGCCAAGAGTGAGGGTGTTCACATCGCCTATCAGGAATTCGGCGATGGGCCGGTCAACCTTGTTTTTGTGCCTGGGTTTGTGTCCCATATCGATAACTATTGGACCCATCCGAACGTAGCCCGGTGGTTCGAGCGACTCGGCTCGTTTGCCCGGGTGGTCATGTTCGACAAGCGCGGCACTGGGCTCTCTGACCGGGTGAGCGAATTACCGGCGATGGATGAGCGTATGGACGACGTGCGAGCGGTGATGGATGCCGTGGGGATGGAGCGGGCCGCGGTATTCGGCATTTCCGAGGGAGGTTCTTTGGCGGCATTGTTTGCAGCTCACCATCCGCAACGCTGCGACGCCCTGATCGTCTATGGCGGGTTTGCTCAATTCAAGTCGTGGTTCCCGACACAGGAGGCACTCGAGGTCATGTTTGCGTACATCGACAGTAGTTGGGGCACCGGGGAGAGCCTGCCGATATTTGCCCCAACAAGTGAGGGGGATGTGGCTTTTCAGCAGTGGTGGGGCAGATTCGAACGACTCGGAGCTGATCCTGGGGCAGCCATCACCCTGATGCGCATGAACAGCCAGATCGACATTATCGATGTCCTTCCATCCATTCACGTGCCCAGCCTGATTATTCACCGCCCAGCGGAGACCATGGTCGATTTCGAAGGGGCACGCGTCCTGGCTGAGCGCATCCCGGACGCGAAGTTGGTGAAGCTGCCCGGAATCGACCACCTTCCTTGGGTGGGTGAGAATCCCCTCAGAATCATCGACGAGATCGAACAGTTCCTGACCGGCACAAGGTCAGAACCGATGGCGGATCGTGTTCTGGCCACTCTTCTCTTCACGGACATCGTTGACTCCACCATCACAGCCGGAACTGTTGGAGACGAACGGTGGCAAAACCTCCTCCATGCTCACGACAATGCCGTCCGCGACGAGTTGGCTCGATTCCACGGGAAAGAGATCAAACGGACAGGTGACGGCTTCCTGGCTACTTTCGACGCACCAGCGAGAGCCATTCGATGTGCCCTTTCCATCAGCGACACAGTCCAAAGCCTCGGACTCGAAGTTCGGGCTGGCTTACATACCGGTGAGATCCAAATAGTCAACGGCGACGTCGAGGGAATCTCCGTACACATCGCATCGCGGGTAGCTGACCTTGCAGGTGCGCATGAGGTCATCGTGTCCCGAACGGTGAAGGACCTAGTCGCCGGGTCGGGGATCACCCTCGAGTCATATGGCACATACTCGCTCAAAGGCGTACCCGACCAGTGGCAGCTCTTTCGAGCGAGCGCCTAGGTCAAGCAACTCGTTCGAAGAGCAACCCAAGCCGCCCATAACCGGCAATATGCGCTAGCTGATCTGGTCCGCGTGTGGTCCGCAAGAGGATGCGAAACAGGGCAAAACGGCGCGAGGCG
>VRUB01000096.1 GCA_019456345.1 Nitrospira sp. | reverse complement strand
GACAGCATTGAACGTTTCCTCATCGAGACCGTAGTTCGCCTGCGGGATGAAAACCTGCTCGGCTTCGTCAAACTCATAGATCGTTCCCGCGTCGGTCTTAGTGAGCTCGACCGCGTACGTCACGATGGTACTCAGCACCGTCTGCAGGTCGAGCGTGGCGCTGACAGCCTGGCCCACCTCGCCCAACGCTTTCAGCTCTTCGAGCGATGTTGCTAGCTCCTGGAACAAGCGCACGTTCTCGATGGCGATTACTGCCTGGTCGGCGAAGGTCTTGAGGAGCTCAATCTGCTTGTGCGTGAACGGGCGGACCTCCATTCTGCGGATCAGGATTGCCCCGATCGCAATGCCTTCACGCAGCAACGGCGTGGCAAGCGTGGTTCTATGGCCGTACTTCTTACTATACGCAGCGCCTTCCGGATACTCGATGTCAGCCGCTGACAGGTCGTCGACGTGAACAGTTTGCCGGTCGACTACCGCTCGCCCAGTTACCCAATTACGGTTGATGGGCCTTTGATCTCCTATCGACCAGATCGGAATGGGTCCGTGTTTGGCTACCAACCGGAGTTGGTCACCGTCGATTTGGAAGATTAGCGCGTCGGTCGCGCCACAGAGTTGTGCCGCGCTTTCTGCGATCATGTCGAACACCGGCTGCGCATCGGTCGGCGAGCTTGAGATCGCCCTCAGAACCTCGCCCGTCGCCGTCTGCTGCTCGAGCGCCTCGGTGAGATCCCGATTGCGCGCCTCGGCCAATTCGGTCTTCTCGTGTAGCGCTTGCTCCGCACGCTTGCGCTTGGTGATATCGGTGTGCGTGGAGACGAAGCCGCCGCCTGGCAAGAGATTACCTCGAATCTCAATCACGGTGCCGTCGGGGCGGGTGCGCTCGAAGGCATGGGGTTCGAAACGCTTGGCGAGTTCGACACGCTCGCGGACCTGCTCTTCGACATCGCCCGCACCGTACTCACCGCGCTCCGCTTTGTAGCGAAATATTTTCTCCAGATTGTCACCGAGCTTGAAACGATCCGCGGGTATGTCGAGAAGCTCCAAGAATTTTTTGTTGTAGACCGTGAGGTTGAGGTTGGCATCGAACATACTGATGCCTTGACCCATGTTTTCCATGGTCGCTTCCAAAATGGCGGATTTACGGGCGATCTCTGCCTCCGCCCGCTGGCGCGCGCGGATCAGGCGCTCCAGGAAGAACACGGCCAACCAGACCATGATGCTGAGGATGAGCCATGGGAGGTCACTACCGGGCCCGGGGAACGAGATCGTCCAGGTAAGTGGCGCCTGGAGAAGATCAAAGACCTGGCGTATCGCAATTAAGGCGGTCATCGCCGCCAGAAACGCAATGCGCCAGTCCTTTAGTCGCCACATCACATACAGGGCGCCACCGAAGCCAAACAAACAGATCGTAATTGAGGTAAGGAGAATGAAGCTCATGGCATGACTCTCTTCCACGGCCCGCTAAACGGTCCTTCGGCCGCTCCACAGCAAATACGCGCGCGAAGGCGCGTTTGTTCGTCAGACTTCCACCGGTCAATGAAGGCGGTGACGGCGTCGAGGTAGGTGCTTAAGGTGCGGTGCGTGCCCTCCTCATCCGCGCGCGTCAGCCGACTGTGGCCAGCGATGTCGGCGTAGAGAAACGCTGCGAGATTTCGCTCGATGCCGTGCGGTTTCATAACAGCCTCTACCTTAAGCAGCGCGAGGAGCTTACTGCCCACCCCAGGAACAGGCGCTTTCCCTAAGATTTGCCGCACTCGGGTGAACCGCGTATCGACAAACATTCTACGCCTCTTTGTACTCAGGGGGGAAACGTCATTTCTTGCATCATTGCCACATAGGGCGAGAGTTGGGAGTACGCCGGCGGCGATATCCCGTCCCGCGTCGCGAGCCCCAGAAGTGGCTTCAATTACACAACCACTTTTACACAACCACTTTATTTCCTCTAATGGCAGTGTCACCCGTGAGAACAGCCAGGTCGTCGTACCTCTCCGACCGAAAGGCTTTGAGAAGGCGGGGTACTGGTTGGTTTTCGGGTGGGGGCATTCGGCGGCAGAAAGAGGGCGCCCGAAGGGGGTCCAAGACCATAACCCAGGGGAACGCGCAGGTTATGGTCATAACCCATTGTTTTTCTGGTGCCGGCGAGAGGACTCGAACTTCCGACCTGCTCACTACGAATCTGCAGTACGAACGACCAGACTCCCCCGGTACATGCGCATCTGACATGTAAACTCGTGCTCGCCGGGCTCCTGCGGCGTAAAGGAAATATCGTAAGGCTTGCCGACCGGCAAGTCCCCGCTAATACCGAAGTCATCGAACAAGACCTTCTCCGCGCACGGGCTCGGGTCCTTGCGAATAAAGCGCAAGGTAACGGGTTTGCCCGCGGGTACCTCGATGCGCGGCGGCGTGTAGACGCCGTTCTCGACGATAATCTCGATAGGCCGATCGGCCTGGACCTTGCGTGCGCGCGGTTTCGACAGCCAGAACCACCAGACGATCAGGCCGATACTAATGAGCCCGCCAACATTGACCAACAATACGCTCATGCGCCCTGCTTACCGAGCTTGAGCCAGCGCAGCCGGTTAGCGTTACTGACCACAGTGACCGAGGACATGGCCATGGCCGCGCCGGCGATCATGGGGTTGAGCAACAGACCGAAAAACGGATACAGCATGCCAGCGGCCACCGGGATACCCAGAGTATTATAGATAAAGGCCCCGAACAGATTTTGCTTGATATTGCGCACGGTCGCCTTGGATATCGCCACGGCATCGGCCACACCGTGCAACGATCCGCGCATCAGCGTGATATCAGCGCTTTCGATGGCAACGTCGGTGCCCGTGCCGATCGCGAAGCCCACATCGGCCTGCGCCAACGCCGGCGCGTCATTGATGCCGTCACCCACCATGCCAACGATCTCGCCCTTGCGCTGGAGCTCCACGATCTTTTCCGACTTGTGCTGCGGCAACACCTCCGCCATCACCTCGTCTACACCGACCTGACGGGCTACCGCCTCAGCCGTCGCGCGGTTATCGCCGGTGACCATCGCCACCTTGAGCCCGATCGCCTGCAGCCGCTCCACAGCTGACCGCGAGTCTGGTTTGATGGGATCGGCCACCGCAACGATGCCCGCCACCTGCCCGGCGCGCGCCAGATACATGGGCGTCGCTGCCGCCGCTGCCAGCTCGGCGGCGCGTTGTGCCAGCCCACCCACGTCGATACCGGCGTCGCGCATCAGCTTGTCGTTGCCGAAAAGCACCGGTACTCCCTCCACGGTGGCGCGCACGCCATGACCCGCAATCGCCTCGAACCCCTGTGCGGTTGGTGAGCTCAATTTCTTCTCCTTGGCCGCAGCGACGACTGCCTCGGCCAGCGGGTGCTCGGAACCGGTTTCCACGCTGGCGGCGAGCGCGAGTAAGCGCTGCTCATCCCAGCCCGGCGCGGGCACCAATGATGTCACCGTGGGGCGGCCCTGCGTAATGGTACCGGTCTTGTCCAGCACCACGGTCGTCAGCCGGCCGGCCTGCTGCAAGGCCTCGCCGTTTCGGATCAGAATCCCGTATCCGGCGGCCCGGCCCACGCCCACCATGACGGATATGGGGGTCGCGAGACCCAGGGCGCAGGGGCAAGCGATGATCAGCACCGTCATGGTGGTGACCAGCATGTAACTGATGCGCGGCTCCGGTCCGAGATTGAACCAGGCGAGGAAGGTAATGACCGCGATGATCAGCACCGTCGGCACGAACACCGCCGAGATCTTGTCGGCCAGACGGCCGATCGCCGGTTTGGAGTTCTGCGCCGTGCGCACCATCTCGATGATCTGCGCAAGCACGGTGTCGCCTCCTACGTGCTTGGTCTGAAACAGGAAGGTCCCGGTCTTGTTCAAGGTGCCGCCTACGACTTCATCGCCGATGGCCTTTTCGACCGGTAGCGGCTCCCCGGTGAGCATGGACTCGTCGACACTGGAATGGCCGTCGATGATAACGCCGTCCACCGGGATCTTTTCGCCCGGTCGCACCCGCAAGGTCTCCTCCAGGCCGACCTCCTCGAGCGGCACATCCAGCTCCTTGCCGTTACGGACGACGCGCGCGGTCTTCGGCTGCAAGCCGATCAATCGTCGAATGGCCTCGGAGGTCTTGCCGCGGGCGCGCATCTCGAGCGCGGAGCCAAAGTTGATCAGCGCGATGATGATGGCCGCCGCCTCGAAGTAGGCGTGGCGCGCCAGACTGGGGACGATGTCCGGAAAGACCGCGACCAGCATCGAGTACATCCAGGCGCTGCCGGTGCCAAGTGCAATCAGCGTGTCCATGTTGGCGCCATGATTGAGAAACGCCTTCCACGCCCCGGTGAAAAAATGCCCGCCCGCGTACACCAGCACGAACAGCGTCGCGCCGCCCGCGAGCAGCCAGAAAACCTGACCGCCCACCGTGGACAGCTCGGGCAGCAAACCCGCGAGGCTCCCCAGGTATAACGGTACTCCGACCAGTGCGGCCACCACGGCCTGGCGCAATAGCCTGCGGTAATGCGCGAACTCGGCCGCCTCTTTTTCGGCCTCGTCCTGCGGCCCGCGCATCTCCGCGGCCTCATAGCCGGCATCGACAACCGCCTGCACCAGGGTCTTGGGGTCCACATCACCGGTGACGGTGGCGGTGTGCTCGGCAAAGTTGACCGCGGCCGCGGTGACACCGGGCACACCATTAAGCGCATTCTCCACGTTCGCCACGCACCCGGCACAGGTCATGCCTGCGATCGACAGCCGGTGGGTGTCTGTCTTCTCGGCAACGGCGTGCGCTTGCGCTGACATGGCAGTCTAGTCGCGCACTTCGGCCGCCGGATAACCGGTGGCAGTCAGGGCCTGAATTACGGCCTCGGAATCCACGTCACCCGTGACCACGGCGGTTCCCGCCTTGAGGTCAAAATCGGCCTCGACAAAACCAGGCAGCTTCCCCACCGCCTCGCGGGCCCGCGCGATGCAACCGTCGCACTTCATACCGCTAACTTTGAATCGTGTTTCCATGATAATGGTAAGGTTCTCCGTGCTTGCGTCCCGACCACGTGCCGCAGGCCTGCCAAAGGGCCAGAGCGAGGCGATCAGGGAGCATCTCTGGCGACAACCATTGTAATCTACAACCTGTTAGCAACGCACAGGTCAAGCCGATTCGCCCTTCCTCGCAAGCGCTCAACCTTCCCCGTGCGTTACTTAAATGTGGCCGCGCCCTCGATTTTGCAAGGACCGGGGCGGCGGGCGGGGGCGGTACCAGGCCCACCGGCGTGGGCGGGGCCGGCCACTTGAGGAGTCGCGGTAATAGCAATCGCCGCCTCCCGAGCGTAGCCGCTCTGGCCCCAGGGGTGCCTCGTGCAGCCGTGCCACGCGCCCCGGCCTGCCACGGCGCCCGCGCATGTGGGCAGCATGAAAGTAGATGTCATGTAAAAAGCGGGGGGCATGGAACGTGGTCCGGGCTATGTTGTCAACTACAATTGGAAAACCCTTCGTCCCGGGCGCCGGGGGCGTTGAAGGTCGCAGCGAGTCGTGCGCCATCAATCGAGGGCATCTGACAGTATGCGCGCGGAGTGAGCTCATGAATGACGGTAGTGCACTACAAACGGGCGCATCGCTTACAAGCACATGGGCGCTATTAGACAGCGCGACTGCGAAGAAAAGACGCTGCCGCTGATTAAATGTTTGCGCCAATGATGTAGGGTCTGTGGTCAGCCAACCATCCATGTTTAGAGTAGCGACACGCAGCTTATGAAAAAGATCGTTCTGGTCGTAGCGATCCTGTTTGCAGGATCGATGACTGTGGCAGCATTGATTTACAAATTCAAGCTTTCCAATCAGGCCGAGCCTGTCACATCGGCGACACCAGGCACAATCGCAACCACGCCCTTTCGTAGCTTCCAGCTACTCGAAGAACCGCGCACCTTGAAGGATTTCAAGTTCGTGGACGGGAAGTGGAAACCTGCGAGCCTGGCTGATTTCCAAGGCAAAACCGTGTTGCTGAACATCTGGGCGACATGGTGCGGCCCGTGCCGCGAGGAAATGCCGACACTCGACCGGCTGCAGGCCAGTATCGGCGGTCCCGATTTCGAGGTCGTTGCGCTTTCGATCGACGAGGGCGGCATTGCCGTGGTCAACGACTTCTACCAGGAGCTAGGGCTGAAGGCGCTGCGGGTCTTCGTAGACCCCTCCGGCATGGCGCCCGGCGCATTGAATGTGCTGGGCCTACCGACGACGTTGCTTATTGACCGTGAGGGCCGTGAGGTGGGCCGGTATATGGGTCCCGCCGAGTGGGACAGCCCGGAGATGATCTCGGTCATTCGTCGGGAGGTAAACGCGCCCGTGGCGGCCAAACCCTCCTCATGAGGCCTGCGTGAGGCGGGTGCGAGCGCAGATGAAAGATCTTAGATGGGTTCGTTAACGGCCATAATTAATCATGTTTGAAATCTCCGGCATCGGTATCGCAACCGCGGTCGCCGCCGGGCTGATCTCCTTCCTTTCGCCGTGCGTACTGCCGCTGGTGCCGGGCTATGTCTCCTACGTGGCCGGGCAGTCGCTTGAGTCCGTGCGGCGCCCGGAGGCGGGGCGCACCCGGCTTGCAGCGTTGGTGCTGAGCCTATTTTTCGTGGCGGGCTTTTCCACCGTGTTCGTGAGCCTGGGGGCGAGCGCTACCGCACTGGGGGATTTCCTGCTCACCTACCGCTATGAAACGAACCTGATTGGCGGGGGCATCGTGATCCTCTTCGGCGTATTCCTTACCGGCATAGTCAAGCTCTCATGGCTGCAGCGCGACCTGCGCTTCCACACCGATATCAAGGGCGGGCGCCCGCTTGCCGCCTACGTGCTCGGCCTTGCCTTTGCCTTCGGCTGGACCCCTTGTATCGGGCCGATATTGGGGGCAATCCTGACTATGAGTGCGAGTTCGGCCACCACCGGGAGCGGCGTGGCGTTGCTTGGTCTCTACTCCCTGGGCCTGGGGGTGCCGTTCGTGCTCGCCGCGCTCTTTACCGATGTGTTCGTGGGGCGCATGAAGACCATGCGGCGCATCGGGCGCCCGCTGCAGATCGGGGCGGGGGTGATTTTGATCATCATGGGCATCGCCATGGTGACCGGCCAGCTCTCGGTCTTTGCCTACTGGTTGCTGCGCATGTTTCCGGGGTTGGGGGCAATCGGGTAGCGCTTGGCGTAGCTGCACAACCTCATGGTCAAATAACTGGACGCGTAGTCCGTCGCCACAAGTGTACTGTGCCGCCAGTCCGTGCGGCCCAGGCATGTTATCTCGACCGGCCTGCTTCTTATTGCGGCTGCACCCGTGAGGCGTCGTTAATCGACCAGTCGTAGCGATCGTCGTCAACAGTTTGGGTCCGGGCGAGCGCCGCAGCGAGCGGCGGCTCCGCGTACTGCCGGAGGTGGCGAATGAGGCTGGCGTCGGTGCGGCCAAAATCCTCGCGGTACCACTTGTAGACGCTGGATACCACCAGCCGGCCGTCCTTGATCTCGACGCCGTAGCGGGTGTTGACGTACTGGCGGGCTGCACGCGTGAGCAGCGCATCCGCATTGGCCCCCGTGAAAGGCTCGCGCTGTAGGCTGGGGCAGCTCACGGCGGCGCAGTTCACCGCATAGTGAATACGCGGATCGCGCCAGATCGGGCGCAGGATACGGTGCTCGATGTCATCCAGACTGAGCTGCTGGCCCTCGACGGTGACGAGCTTCTGCCGCCACGGGCCGATCGACAACAGCCCCGGTTTGATCTTCCGGATACTCTTTACGGGGTAGTGGTCCAAGATAACCTTGACGGTCAGCGCATTGTAGAGATTGATCCAGTAGGCGCGTTGCTCCTTGCGGTTGTAAGTGCTGATCGGAAGCGCCGCCAGGCGCGCGATATATTGCTCCAGCACACGCCGGTCGTCGGCTGTCACGCTGCCGTAGGCGACGCGATTGATACCGTCAGCGTGAGGCCTCACGTAGCGCTGCAGCAAACCTTGCCAGGCGCCATGGTCTATGCGGGCGGTGGATTGCGGGTTATGCGCCGTCCACCGATCCCACAGCTTGGCCTTCGGCGCGGCCAGCACCGCCATGGGCGCCAGCGCAAGGCAAACCGCTACCAACAGCGCCGGAAACCGGCAGCTGCAGACCTGCATAGAAGGACCATGGGGGTGGGTCATGTCCTCTTAGAAGGGATGTGAGGCTACCGGTTCCGTCCGATTGACCGTTGTCGCGTTCGACCACACCCCCGCAATCGGCTTGGGGGTCGCGTGGCGCACTGCCCCCATTCAGTCCGACAGCAGGCGCTTGCGCTCCTCGAACTCGTCTTTGTCGATCTCCCCGCGGGCAAATCGCTCCTTGAGGATGGGGCGTTCTCTGCGGTACTGTAACTGCCACCGCCTCCCGGAGACGCGCAAACACCGTACAGTATCTTTTGTTACATCACCCGACAAAGTACAGCCATGAGGAAGTAACGAATGAATGCCACACGATTGTCCATGGCCCTCCTTGTTCTCAGAATTGGCCTGGGCGTATTCTTGCTCCTGTGGAGCATCGACAAGCTCGTTGCCCCGGAGGGAATGGTGGCGATATACCAATTCTTCTACGACATCGGCATTACGATTAAAACTGCCTACGTCGCCGGAGCCCTTGAACTGTTGTTGAGCCTCGCGATTATTCTGGGATTTCTGAAAACCTACAGTTACGGTCTTGGGCTGGTGCTCCATGCCATATCGACGATCGCCAGCTATCAGCAACTGCTACACCCTTTTGGAGGCAATCATCTGTTTATCGCTGCCCTTCCTGTTCTAGCGGCGTTTATCACTCTCTTTCTGTTGCGACAGCAAGACAATTTGTGGGCTCTGGACGTTGCGTTACGTAAACGATGAACACGATTCAGCCCTGATTTCCCCTTCCATGCACTAGCAAAATCCACGCGCATGGCATGCGGGCACCCACATACGACTACATGACGAGGTGGTCCGATCGGAACGCGCGACCGGCGGGGCTCAAATCGCCATGCCCGCTCGTACGGTCAGCATCGTCTCCTGCCCTCGCAGTGAGTCCTCGGGCCATTGCTTGATCTAGATCAACACAAAGGCTTAAGCACTAGACGCCAATCACCGTTTCACCGCCGCGGGTTAACGTTGAAGACCTCCAGATAGATAGGACAACGCGAGACCCAAGGCGAGTAGCGCGAAGGACAGTAACGTCATGAGTGCAATGGCGCCAGACG
>VRUB01000095.1 GCA_019456345.1 Nitrospira sp. | reverse complement strand
GGCGAGCCCCGGTCCTGCAAGCGGAGCACGATTGCGTAGCGCCGCAGGTATTCACGGCGTGTCTCGGAAACAAAGGTGCGATCCAGGCATCCCGAGCGCAGCCCATTCCTAAGGCGTCTTTGTCTTGGCGAGTTTCAGCGTTTCCAGCCGGGACTTGTGGGACAGCAATTGATCAGCACATATAGAGACCGCCGTTCACGGGCAGATTGGCACCCGTGATGTAGCGCGTCTCGTCGGCACTGAGGAAAGCGACCGCGTCAGCGACCTCATCGGGCTGCGCCATCCGCCCCATCGGGATCTGCGCTACGATGGCGTCACGCAGTTCGCCGGGAATCGCGAGCGTCATATTGGTCTCCACATAGCCTGGCGATACCGAATTAACAGTAATGCCTTTGGCCGCGACTTCCTGCGCCAGCGCCATGGTAAATCCGTGGACTCCGGCCTTGGCGGCGGAATAGTTGGTCTGACCGAACTGGCCCTTCTGCCCGTTCACGGACGAGATACTCACAATGCGACCGAATCCCTGCTCGATCATGCCGTTGAGCACCTGGCGGGTAACGTTGAATACGCTATCCAGGTTGGTGGAAAGCACCGCCTCCCACTGCGTTTTTTCCATTTTTCCGAGGGTGCGGTCGCACGTGATTCCGGCGCAGTTGACCAGAATCTCCACCGGTCCGAGCCGTTCTTGCACTTCCCGCACCATTTCCGTGCTCGACTCGAACGAGGAGACGTCGCCCGGGACAATGGCGACATCCAGCTGCTCCTGGCGCCGCACACGCTGCCACTCGATGGCTGCTGCCTCCTCATCGGGCAAATATCCGGCCACCACTCGGCGACCCTGGGCGTACAGGCGCTTGCACACCTGCGTGCCTATGCCGCCAATTCCTCCGGTCACGAGTGCTACCTTTTCGCTCATACCACTACCTCGACGGGGTTCATTTGGACAATAGTTACTGCTTCCGCGCCGGGGCTGTGCGCGCCCATGCCGCGGCCGTTTCCTCGGGATTAGCAGGCGTCTTGTGCGCAGCGGGCGCGGCCTGGGAAACGAGCTCAACCGACTTGACGGCGAGCACCGCTACTGTGCGGCGGGTGTGCTCCATTACTCGCTCCGCATACTCCTGGGCCAACTGCGCCTGACCGACGATGATGTCATCGAGGCTCTGGGCCTGGCTGATCAGCCGCAGCTGGTTGACCCCGGCGTCGCACTGCAGCGCCACCGCTGCCAGCTGCTGGTCGGCGAACTGGTCCCAGATGCGGGTATTGATCTGCGCGAGCCGTTTGATCAGATCCGCACCCTGTCCATCGAACATGTGCGTGTTGTCAAAGATTTGGTGTTGCATCAGGTCTTGTCCTCCTCGTCGCCGGTTTGTGCCCTATAATATGCTGCATTGCAGCATAGTCCAGCACATTTCCCTTGTCAACTCGATTGCTGCAAGCCGGTCTGCAGCATAGCTGCAGCAAACCTGCGCAGGCGGCTCACAACAGCAGGAACTTTTCAGCCCGTTGTCAATTCCGCGATTCGCTTTTGCGAGGCCTGTGCATTGATAACCACCGCATGGACCGCTTCCACCACGGAAGTGACGCGCGTTCAACGAAATCGACCAGCAGCCGCACAAATCGATCGGGCTGCTCGAGCTGTGGCGAGTGGCCCACGTCCTGCCAGATCACCAGCCGGCTTCGCGGCAGTCTGCGCGACAGTCCGGCCAGCGCCTCCGGCGATATCAGAACATCTTGCGCGCCCCCCAGGACAAGACTGCGTTGCTTAACGGCAGCCAAGTCCGCCTCCATGTTCCACGCATCCAGTGTCTGCAGATGGCCGATGACGGCCTGCGGGGCCATGCGTGCGGCGTCGCTCACAAGTGTGATAAACGCGTCATCGTAGACCAGCGTCGGCGCAAGGCGCATCAAGGCGCGACGCAACAGCGGGCGGTGCGCGCCGAGGTGGCGCAACAAACGATAGGTTGCGCCAAGGGTAACCACCGCGGCCTCACGGTTAGTGTCGAACAGGCGCGATACCCAGTGAGAGAAAGAATCTCCGTTTCGGACTACCGAACGACCCTCGGCCGGCGGTGGCGCAATCAGCAACAACGATCGGACAAGATCAGGATGGTCTCGTGCCGCTTGCAAAGCCACCGCACCGCCGAGTGAATGTCCGACCAGGTGCACGTCACACAGACTGAGGCTGGTGATGAAGTCGAAAACGTCACTCGTCAATACCTCGATGTTGTGACCGAAGCCGGGGCGCGCGCTATCGCCGCAACCGCGCAGATCCGGGGCATACGCACGATAACCGCTCGGCAATCGCTCCAGCACCGGCTCCCACCAGCGCCAAGAGCCGAAGTTGCCGTGCAGCAGGACCAGTGTGATGTCGCCGTCACCGGCGACGCGATAATGGATCCGCAGGTTGGGGGTTTGAACGAAGGGCACGTCGTTCCTTTTTGTTCATTCGCAGTCCCCCATATCGATTTCTTCTTGCCTTGCAAACTAGTCCACGCTCCCGGCATTGTCAAAGCGCGTAATCGACGCGCGCCTCCTCGACCCAGACTGGGCAAGCTTATGTGGGGGGGTGAATGGTGGGTGGCGTTGTCGCTAGGTGTGAGCGATCAGGATTTATCCGGCTCGTTTGAGCTCTCGTCGTCGTCGCTCTTTTGTTTGACGTCGGCTGCTTTAAAAAAGCTGTCCTGGATTTCCTGCCAGATCTCTAGATTGCGTTGCGTCAGCTCCGTCATCGCGTTCATGGGAGTAGTGCCCAACACATTTTTCATCTGGTCTTTCATCAGCTTTTGCTGCTCCGTGAACAGCCCCAGGCTCTTCTCGAGGTAGCTCGTGAAAGGAGCCTGTACCGTGTCGCCGTAGAAACAGATCATCTTCGACAAGATCTCGGTGGTAAACAGCGGCTTGCCACCCGATTCCTGCTCGATAATGACGTGCAGCAAGATACTACGGGTCAGGTCCTCATCGTTGTTGGCGCCCACGACCTTGAAGTCAACACCGCTCACGACCAGGTCGCGCACATCAGACAAAGTAATGTAACGACTCAGCTCGGTGTCATACAACCGGCGATTGGGATACTTCTTGATGATTCGTGTCGCTGTCACGGTGTCAAGCACAGCGCTGATCGCTGCTTAAGTCATATACTGACCGCCATTGATCGAGATGTCGGCCCCGGTGATGAACGCCGCTTCCTCGGAGGCCAGGCACTCTACCACATACGCCACCTCTTCCGGCTCCCCGAGACGGCCTACCGGAATCTGCGCGATGATCTTGTTGCGGACGTCTTCAGATACGGCCATCACCATCTCGGTAGCGATGTAACCGGGGGAGATCGTGTTCACGGTCACGCCCTTGCGTGCCACTTCCTGTGCCAGCGCCATGGTAAAACCATGCATGCCGGCCTTGGCCGCCGAGTAGTTGCTTTGACCAAACTGGCCCTTCTGCCCATTGATCGACGAAATGTTGATGATACGACCGAAACCATGGTCCATCATTCCCTGAATCAGTGGGCGCGTAACATTGAATACGCTGTCCAGATTCGTGCTGATCACCGCAGCCCATTGCTCATGGGTCATCTTGCGAAACGTGGCGTCGCGCGTAGTGCCGGCATTGTTTACCAGTATATCTACCGGACCGAAATCCTTCTCGATCTGTGCGATTAACGCCTCGCATTCCAGGTAGTGACTGACATCGGCCTTGATCGTCGCGATCTCATAGCCCTCCGATTTGCACGCATCACGCCACTTCTGTGTTTTTTCTTCATTGCGGTAGTTGGTCACGACGCGACAACCGGCATCTGCCAGGCGCTTGCAAATCGCAGTGCCGATGCCGCCGGTTCCCCCCGTGACCAACGCCACCTTCCCCTCCAGCTTCTTACTCATTAAGCCTTATCTCTCGATCGCTATTGCGACACCCTGCCCGCCACCGATGCACAGCGTGGCCAAGCCCTTGCGCGCCTCACGTCTTGCCATCTCGTGCAAGAGTGTAACAAGAATACGGGCGCCGGATGCACCAATCGGGTGGCCGATCGCAATGGCGCCGCCGTTGACATTCACCTTGCTGACATCCCATCGCAGGCCGCGATTGACCGAGATCGCCTGCGCCGCGAACGCCTCGTTCGCCTCGATCAAATCCAGATCATCCACCGTCCAGCCCGCCTTTTCAAGACATCGCGTAGAGGCCGGAATCGGACCCGTGCCCATGATCGCGGGGTCCACACCGGCGCTCGCGTAGCTCACGACCCGCGCCATCGACGTCAGCCCCAGCTTCTTGGCATTTGTCTCTGTGGTGACGATCACGGCGGCGGCGCCATCATTGATGCCGGAGGCATTGCCGGCGGTAACGCTCCCTTCCTTATCGAACGCGGGACGCAGTTTCTGTAATCCGTCGGCGGTGGTTCCGGGTCTGGGGAATTCGTCGGTATCAAAGACAATGGGGTCGCCCTTGCGTTGGGGAATCTCGACCAGGATGATCTCGTCTTTGAAGCGACCCTCCTTCTGCGCAGCCTCCGCCTTCTGCTGGGAGGCGGCTGCAAACTCATCCTGCTCGCGGCGGTTGACCTCGTACTTCTTGGCGATGTTCTCCGCCGTGTTGCCCATGTGATATTGGTTGAAAGCATCCCACAGACCATCGACGATCATTGAGTCCTTCATCGCCCAATCACCTATCTTAGTGCCGACGCGCGATTTCGGCAGCACGTGTGGCGCGAGGCTCATGTTTTCCTGTCCGCCGGCGATAATCACCTCGGCGTCACCGCAACGGATCGCCTGCGCCGCCAGGTGCACCGACTTGAGCCCGCTTCCGCAAACCTTATTGATGGTCATGCACGGCACCGACACCGGCAAACCGGCCTCGATCGCCGCCTGGCGCGCCGGGTTCTGGCCGACTCCGGCCGTCAGGATCTGGCCCATAATCACTTCGTCCACCTGCTCCGGCTTCAATCCGCTGCGCTCGAGGACAGCGGCGATTACCTTGGCACCGAGACTGCTGGCGGGAATCTGGGACAGGGTCCCACCAAAGGAGCCCACCGCAGTACGGCCTGCGGCCACGATGACGACGTCTTCGCTCATTGTGCTCTCCTCGTGTATACGGCTAGTGGCGCCGGGTTCTTTGGGAAGGTGCCGCACCATGCTGTTTGCGGCATCGCAGCATAGACTAGCAAAATTCGCCCTTTCAAGCCATCACTCGCGCCCAAAGCCTGACTCTGAATTGATATTTGTTGCGGCGCACAAATACTTATGTTAGCCTCTCGCGCTGGCGGGATTAGAATTCCAGCAACATCGGCCGGCCTCCGCCCGGCAGCGAATCAGGGCCATCGCCCCTGGAGGCTTTAGACCATGAGTGACAATTCCCATTCGACCGGGATCAACGATTGGATGGACATGCAGCGCAAGTACTGGGATGCCTGGAGTGCGCTCGGCGCCCAGACGTCTGGGTCCGTGGTCCCCGGAAAAGCGATAAATCCCTGGGCCGATGCCCTGGAGCAATGGTGGAAAGCGGTCGCTCCGGGCACCTCGACCGAAGTGCAGGACTTCTACACCCGGCTGGTCGAGCAGGGCAAAACATTTTTCAGACTGTCCGAGGGGCTCAGCGAGGCGTTGAGCCGCGCCACACCCGGCGGTCAGCCGTTGAGCGAGTGGCAAGGCGAGATGGAACAGGCCTTTGCCGGGCTCAAAGAAGCCTTCTCCGGATCGGGTACGGATGCGCACAAGATGATGCGCCAGATGATGGCGTTCTGGGAGCTGCCGCTCGACACCTGGCAACGTACGATGTCATCCATGTCGGCGGTGCCGGGCGATTTTCTGCAGAGCCTGCGCTCCGAAGAGCTCGAACGGGTCAAGCCTGTGCTCGAGGGCGGCATCGACCGATTCCTTTCGATTCCGGGCGTAGGCTACACACGCGAGTGGCAAGAGCAGCTGCAGGCGCGAGGGCGTCTTTGGCTCGACTACCAGAAGGCCAATCAGGACTACCTCGCCGGTTACGCTAAGATCGGCACACGATCGGTCGAGCGGCTGGAACAAAAACTCAAGCAACTGCTCAAGGACGGCAAGGAGCTTACCACCCTGCGCGAGCTGTACGACCTTTGGGTCGACTGCTGCGAGGATGTTTACGGTGAGTACATTGCGACCGATGAGTACGCCGATCTGCGTGCGCGCCTGGTCAACTCCCTGATGGCGCTCAAGCACCACGGCAGCACCATGGTGGATGCGGTGCTCGGCGCCATGAACATGCCGACGCAGCGAGAGGTCAGCACTTTGCAGTGCCGGCTCCAAGAAACGCGCAGGGACAGCAAGGCGCTGCGCGCCGAGCTGCAGTCCTTGAAGGACCGAGTCGAGGGCCTGGCGCGCGCTCAACAAGCCGCTAATTCACAGTCTGCGCAAGCCTCGCCGTCGCCGTCAACTGCAAAAGGTGCGGGCACAACCAAGCAACCGGTGCAGCATACGAGCCGTCGCAAGAAGGCGAAAGCTGTCGGCACCGCGAGCCGGACATCCGGTCACGATGCGGTAAAAGGAGGATAAACCGTGTCCCCGATCCAGATTCGGCCAGAACGGGCGGCCGAGGAAATTCTCGAGTTCAATCGCAAGCTCGGCGCGGGTTTACGCAATCTGGCCAACATCGGCCCGATCGAGGCGGGGGTCACACCCAAGGAGGTCGTCTACCGCGAAGACAAGTTGGTGTTGTATCGCTTCCAGGCGCCTGCCGGCATCAAGCAGAACAAAGTCCCTGTGTTGATCGTCTATGCATTGGTCAACCGGCCGTATATGGCGGATCTTCAGGAAGATCGATCGACCGTGCGCGGGTTGCTCGAGGCCGGCCTCGACGTCTACCTAATCGACTGGGGCTACCCCGATCGCGCAGACCGCTACCTCACGCTGGACGACTATATCAACGGCTACATCGACCGCTGCGTCGATGTGATTCGCAAGCGCCACGGCCTCGACAAGATCAACGTGCTTGGTATCTGTCAGGGCGGCACCTTCAGCCTGTGTTACAGCGCTATCCATCCGCAGAAGGTGCGCAACCTGGTGACCATGGTGACGCCGGTGGACTTTCATACCGAGGATAATCTGCTAAGCCACTGGGCAAAGAAGCTCGATGTCGATCTACTGGTAGATACGCTGGGGAACATCCCGGGTGAGTTCATGAACTGGACCTTTCTGTCGCTCAAGCCTTTCCGCCTCATGGGGCAGAAGTACCTGAACATGGTCGACGCGCTGCACGATCCGAAGAAGGCCAAGAACTTCATGCGAATGGAAAAGTGGATCTTCGACAGCCCGGATCAGGCCGGTGAGGCGTTCCGGCAATTTATCAAGGACTTCTATCAGCGCAACGCGTTGATCAAGGGCGAGCTAATGATTGGCGAGCACCCGGTAAATCTCAAGAACCTCACCATGCCGGTGCTGAATATCTACGCCAAAGAGGACCACCTCGTGCCGCCGAAAGCGTCCATCGCGCTCAAGGACTACGTCGGCACCAAGGACTATACCGAGCAGGCGTTCCCCGGTGGGCATATCGGCATCTATGTGAGCGGCCGCGCACACAAGGAGGTCCCGCCGTCGATCGGCAAGTGGATAGATGCAAGAACATGAGTAGCTAGTGAGCTAGTAGCGAGCAGCCAGAGAAAATTGCCAGAGCCCGATGCTTGCCGGTGCCGAGGAAGCCTGTGCCCATTGCTGTATTGACAGGATAGCTACTGCGCAAAGCCAACAAATCACCGTCGCCTGTTACCAGGCAATGAGTCAAGTGCGGGGGTCGTTACGTGCTGCACGCGTCTTCGGCTCCATTTTGGCATTTTTCTCGTCCTGACGGAAAAACTGCGGCGCCATCATGTCGATAAACCGCTTGGCCTGAGGCGAGAGAAACTTGCCGCGTCGTAATACCACACCATAGCTGCGATTGGGGAAGTATCGATCGAGCGGGATCCTCGCCACCGGCTCCTTGCCGCTGAGACAGATATCGGTAACGATGGAGATGCCGAGCCCCAGCGCCACATACTTTTTGATTACTTCCCAACCACCCGCCTCCAGCGCAACCGTGTAACTCACATTGTGCTGCTTGAACACCAGATCGACCATGCGCCAGGTACTGAGATGGCGCGGCGGAAGGATCAACCCGTGCGGGCTGATGTCCTGTAACCGAACATTTTTCTTGCCTGCCAGCGGATGGGCCTTCGGCGTAATCAGCACCGTTGTGTAGGTAAAGATAGGATGATAAGTGATATCGGCCGGAACCTCCTCCGGCATCGATCCCACCGCAAAGTCCACTTCGTCCGCACGCAGCAACGCGAGTCCGTCGCGGCCGGTGACGTTGTGCAGCTTGAGCCCGATTCCGGGGTGGTCCTGCGCAAATTGGCGCATCGGCTCTGGCAGGATGTACAAAATGGTGGACTCCCCCGCTGCAATGTTGAGCGTACCGCTTTCGAGCTTTCCGCGGTGCGCGGCGAAGGTTTCGGCAAGCGTGTCCATGCCCTGCACCAACGGCAGTGCCAGCTCGTAGAGGATCGCGCCCTCCGGTGTGAGCTTGATCTGCGGACCGCGGCGTTCAAACAGCGCCGTGCCGAGATCACGTTCGAGCGCCTGAATTTGCAGCGACACGGATGGCTGGCTCAGAAACAGCCGGTCGGCCGCCCGGGAGACACTGCCGGTTTGCGCGGCATAACAAAAGGCACGCAGTTGCTTGAGGCGATTCTGCTTGTAATAGACGGGGTTGATTGAAGTCATGTCCAGGATAATGATTGTAAATTTCAATAGTAGATATTGATATAATTGCTTTGTCAAATAGATCCGGCAGCCAGTAGACTGGGTTTCGGCCGCAGACAAAGCCTGTCGTCCGAGCAGGGGTCTTGGCCGAATCGTTGCGACACCCACGTCGTAGTGGGTACACGGCCACGCGGCACCAGCGCGAGGACGGGGCGGGTTATCTCGATGACTTCACGCACGCGATCACGGCTGGTCATTCGTCCATCACCGCGCTGGCCGGTTCGACGGAGGAGGAACAGTTCGAAGTCGAGCCGGATCTCAAACAGGCCGCGTCCTGAGCCAGCATGAACGGTCACCCCCTCTTTACCCGGCGACCCTGGCTCCCTCTACCAGGGTTCGTCCGGGTTATTTTCTACGCTGTCCGCGCGCCCATAGTATTATTTTAAGGTGTCGCCTAACCGGCGGTTATTTACTAACGGGCTTGCTGCGCTTCGCTCTCCGTGCTCTCGCTTGCAAGTCCTGTGCTTGCCGTCCGTGGCAAGCCCGTTCGCCG
>VRUB01000315.1 GCA_019456345.1 Nitrospira sp. | reverse complement strand
CGGGGCATGACTCCGGTTGCCCGCGTGCCGAGTCCCACCATCCGCGTCGAAGAGGGCGACCGGGTGCGCATCATCCTCCAGAACACGCACTACTTTCCGCACACGATTCACCCCCACGGGACGATCCATCCGAATGCCATGGACGGCGTGCCCGACATCACCCAGGCGGCGGTGAAACCGGGCGAGTCCTTCAAATACGAGTTTGTGGCCAAGAACCCCGGCACGTTCTTCTATCACTGCCACGTACAGCCCGATGTTCACGTATTGATGGGACTGGTAGGGATGCTGATCATCGAGCCCAACCGGCCGAATAACATATTTACTCACCTCGTCCCCGGTGCCGGGCGAATGCCAGATCTCGCCAAAGCGACTGTGGAAGAGGGGTACGATCGCGAGTATTCGCTGGTGTACATGGATATCGATGCGCGGCTGAACCGCATTCCGGCCGCCTACAAGGACCCGCGCGAGATCGAAAAGCGTATGCACCGGGAGTACGACTCGACCCAGCGCCAGCCGAATATCTTTCTTCTCAACGGCCGCTCGTTTCCCTTCACCCTGCGCGACACGCCGATCGAGGTGAAGGCCGGCGAACGAGTCAAGCTGCGCATCCTGAATGCCGGCGCCCGGCCGATGAAACTCCACACCCATGGCCATCACCCGACCCTTACACACCTGGACGGATATCCGGTGCCGGCCGGCATGCGCTACACGCGGGATGTCTTCGACCTCGGCGCCGCACAGCGTATCGACCTGGATCTCAGGCCCGGAGATGACGACGTTTACGCCTCGGGGCCCGGGGTGTGGATCATGCACGACCACACCGAGCAGACCGTCACCAACAAGGGGATCAGTCCCGGCGGCGACATCACCGCCATCGTCTATGAGGGATTCATGGGTAAGGACGGGCTCCCCAAGGTTGCCACCAGCCTCGACCGTTTCTTCGACCCCGAGTACTACCGGGGTAACATCCCGGTCTTTGACCCGGGAATCTTCCACACGACGCGCGAGGACTACGAATTCGGCTGGCCGGAGGAGGAACCCAAGGGCGGCATCGCCTATCCGGTTCGCGAGGCCAGGTAAGAAGTAGAGAAGGGGGGGCGGTTCATGAGGCAAACGGCGCTTGCCGGCGTCTCGGCCATTGCTCTGGTGCTGGCCATGTCGGGCTCCTCCCGGGCGGGCGCCGAGCTCGGGGCCGCCGTTGGCCGGGATGACATCCTGGAGAAGCATCGGATCGTGGCGACCTCATGCAAAGAGCCGCGCGGTTTCCGCCGGATTTCTATCAAAGGCGGGACCAAGTTTGCGCGTGCGGGAGAGACATTCGCCTTCGAGCCCCGGGTCATTCGGGCGGGGCGGTGCGAGGAGGTCGAGATCGTTCTGGAAAACACCGACGCGGTGCGGCACGCCCTGATGCTGCCCAACCTCAATCCCATGTTCATGCTGGAGTTCAGGGGGCCTAAGACCCGAAGCCTTCGTTTCGTGACACCCGACGAAGACGTTACCCTGGAGTTCCACTGCCACGTCCCGACCCATGAGGAGATGGGGATGCTGGGCGAACTCATCGTCGGCAAGGGAGGGAAGCCTGCGGTTACGCAGGTGGCACAGGAAGAGCGGCAACGCCTTTACGAAGGGATCGGAATC
>VRUB01000314.1 GCA_019456345.1 Nitrospira sp. | reverse complement strand
ACATGCGCGGCGAACGCGGCTATGCACGGTTCTTCGCCTATATCGCCCTCTTCACCTTCTCCATGCTGATGCTGGTGATGGCCGACAACTTTTTACAGTTGTTCGTCTTCTGGGAGGCGGTGGGCCTCTGCTCCTACCTATTGATCGCCCACTGGTACGAACGTGACTCGGCCCGCAAAGCGGCGACCAAGGCCTTCGTTGTGAACCGTATAGGCGATTTCGGCTTCCTGCTAGGTCTCCTCCTGGTGTGGGTGAGTTTCGGCTCGCTCGAGTACGAGCACGTCTTCGCCCAGGCTGCAGAGCTCAGTGGCGACACGATCAACCTGCTCGGGCCGATTGGAGGCGCGTGGGAGGTGTCCACGCTTACCCTGATCTGTCTGCTGCTGTTCATGGGCGCCGTGGGCAAATCGGCGCAGGTCCCGCTCCACGTCTGGCTTCCTGACGCGATGGAAGGTCCCACACCCATCTCCGCGCTGATCCATGCCGCCACCATGGTGACCGCTGGCGTCTTCATGGTGGCGCGGATGTCGCCGCTGTATAACCTATCACCCGCAGCGATGGATGTGGTGGCGGTGGTCGGCGCGCTGACGATGGTCCTGGGAGCCACGATCGCGCTGTCCCAACACGACATCAAGCGCATCGTGGCCTACTCCACGGTCAGCCAGCTCGGCTACATGATGATGGCCTGCGGGCTCGGCGCTTACGCGGCGGGGATCTACCACCTGCTCACCCACGGGGCGTTTAAGGGTCTGCTGTTTCTCGGGTGCGGCTCCGTGATCATCGCCTTGCATCACGAACAGGACATGCGCCGGATGGGCGGGTTGAAGGAGAAGCTCCCGGTCACGTACTGGACCTTCGTGGTCGGCTCGTTGGCGTTGGCGGGATTCCCGCTGACTGCCGGCTTTTTTAGCAAGGACGAGATCCTGGTGGCGGCATGGTCAGCCGGCGCGCTCGGCAAAACGCTGGCAGTGCTGGGGCTGCTGACAGTCCTGTTAACAGCCTTCTATAGCTTTCGTCTCGTGTTCGTCGTCTTCTGGGGGCCATCACGGGTGGACACCCACCACGCCGCTCACCTTCAGGAACCGTCGAAAACAATGGTAGTTCCTCTGGTCATCCTCGCGGTGCTGAGCGTCGCAGCTGGTTACCTGGGGATCAGCGGCTTCCTGGCGCCGGTGCTCGGTAGCAACGAGAGCCACCACGCCACCCCGGCAGCCTTCGGCGTGATGGGAACCGCGACCTTGTTGGGACTCGCGGGAATCGCTGCCGCCTATGTCCTCTATGTTCGGTCGCCAGGGTTGCCCGATCGGATGGTGCAACACTGGCAGCGAGCGTACCGCCTCTCGCTTAATAAATGGTACGTGGATGAGGCCTATGACCGAACGGTCGTGCGCCCCACCTTCAGCCTGGCCGATGGTCTCTGGAAAAGAGTTGATGTGGCACTCATCGACGGCGCCGTCAATGGGATGGCCCGCGCCGTAGCCTGGTGGGGCTGGCTCATGCGGCTGTTCCAGAGCGGACAGGTTCAGCACTATGCCTTGGGCATGATGCTCAGCGTGGTCGTCATGTTGAGCATGTATCTGCTGTTTTAACCAGCAGGTAAAAGGATAAAGGGCAAAGGTAAAAAGTTCTAACGCTTTT
>VRUB01000094.1 GCA_019456345.1 Nitrospira sp. | reverse complement strand
CAAGGTGAGCTGTTGTGCCATGGTATAACGAGCGGTCGGGGCGTGTTTTCAATTTACGAATTCTTGCGCGACGGGAGATTACATGAACGGTACAGGAATATATGTTTACAGAACCGAAGGCGCCCGATTCGGTATCAGTTTTGGTTCAGCCATGGCTATCGCGATCTCGTGGTCGGTGAACAAGTCCATCCTCTGGGCCATCGTCCACGGCCTTTTTTCCTGGATTTACGTGATTTATTACGCCATCACCCGCTAGCGTAGGGTGGCACCGGCCCCGCCGGACCCTGACGGCGGCTTCCGACGCGTGTGCGTGCCGACGGCGAGTTGTCCCGAGGCGCCTTCGTGCTTGGCGCCCAGAGACCTCGCACTTCCATATATTGTTGATTAGTAAGGGGCTTCCGCCACCGCCGCGAGGGCTTAGTGGCGCCAAAAACAGGCGATTTTCAGTGTCTATACTTACTTAACCGGCTCAGGCCAGGGCCGTGAGACCACAAGAGTTAAGGACCAAGGAATACATCACAAATGCTAGGAAAGATTTATCGCAACATACGCTCCACTGGGATGACCTCGTTTCGCTGGCCGATCGTGATCGTGGCGCTGGTCTTGATGGCGGCCGCGCTGGTTGAGCCGGTCAACCTCGGGGAAGCCGCCAAAGCCACCCAGCTGTGGGTCATCGACCAACGCAACCTGGGCGTCATCGGGTTTGTGCTGGCCTGTACCATATTGATGGCAATCGTGATTCCCGAGGCGGTATTAGGCGTGGCCGCAGGATCGCTGTTCGGTTTCATGTGGGGCAGCATCTGGTTCACGGTATCCGGATTGCTGTCCACGTTACTGGTATTCATCCTTGCGAGGAGATATCTGCAAGGACCCATTCAGAGCTTTTTGGCACGTCGCCCGAAACTGCAAGCGATCGAAACGACAGTCAGTGACAGTGGCCTGCGACTACTTTGCTTGTTGCGGCTGCTTCCGCTTAACCCGGCGATCATGAGTTACGCGCTAGCGACAACCAAGATCGGGATAGGACCGTACTTGCTTGCGAGTTGTTGCATGATTCCGGGCTGGATTCTTACCGTTTACTTCGGTTATGTCGCAACGGATGTTGCCGCGATAGCCGGCGGCGCAAGCGAGTTCGCGCCGTTACAGGACACATTGAAAATCGCGGGGCTCGTGCTGGCCATAGGTGTGATGATTTACGTGACCCGCGTTGCAGCGAAGCAGTGTTCCGCCAATGATCCCGCCGGGTTGAGTGATACGACGGGCTCGGAAATAACCATACCAGATACCGCGCCCGTACTCGTTCCCGAGTACTCGCGGGATTAGCGCACAATCTTCTTCGCGAATACTTCTGGGTGGCCGTGGGCCATCCAGGGACAAGCTGACACTGTTGTGCGCCGTAGGCGCCGGCAGTAGCGCGGGGTACGCCCGCCGGACATCAGGCTGAACTGGCCTGTCGCGAGTTTGCTATGGTTACCATGGATCCAGAAGAAATCTTTTCACTCACGGATTGCGAGACGGAGCGAACGCCGGCGGAACTGCTCGAGTGGGTCGAAGAGAAAACACGGCTGCTCAGAAGCATAAGTGGCGGAGACAGCCAGCTGCTGCCTTGCATGGGCCTGGCGCGGAAGTTTCTGGATGAAATGTACCCATTGAGTCTTCTCGTGAATCACCTTTTCGGCGAGCGCCTGGATGTCGTGTGTAAGCCCAATCTGGAGGATGATGAATTCGACGCAATCGTCATCGATTACCGTGATCCACCCCTGCGAGTTCAAAAAATCGAATTCGTCCACGCAATTCTATGTTACGAAGAGTTTCTACACAGGCTTTACCTCCAACAGAAGGCCCCAGTGTTCACGTTTGGCAAGCTGGGCGGCAAGGAAAAGAAAAGCGCCCACGCCAGCGACGAGGCCGTTCCCCACGTCGTATTGCTGAACAAAGGGCTCGAGCTTTTCGTCAAGGCGGCGCGAACAAAGTCCGGTAAGGTCTACGGCCGCGACACGTCGCTCGTCATCGTATTCGACGACTACGCCACTTTTAGGACTCGGGACGATGTTGCCACGCTCGAGGAGTTCATCAACGCCGAGATTCTGCCCATGGATCTGGATTTCGAAAGGCTCTTCCTGCTGGGCTGGTCCGGCGAAACCATTCTCAGTTATTCACTGTCTGGCCAAAACCTGCGCAAAGCCCGATCCAGTTAGCTTACATATCCCCCTGCTCGGGGGCCGCCCGCAAGGACAGCCTGCTAACTACTGGACGGCGCGGACTTCCCGGCACGCTTCACGCGCCTGGCCTCGGCCTCGACGAATATCCGCTTGACTTCGGGAAAGGCGGTTTTTATCTCCTGGTCCAAGTGCGCGACCGTCTCCTCCATCTCCGAAGCCGGGATCGCATCGGCAAAGTCGACGCTCAGGTTCACGAGGATGAAGTCCGGTCCCATATGCATGGTCAGTACCTCGTTGACATGCTCCACGCTTTTTTGTGATCGAACGATCTCCCGGATACCGCGCACGACCTTCTCGTTGGCGCTTTCGCCGATCAAGAGACCTTTCGTTTCATAGGCGAGCCAGATCGCTGTTCCGCCGAGAATCAGGCCAATGACGATCGATGCAGCTCCATCAAAGTAGAGAGCTCCGGTTACCTGCGTAAGCAGTATGCCGATGAACGCAGCCAGCAATCCGAGCATGGCAGCCGAGTCTTCGAACAACACGACGAACATCGTTGGATCCTTGCCTCTGTGAACGGCCTCGAGATATCCCCACTTGCCCTTGGCTTTCGAGAACTCGGATATGGCGAAAAACCATGCAGCCCCTTCGAATAACATCGCCATCGCGAGCACCAGGTAGTTCACCATGACGTTCGTGATGGGCTCGGGATGGAGGATATGTCGGACCCCTTCGTAGATTGACACGCCGGCGCCAACCGCAAATATCAATATCGCAACGACGAAGCTCCAGAAGTAGATCTCTTTGCCATGGCCGAACGGGAACTCGCGGTCGGGCGGTTTTTTGGATTGGCGAATACCGTAGAGCAGCAGACCCTGGTTACCGATATCAACCAGGGAATGAATGCCCTCGGACAGCATCGCCGAGCTGCCCGTAATCGCAGCCGCAATAAATTTGGTTATTGCAATTAGCGTGTTGCCGGCGAGAGCCGCATAGATAACTTTTTTTGAAGACGATGACATACCTTCCATCAATCTGCGTCTGCGTGAATAGCTTTCGGCAGCCAGGGTGCTCAAGTGGGACTAGTGGTCCGGTGGAATAGCGCAACGATTGCACTTTCCTGCACCGGCCGGGCAAAATCTAGGGAACTGACACCTTCGGCATTCTTAATTTTCGGCTTTCTGGTCCAGCTCGAACACCATTTGCCCCCCCACCAGGGTGTGCGTCACGCGCCCGCGCAACTCCCAGCCCAGGAACGGGGTGTTGTGGCCGCGGCTGACGAGCTTGTCCTCGCTCAAGGCCCACCATTCCTGCGGGTCAAAGACGCAGACGTCGGCCGTAGCGCCGACGCTAAGATGTCCGCTGTCGATACCGAGAATATTCGCAGGTTTGCAAGTCACGCACGCAATCGCGTCGTTCAAGCTCAGAACATTGTCGTCCACCAATTTCAGTGTCAGCGGAAATAAAGTCTCCAGCCCCGAGATGCCCGGCGCCGAGTCGCCAAACGGCGCGAGCTTGGCATCGGGCTCATGGGGCTGGTGGTCGGAACAGATCGCTGCAAGGGCACCGCTCTTGAGCGCCTCGCGTAAGGCCTCACGGTCCCGTACGCTGCGAAGCGGCGGCAAGACATGGCACTGGGTGTTAAAGAAGCCGATATCATGCTCGGTCAAATGCAGATGATGTGCGGTGACGTCGGCCGTTACCGGCAGCCTCCGGCCTTGCGCCTCGGTGACCATGGCTACTGCGCGCGCGCTCGACAGCTGACAAAAGTGTGCGCGCACGCCGGTCTGCTCGATCAGCGCGAGATCTCGTGCCACCCCGACGGTCTCCGCCGCCTCCGGGATCCCGGGCAACCCGAGACGTGTGCCGACTTCTCCTTCATGCACGCAGCCGCTGCCGTGCAGCCACGGGTCTTCCGATTGCAGAAACACCGTCAAATCGAAACTGGCGGCGTACTCCAAGGCGCGACGCATTACGAGCGTGTCGGTGACAGGTTTCAAGGCATTGCTGAGGCCGACGCAGCCAGCATCGTCGAGCGCCTCCATGTCGGTCAGGCGTTCGCCCGCGAGCCCGCGCGTGAGCGCGCCCAAGGGATGAATAAAAGCCAGCCCGAAGCGCCAGGCGCGTTGCTGGATCATCTGCGCCATCGCCGGCGTGTCGATCACGGGATCGGTATCAGGGGGACAACACAGCGTGGTGATACCGGCCGCGACTGCCGCTCGGACCTCGCTCTCGATAGTCGCCTTGTACTCAAGACCGGGTTCACGCAGGCGCGCGCGCAGATCGACCAGGCCCGGACATACGATTTTGCCCGTGGCATCCAGCGTCTGCGTGACCTCCAAACCTGGTGGGGCATTGCCGACGGCCGCAACAAAGCCTTTGTCGTCAACAAAAATGTCATGCTTGCCGTCGACTTTATTGGCTGGGTCTATGATATGGCCGCCGCGAATGACCAGGCCCATCAGGCGTGCCTCCTCGCCGGGCGTTTTGCCGGCATTTCTTCCTGGGCCTTGCCTCCCATAATGATGGCCATCACCGCCATGCGAACGGCGATACCGTTGGTTACTTGCGGCAGTATTACCGACTGCGGGCCATCGGCCACCGACGAATCGATCTCCAGCCCCCGGTTCATTGGACCGGGGTGCATGACAATGGCATCCTTCTTGGCGAGGCGTAACTTGTCCGTCGTGAGTCCATAGAGGTTGAAATATTCCTGCTCACTCGGGATGCGCGCACTTTCCATGCGCTCGCGCTGTAGCCGTAACATGATTACCACGTCGATGTCGTCCAGGCCGGCACGCATGTCGGTATACGAGTGCACTCCGAGACGCTCTACGGCCGTCGGCAGTAAGGTCTTTGGGGCAATGACGCGCACCTCCGGCACACCCAGTGTCGTCAATGCATGGATCTGAGAACGCGCGACACGCGAGTGCAAGATGTCGCCGACAATCGCCACCTTCAGATTCTCGAAGGAGCCCTTGTAGCGGCGTATGGTGAACATATCGAGCATGCCCTGTGTGGGATGGGCATGACTGCCGTCGCCCGCATTGATAATTCGCACGTGCGATGGCACATGTTGCGCGACCAGATAGGCGGCCCCGCTCCTGGAGTGACGCACCACGAACAGGTCGGTGTGCATGGCCTCGAGGTTACGGATGGTGTCCAGCAGCGTCTCGCCTTTGGTCGTGCTCGACACACGCGTATCAACGTTGATTACGTCCGCCGACAAACGCTTGGCGGCAATCTCAAACGTTGTACGCGTACGCGTGCTGGACTCGAAGAAAAGATTTACGACGGTCTTGCCACGAAGGAGTGGAACTTTCTTGATCTCGCGCTCGCCCACCGAGACGAAGGACTCAGCGGTGTCGAGAATTTGGAGAATGGTGTCGCGGTCTAAGCCCTCTGTGGTCAAGAAATGGTGCAGCCGGCCTTGGCTGTCGAATTGCAGATCCCCGCTCACTCACCGGCCTCCTGGACTTTCAGCTCAAGTGCGCCCTCGCTCGTAGCAGAATCGCTGGTCAGTTTGACGTGTTGACCTTTGTTGAGGCTCATCGTGTGGCCGACGATATCAGCATGGATCGGCAGCTCGTGGCCATTGCGATCGATCAGGACCGCCAGCGTGACCGAGGCTGGGCGGCCGTAATCAAAGATTTCATTCATGGCGGCGCGGATGGTGCGGCCGGTGTGGAGCACATCGTCGACTAGGATCACGTGACGGTTGTCAATATTTACCGGCAGGTCGGAGGCTTTAACCTCGGGGTTCATACCGATGCGGGTGAAGTCGTCGCGGTAAAAAGAAATATCTAGGGTGCCTAACGGTTCCTGGAGCTTCAATAAATCATGCAATCGCTGGGCGACCCATACGCCACCGGTGTGGATCCCGATCATCATGGGATTGCGCGCGAGCAGCGGACGCAACTCTTGCGCCATTTGCGCCAGACTCCGATCGATATCAACCTTCCCGCTCAAGGACCGACCTGGAGGACTCGTCAAGGAAGGATTGCAGAATTGCCTGTGCGGCGAGGCGGTCGAGCTTGGACTTAAAACGCCTTGGCGGCACGCCAGATTCGACGAGACTATTCTTCGCGGCCACCGTTGTCAGCCGTTCGTCCATCATATGTATTGGTAGATTGTAACGATCACGCAGGCGAACTCCAAATCGCTGCGCTGCGCCGGTCATCGCATTTTCCGTGTCGTCCATGTTCAGGGGCAGGCCCACGACCAGCGCCTGGGGCTTCCATTCCTGGATCAAGCGCGAGATATGCTGCCAATCCGGGCCGGTGGGGCCAACTCTTACCGTGGCCAGATCCTGTGCCTGCCCGGAGTGTGTGCTGCCGACGGCGACGCCGATGGACTTTTCGCCATAATCGAAGCCGAGGAACGTAGACGCCGGCATACGCCCGCGCCGTGTAGGGGACATATCACGCGTGGCCGGCGTCACCGGACAGCGTAGACAGGTCAACGCCGACGAGGGTCGCGGCGCTTTGCCAGCGGCGCTCGACTGGCGTGTCGAAGATGATCTGGCGGTCAACCGGACCGTTAAGCCAGGAGTTTTCCACGATCTCGCGTTCCAGCTGCCCGGCGCCCCAGCCGGCGTAACCCAGGGCCACCATACATCTGTCTGGGCCCTTGTTCTCGGCGATGGCGGCGAGAATGTCGCGTGAGGTGGAGACGCCCAGGGTGTCGGTAATCGGCAAAGTCGACTCCCATTTGCCCAGGGGCTCGTGCACGACAAAGCCGCGATTGGTTTGGACGGGTCCACCTAGATGGACCGGCATTTCACGTTTTTTGGTCTTCTTGGTGTCGATACCCATCTGCTGCAGGATATCGCACAACGCGAGCTCGGTGGTGCGGTTGATGACGATGCCCATGGCGCCCTCGGTGCTGTGCTCGCAAATCAACGTTACCGTGCGGTAGAAGTTCGGATCGGCGAGATTGGGCATCGCAATCAGGAGCTGGTTCGTCAGTGCGGTAAAATCACTCATGGTTTCGGTAGTATCTTGCACCAGGTCGCGGTGTGCAAGGACCCCCCGACAGATCAGGCGCGACCGCCGCAGACTGGTTTTCTGCACAGTGGGGCGGGGTGATCGCGTCGCACGATAGCTTTTAGTGGCCGGTTATCCGGCCTTGGTTGAAGCGCCACGTGCGGGTGATGTGCAGGATGTCCGTCTCCTCGCGGATGCCTTGAGGGAACGGGGCAAACGGTGCGGCGAGCTGCACGATCCGTCTGGCCGCGTCGTCCAGCACGGTGTGGCCGGACGAGCGGCGTACGACGATCTCGTTGACCGACCCATCCGGGTATAGCGCGACGTCGAGGCGTAACTGTCCCGATAGACCCCGGCGCCTGGCCTCTTCCGGATAATTGAGGTTTCCGATGCGCTCGACTTTGGCCTCCCAGGCCTTCATGTATGCGGCGTACCTATACTCGCGCGTGCGGGCGTTCAAGTACTTATGTTTCGGCCGTTGCTGATACTCGTTCCAGACGCGGTCAATCTCCGCAATCAAGCGCGCGCGTTCCAGACGCGGGCTTGGCTGGGTGAGGAAACCAAGGTTCTCGGGCATCGGCTGCTCTTCCATTTTTTCCGGCTCCGGCTCCGGCGGCTTCAGCACCTTCCTGGCCTGTTTTTGTGTCATCAGCTTATGGGTCTGCTTGCGCGCTGCGACCTTGGGCCTTGCCCGGGGCTGCGCAACGGGGGTCGGTTGCCTGACGTCGCCGACCTCACGCACCGGCAAGGGATTGCGTGCAACCTCTTCTTTCTCAGAAGTGCCTCCGCCAGCCTGGTTCGCCTGCGCCAGGAACTCCGCGTCCTCGGGCGCCCGCTCGCTCTCGGCCTGCACCAACGTGATTTCGAGGGTGGGAAAACGAACCATGTCGCGCAACTTGGGGAGGGTAAAGCTCACGCCCAGGACGATGACCAGGTGCACGAGGACGGAGACGAAGACGCTGAGTCCCAGCTGATCGCCGTTAGAAAACTCAGACGTTGCCTGTCCCGCTGTCACGTCAAGAACACCTCGGCGTTGTCGTCGCTGAATCGAGCCTACGGGGGTCGGGATTAGGGCAGTTGCCCCGGGGCCACGCCCGATGCCGGGCGCAGCGTCGTGCTTGCGGCCGCAACCCCCGGCCCTCCATTAATTATATAGCACGTGCGGCCGGTAATTTAGCGGGCCATCGAGCCTGGCCGTCCCGGCTGGCCGGGGAGGGCTGGCGTGGGGCGGGCCCGCTCTTCGTCTGAACTTGGGGCTCGGCTTGGCCAAGGGGGCCAAAAAACAACGCCTACTTCACCTCGACTCGAGCCCGTAAGCTTCCTCGGTGCTTGATCCGGCGACAGGCATCAACAAAAACTAATCCAACGCCCGGTCCTCCTCGACCGGCGTGGAAGCTGTGATGGGGTGGATTTGTTTTTCTTTTAACCCCCCTTACTCAAGCCGAGCGAGGCACGAAGGCAAAGAACACGCTCGCAGGGGCGCGGTAAGCGTGAAGCGGATCAAGGCAAAGTTCCGGGCGACCTTTGCCCCGCTGAACGGGCTCGCCATGGACGGCGAGCCCCGGGCTTGCGAGCAAGAGCAGGGACCGCGAAGCGCCGCAAGCCCGTTAGTTTCATATTCGCCGGTCAGGCGACACGTTTATATAGCCTTGGGCGCTGAGCTACGACCCCCGCTCCGATGAAGCCAGCCTGGCCGCGATGCAATCCATCAGTTTGGCGCTGATGTTAATGCCGTAAATCTTGTCCAGCTCGCGCACGCAGGTGGGGCTCGTGACATTGACCTCGGTGAGGAAATCGCCGATGACATCAAGCCCTACAAATATTAGCCCGCGATCCTGCAAATCATCGCGAAGTTGTTCGCAAATCCAACGATCGCGCTCACTGAGTTCCACTCCGTGACCCTTACCGCCGACGGCCAGGTTGGCGCGCGTTTCGCCAGCCGGCGGTATGCGCGCGAGGGCATAAGGCACGGGGTCGCCGTCGATAAGCAAGATACGCTTGTCCCCGTCGACGATTTCGGGCACAAAGCGCTGGACCATGACCGAGCGGTTGTCGTAAGCGGTCACGGTTTCCAGCACCACACCGATGTTGGGGTCGCCTTCACGTAAACGAAAAACCGATGCGCCGCCCATGCTGTCGAGTGGCTTGACGATAACATCCTTTTG
>VRUB01000093.1 GCA_019456345.1 Nitrospira sp. | reverse complement strand
GCTGCCTTGTTATGGGATATACGAGACCGGCGACGGGCGTTATATTGCGCTCGGGGCCCTGGAGAAGAAGTTCTGGCAAGCCTTTTGCGACGAGGTGGCGCAGCCTGACTTAATGACGCGACACTGGGTGAGCGGGGAGGAGGCCGCTGCGGTGCGCGCGGAAGTAGCGGCGATCTTCCGCGCTAACAGCCAAAGCTACTGGGTCGATCGCTTTGCTGATATCGACTGCTGTGTCGCCCCGGTGCTGACCCTTGCCGAGTCTATGGCCAACGAACAGCTGCGCGCGCGTGAGATGTTCATCGTTGCCGAGCACCCCACCGCGGGGGCCGTGCCCCAGTTCGCGTTTCCGTTGAAGTTCAGCGAGTTCACGTTCACTATCGATCGCCCGGCGCCCGCACACGGCGAGCACAGCAAGGAAATTCTCGCCGAGCTTGGATACAGCGACGCGAAAATCGCCGAGCTTGAAGAAGCCGGCATTATCTAGCGACGCCCCGGCGGATGTAAGAAGATGACCGAATGTGTTCACATCGGCAGTTTCGACGAACCGATCATGGTGTTCGGCGGGCCTTACGGCAACCTCGAGGCGACAGCCGCTTTGCTGGCAGCGGCGCAAAGAGCCCGCATCCCGCCCACCCGCATGCTCTGCACGGGCGACCTGGTGGCCTACTGCGCCGACCCACAGGCGACCGTCGACATGATCCGTGGCGCTGGCATTACTGTGATCATGGGCAACTGCGACGAGTCGCTAGGCCAGGGCGCGGCGGATTGTGACTGCGGCTTCGCCAAGGGAAGCACCTGTGACATATTGGCCGTCCAGTGGTTCGCCTATGCCAGTCGCGTGCTTGATGCTGACGCGAAGGCCTGGATGCGGACATTACCGCGTCAGGTTGCTTTGACATTAGCAGGACGGCGCCTGGTGGCCGTGCATGGAAATGCTAACCAGATCAACCGATTCGTCTTTGCCTCTACCGCTAGCGCGGAGACGCTTGAAGCCTGTGCGCATTTGGACGCGGATGGGATACTCGGTGGCCATGCCGGTTTGCCGTTTACCGAGATTACACAAGATTGCCTGTGGCACAACGCAGGTGTTATTGGCGTGCCTGCCAACGACGCTACCCCACGGGTCTGGTACAGCATCCTGCGCCCGGTCGACGGCGGCATCGCAATCGAGCACTGCGCGCTGGAGTATGACCATCAGGCTGCCGCAGCCAAATTGGTGGCGCGCGGACTGCCACGCCCGTACGCAGAGGCACTCGTCTCCGGCATGTGGCCCGCAGACGACATCTTGCCCGACACCGAGCGACACCGTGGTGGCCAACCGTTGGCTACCCACCGCGTGTTTTGGCCGCACCCCGAGAGAGTCCGGGCAAGCACATGAGACGGGGCGCGCCTACTGCATGGCGCAGCACAGGCGTTCGCGTGCTCCGCCGTGGTATGCAGCTGCGGATTAACGAGCGAAGTCAACCATGACCCCTTACGTGCCGCCGATTCGAGATATGGAGTTCGTACTGAACGAGCTTGCCGATCTCAACGCCATCGCCGCCTTACCGGGATACGAGCAGGCCACACCTGATCTTGTGAGCGCGGTTCTGGATGAGTCGGGTAAGCTCGCGGCTGAGGTGCTGGCACCGCTGAACCAGGTCGGCGACCGCGCAGGGTCGCACCTGGACAAGGGCATCGTGCGTACGTCCGAGGGTTGGAAAGACGCCTACCGCGTGTTTACTGAAGGGGGGTGGAACGGTCTGGCGCTGGATGAGCGCTACGGCGGCCAGGGCCTGCCGTGGCTGGTGGCGACCGCGGTGCAGGAGATGTGGCACGCCGCCAATATGTCCTTCGCGCTTTGCCCCATGCTGACCCAGGCGGCGGTGGAGGTCATCCTCAAGCACGGCTCGGACCAACAAAAAGAAACATACGTCCGGAAGCTTACGGCAGGCACCTGGACCGGCACTATGAATCTTACAGAGCCGCAGGCCGGCTCGGACCTGGGTGCCGTGCGCGCCAAGGCAGTGCCCGAAGGCGACCACTATCTCATATCCGGGCAAAAGATCTTTATTAGCTACGGCGATCACGATCTGACCGAAAATATCGTTCACCTCGTGCTTGCACGCACACCGGACGCGCCTGCTGGTGTGAAGGGCATCTCCATGTTTATCGTGCCCAAGTACCTTGTGCATGATGACGGCAGCGTAGGGGAGCCAAATGATGTGCGCACGGTCTCGCTGGAGCACAAGCTGGGCATCCACGCGAGCCCGACCGCGGTGCTGGCATACGGCGACAACGGCGGTGCGGTGGGATACTTGATGGGCGAGGAAAATCACGGTCTCGAGTATATGTTCACCATGATGAACCTCGCGCGGCTGGTGGTAGGTGTGGAGGGCTTGGCGATCGCAGAGCGCGCCTACCAGCAGGCACGTGAGTATGCCAGAGAGCGTGTGCAAGGGCGGCCGCCGGGCACCCGAGCGGGCGATCGGGTTACGATCATTGAGCACCCCGACGTGCGCCGGATGCTCATGACCATGAAGGCGCAGGTCGAGGCGATGCGTGCGGTGGCTTACGTTGCCACGGCGGCATTCGACAAGACCCTGCGCCAGCCGGATGCTGGCGAGCGCCGCAAACAGCATGAGCTATTGGATTTGTTGACACCGGTGGTCAAAGGCTGGTGTACGGAGCTGGGTGTGGAAATTGCATCCACGGGCGTGCAGGTGCACGGCGGGATGGGGTACATCGAAGAAACGGGGGCCAGTCAGCATTTACGCGATGCGCGAATCACCACAATATACGAAGGGACGACCGGCATACAAGCCAATGATCTGGTCGGGAGAAAGATTGTTCGCGACCAGGGGCAAGGTGCCAAAAGGCTCATCGAAACCATGCAAAGCTTCGCCGCCGAGTTGGATGGCAAACAGGATGATGTCATCGAGGCGATTCGCACGGCATTGGTTGAGGGGATCGACGCGATGTCCCGCGCGACGGACTGGATATTGGCAGCACATGCACGAGATCCTCGGCTCCCGGCGGCTGCATCTGTTCCCTATTTGCGGCTGTTCGGAACCGTTGTCGGCGGCTGGCAGATGGCCCGGGCCGCGCTTGTGGCCAGGCACAAGCTGGATGCCGGTGCGGGTGATTCGCGTTTCTACCAGGCCAAGCTGACGACTGCGCGTTTCTATGCTGAGCACATCATGCCGCAGGCGCGGGCGTTACTGCATGCCATTTTGCAAGGCTCCGAGGCTACGCTGGCGTTGGACACCGACCAGTTCTAGATAGGAAGGGAGGCAGATATTAGCCTGTTATTAAACCGATTCACCCTCCCCCTTTACGGGGGAGGGCAGGGGAGAGGGTAATGAACTACGACACCATTCTGACTGAGAAACGCGGCGCCATCGGCCTGATCACACTCAATCGACCCGAGGTATTGAACGCGTTGTCGAGTCCGCTCATGGCCGAGCTTGCACAGGCGCTCGATGGGTTCGAGGCTGAAGACGACGTGGGCGCCATCGTGCTAACCGGCAACGAGAAGGCATTTGCTGCGGGTGCCGATATCAAGGAAATGCAGAACAAGAGTTACATGGACGTGTACTTGTCAGATTTCATTACCTCCGGCTGGGAGCGCATCTTGATGTGCCGCAAGCCCGTGGTTGCGGCGGTGGCGGGGTACGCCCTTGGTGGTGGCTGCGAGCTTGCTATGATGTGCGACTTCATTATCGCCGCCGACAATGCCAAGTTCGGACAGCCGGAGATTACGCTCGGAGTCACACCCGGTGCGGGCGGGACGCAGCGCTTAACGCGCTTTGTGGGCAAGTCCAAGGCCATGGAGATGTGTCTCACCGGTCGCATGATGGATGCACAGGAGGCGGAACGTGCCGGTCTCGTCAGTCGCATCGTACCGCTCGCAGACCTGTTGGACGAGGCTGTTAAGACTGGGCAAAAGATAGCGGAGCTTTCACGGCCGGTGGTGATGATGATTAAGGAATCCGTCAACCGTGCGTATGAGACGACGCTGGCTGAAGGCATTCATTTCGAGCGGCGACTTTTTCACTCCGTTTTTGCAACGGAGGATCAGAAAGAAGGGATGGCTGCGTTCATCGAAAAGCGCAAGCCGAATTTTAAACATCGATAGCTGAATAGAAACCTCGCGCCGCATCAAGTGCTCGACACATAGCAGATCACCCTACCGTCGCGCAGTGTCGCGTGCGTGGAGCATCCGCCACAGCAGGGGCTCGGTGTCAGGTTTTTCTTGTGCCCATTCTGACCAGCGCGATAGGGACAAGGCACGTCAAAACTTGGCCTTGTTTGCGCGCAGCCAAGCCTCGAAGCTCTGCATCGCCGGGTAGAGCTTACGGCATTCTGCCAGGTCAGCCTGGCGGTTCGGGATATATAAGCGATTGAATTCAAACGTGTTCGCGAGATCGCCGGCACCCGGAAAGTCGAATTCAGCGAACACTTCACGCGGGATGTGATGGTAGATGACCTTTTCGCCCAACACCCGCGTGTTGGTGGGCAGCGAGGACCGCCGATTCGCGGGCTTGGTCCGGCGCCCAAACGCAGTTTCTTTATGCTCACATGTTGGGATAGTTGGGTCCACCGCCGCCCTCGGGCACCACCCAGTCGATGTTCTGTGTCGGATCTTTGATGTCGCAGGTCTTGCAGTGGACGCAATTCTGGGCGTTGATTTGCAGGCGCGGGTTCGATCCGTCTTCGTCGCGCACAATCTCATAGACGCCTGCAGGACAATAGCGTTCCTCCGGCGCCTCGTAGTCCTTTAAATTAATATCAATCGCAACGGATGCATTCTTGAGTCGCAGGTGCACCGGTTGGTTTTCTTCGTGATTGGTACCGGAGAGATAGACAGACGATAACTTGTCGAAGCTGACCTCGCCGTCGGGCTTGGGGTAGTCGATCGGACGGCACGCGCTTGCTTTATTAAGGCATTCATGGTCGTTGTGGTGATGCATCGTCCAGGGCGCGCGCCCACGCAGAACATAGGTATCAAGTCCCGAGTAGGCGAGACCGCCGACGAGACCCCAGCGGAACGCCGGGCGTATATTGCGTACGCGATAGAGCTCATCCCATAACCATGTATTCTTAAGGCGCGTGGGATAGTCCGCGAGATCGCCGTCCGCACCGGCTTGCAGCGCCTCGAACGTGGCCTCGGCCGCCACCATGCCCGACTTCATTGCCGTGTGAGTCCCCTTGATCTTGGGCACGTTCAGAAAACCGGCGCCATCGCCAATAAGCGCGCCTCCTGGAAAAGTGAGTTTGGGGATCGACTGGTAGCCGCCTTCATTGAGCGCGCGCGCGCCATAGGCCACACGCTGACCGCCGACGAACGTAGGACGAATGGACGGGTGGTTCTTGAAGCGCTGGAACTCGTCGTAGGGACTGAGGTAGGGGTTCTCGTAGTCGAGCGCGACGACGAATCCGACTGCGACTTGATTGTTTTCCAGGTGGTATATAAAGGAGCCGCCGTAGGTGCGCGAATCGAGCGGCCACCCCAGTGTGTGGATGACCTGTCCTGGCACATGCTGCTGCGGAACCACTTCCCACAGTTCCTTGATTCCGATCGCGTAGGTCTGCGGGTCGGCGCCTTCACGCAACCGAAAGCGCTCGAACAGTGTTTTGGTTAGAGAACCGTGGCACCCCTCGGCGAATAGCGTGTAGCGAGCGTGTAGTGCAACACCCGGCTGGTAGTTCCCGGTCGGTTGACCATCGCGACCGACTCCCATGTCGCCGGTCGCGATACCCTGCACCTGCCCATTGTCGTCATAGAGCACCTCGGCCGCGGCGAAACCGGAATAGATCTCAACGCCGAGTTCCTCCGCCCGCTCCGCCAGCCAGCGGCACAGGTTGCCGAGGCTAATGATATAGTTGCCGTGATTTTTCATCTGCGGTGGGGTAGGAAGCCTGATCTGCTTGCTCGCCGTCAGGTAGACGAATCGGTCATCCGTTACGGGCGTCTTGATCGGCGCATCGCGCTCCTTCCAGTTTGGAAGCAGCTCGTTCAAGGCGCGCGGTTCGAGCACCGCGCCGGAAAGGATGTGCGCACCCACTTCCGACCCCTTCTCGACGATGCACACGTTTACGTCGCGACGCTGCTCGGCGCCCAACTGTTTTAACCGAATCGCAGCCGCCAACCCAGAGGGCCCGGCGCCAACGATCACGACGTCATACTCCATGGACTCGCGTTCCACGATCTGTTTCAACCCCCGATTTTGTTGAGCGCCTTATTATATCGGTAGCCCGCGCGCGATAGAAAGATCGCCGGCGAATAAACTACCGAGATTGCATCGCTGCACGAAAGCCGTTAGCTTATGCACAGTTTTGCGTGAAGACTTATGGTCAGACCACCCACACTATTGTTTTGCGCGATTTCGAATAAGCGATAAGCTGCATGGCGTTTACTGTCGATGACGCAAACCGGCGCATCCGGGACACACTCCCCGGCGTGCTCGGTATCGAGTTCTTCGAGCTCGATGGATCCTCGGTGGCGGGGCGCCTCGTCTTGCGGCCCGATCACCTCGCGCCGAATGGCTACCTGCATGCAGCCACGGTGATTGCACTGGCGGATACTTGCTGCGGTAACGGCACGCTTGCGAACCTGCCGCGGGGCGCGCAGAACTTTACCACGGTCGAGCTCAAAACGAACTTTCTGGGAACGGCGCAGGAGGGAACGATTGTATGCCGGGCGACAATGGTACATGGTGGGCGTCGCACGCAGGTGTGGGATGCCAGGGTTAGCGATGAATCGAAAGGCCGGACCCTGGCTTTGTTTCGTTGTACTCAAATGATTCTTTATCCCCGGTGAGTAGCGAGCTCGTCGTGCTCGGCGCGCCGGTAACTTTTCCGGGATCGATCACGGACTGAAGTTCGGGAGGCGAATATGGACGTCAAAGGCTGTGCAGCAATTGTGACCGGGGGCGGCTCCGGTATGGGAGCGGAAACCGGGCGTTTTCTCGCTGCCGCTGGAGCGAAGGTCGCGCTGTTGGATGTCAATCTGGACGGCGCAAAGCAGGTGGCGGGAGAGATCGGCGGGCTGGCGTTGGAGTGTAATGTTGCAGATGCTGCCAGTGCACAGGCGGCGATCGCGAAGGCGCGTGAGACGCATGGTTCGGCGCGCGTTTGTATCAACTGCGCCGGCATTGCACCCGCCAAGCGCATCGTCGGCCGCGACGGGCCGATGCCACTGGAGGATTTCACCCGCGTGATCGATGTCAATCTCGTCGGTACCTTCAACATCATGCGCCTCGCGGCTGCGGATATGCAGACCCTCGATCCGGTAACAGAGTCCGACGAGCGCGGTGTCATTATATGCACGGCATCCATCGCTGCATTTGAGGGACAGATCGGCCAGGCGGCCTACAGCGCATCCAAGGGTGGTGTGGTATCTCTTACGCTTCAGGCTGCACGCGAATTCGCAAGTAACGGCATTCGCGTTGTGACGATCGTGCCTGGCTTGATTGCGACACCGATGCTGCTCAGTATGCCCAAAGAAGTCCAGGAGAGTCTCGCGCAACAGCCGCCGTTTCCAAAGCGTTTCGGAAGACCGGACGAGTATGCGAAGCTCGCGATGCACATCATCGATAACGAGATGATCAACGGCGACTGCATCCGGCTGGATGGTGCCATCCGCATGCAGCCGAAATGACCGGCAAACGTGAGGCTCGTAAGTTCTGTTCCGTTCCTGGGTTGCGTAGCTAGCCTTTCCGCCGTTCTACGCCGACGGGCAGCTCGGTAATGCGCCGCATCTCTTCGCTATCGAAGATCGCGGGGTTTCGCAAATAATCGATCACGAAATCCAGCGCATCGAATCCCCAAAACAGCTCGCCGTCCACGACAAGGCTCGGCACGCCAAAGACACCGAGATCCAGAGCGCGGCGGCCGTTCGCGCGCAACTCTTGCTTCACATCGTTTGCAGCGATGCGCTTCGCCGCGTCCAACACGCCCAATTGCTCGATCAGTTCATGCCAGCTTTGTGGATCGTCGGGACGCCGGCCGTCGCGCCAGATGAAACGGAAAATCGCACGGATCGCGTCGGGATCGTTGTGCAAGACGATGCTCAGGCGCAGAGCATTGAGCGGATTGAAGGGATGGGCCGGCGGCATCGTCAAAGGAATTTCATGCTTGTGCGCCAGCCACTGTACGTAGCGCATGGTGTAGCGCCGCTTGGGCGGGAGCTCCGCGGGTCCTTTGTGATGCCAGTGGTTCAGCAGGCCGGCGAACAGCACCGGCTTGAACGAGACGTCCACGTTCTGCAGCAGACGATGGCTCTGTTCCATTGCCAGGTATGAGAATGGGGAGATGAAATCAAAATACCATTCCAGGTTTTTCATAAGCAGGCGAACTCATAAACCTGTATAGAGCCCTGCACGCTGTATGGGGGAGGGCAGGGGCGGTGATCACGTCCCCGTATAGAACTGCGGCCAGTGGCGCTTGACAATTTCGCCATCGCTTGCCAGCGCGTGACAGCTATCCAGCATCAACGGCTTCTTGGCGTCTGGACGGGATTCCTGGCGCCGGGACTTGATCGGGTAGATTGTCTGAAACGCGGTCGTGGCCACGGGACCGAGCAGCTCTACCAAATGCGTGCAGCCGTTTACGCCACCCAGCAACTTATACACTCGTTGCCGCCAGCCGTGGCCGATACGCAATCCGCATAATTGCTGGAATCGATCGGTAATCGCCGGGCACACGCTGAAGGGACCGGCGTCTGTGACGGCTTCGACCGCTCGCACGAGCAGCTCGTCGTCGACCGTTAAACGCAGCCACATCTCATGCACGGGCTCACCTGGAGCGATCTCGCCACGCTCGCGGTTCGTAAAGGCATAGGTCTTGGTGTCGACCAGGTGGCCCTCGATGTCCCACAGGCCGTCCTCGCGCTGGTAGCCGCGGCATTGCACCGATCGGCGGTGGATCAACTTCCGGGAAATAGGGGTTGATAGTGGCATAATTAGGCACTCCTGCAGCGCGCACCATATCTAACGTTTACGTAAACGTCAAGGTAGCATTGGCGGCGCGATAGTGGAAAAAGACGAAGGGAGTCAACCACTTGTGCCCGGGCGGCAACCTGTGCCAGGAGCCAGCCCTTTAGACATGAGTCCGGCTACTTCAGCGCAAAGCATGAAAACGCACACCGCCAGGGACGGCGGGAACAGAATCGCGTCGGGAACAAGCGATCGTGAGCGCGCAGGGCGTTTTGATTTCAAACAACTATGTTCCTGCCGTCGAAGCGGATACGCGGCAACAGTGTGTACCCCCGCTCGGCCGTCATCCGCGAGGGCCGAGCCCGCATTTCTCACCAGCTATCTGCTGCGACCGCGTATCTCGGTCGCTGTTCCCGACGCGACTCTACCTCGGCAACTCGGTAACTGCTCCAGGCGTTACCC
>VRUB01000313.1 GCA_019456345.1 Nitrospira sp. | reverse complement strand
AGAACGATACTGCGCCCGTGACCCAGGGTCTCGGCATAGAGCGCCATGTCTACGGTGTCACCGGTAGCCGCGAGAGCGCGTCGAGCAGACGGTCGACGTGCGCGATCTCGTGGGCCGCCGAGAACGTAATACGAAGTCGCGCGGTATCGCGCGGTACGGTCGGTGGGCGAATGGCGGTCACTAGAATACCCTGGTCGCGCAGGTATTCACTGGCGGCAAGCGCCCGTTTGGCATCGCCGAAGATTACCGGTTGGATCGGGGTCTGCGAATCGGCAAGCCTGAGCCCCAGGTTACGAGCCCCATCGACAAAGTGCTCGACCAACGCGAACAGGTGTTGGCGCCGCCAGATCTCCGTTTGCACGATCTTTAAACTGGCGCGCGCGGCCTCGGCCACCGCCGGCGGTAGGGCGGTGGTGTAAATATAGGTACGGGCCTGCTGGATCAGGGTCTCGATGAGCTCGTGACTGCCGGCGACAAACGCGCCAAACACGCCAAAGGCCTTACCTAAGGTGCCCATGAGAATGGTGGGCGGCTTGATCGCTATACCGCAGTCGGCCAAGGAACCGCGCCCTTCCGGGCCCAGCACCCCGAGCCCATGGGCGTCATCGACCAGCAACCAGGCTTGGTGTTGCGCCGCCAATGCCGCCAGATCCTCAAGCGGCGCGAGGTCGCCATCCATACTAAAGACGGCATCGGTAGTAATAAGTTTGTCACCATCGCTAGCCGTCACCAGTGCGGTGAGTCTATCGACATCGGCATGCGGATAACGTTGTACATTTGCATTGGATAGACGCGCGGCATCGATGAGCGAGGCGTGGTTGAGCTTGTCTTCAAACACCGTCCCGTGGCGCTTGGCCAACGCCGTGACCACCCCGAGATTGGCCATGTAGCCGGTGGAAAACAACAACACCCTGGGGGCGCCCACGAATTCTGCCAGCTCTTCTTCTAACGCGTGGTGGGCATGGTTGTGGCCGGTGATGAGATGTGATGCGCCCGAACCCACCCCGTAGCGGGTAGCGGCGACACAAAAGGCGTTGACGATACGCGGTTCGCTGGCGAGACCTAGATAATCGTTACTACAAAACGACAGCAGCGATTGCTGGCCCATTTGCACGCGAACACCATGGGCGCCGGTAATGATTTGGCGTTGGCGATAAAGGCCTTGAGCGCGCCGGTCTGCGAGTTGGGCCGCAAGGTCATCCATAGCAAGGGGTTAATCTCTCATGCAAAAGAGTAAGCTACGGGCCATCGATGAGACGTGCAAAATAAGAATGATTCGCGGCCGCCTTAAAAGTATACAGCAGTGGTTATTCCCCGGCATCTGCTTGCTTTGCAGTGAACGTGTCGCCGCGAGCACTGAATTCTGCGATGCCTGTGAGGCGTCGTTGCCGCACCTATACAACGGTTGTAAGCAATGTGCCGCACCCTTGGCAGAAACAAGCACGACCCAACATCGATGTGGTGCGTGCCAACAACGCCCGCCCGCCTTCAGTCGCGCCCTGGCGCCGTTTGTATACGCCGCACCCATCGATCGTTTGATTCAAGACCTCAAGTATCAGCAGCGACTCGATACGGCGGGGCTGCTAGGCTCGCGGCTTGCCGATTACGTAGCCAGTCGTAATCCGGAGATCGATGTCATTGTGCCAGTACCGTTACACGCCAAGCGTT
>VRUB01000312.1 GCA_019456345.1 Nitrospira sp. | reverse complement strand
CAAGCACGCGCCGACAGGCTGGAAAAACTTCCATAAGATCAATCATTTGTATGCAGGCTCAACTGGGAGCATTAGCCGGCGCTGACCTCTGCGCTACTGGCCATTGCTCCGTCGTGGGCTATATTGTGTAGACATGACCGACCTGGAAAGCTACAGACAGCGCCTGATTGGTGAACACGGCATGCGCGAGCTGATCTTCTACGAAGCGCAGGCCCAACCGCCGTACTTCTACCAGTACGAGGACGACGGCACGATCTATATCCACAGCCGTTTCATCGCCCAAGCCAACGCCGTTGTAGGAATCTTCTCCCTGGACGGTGAATTCATTTACGGCGGTACCGCCATGACGACGCATTAAAACCATCGCTGCGGGACGCCGTGATCAGGTCCGCCCCGATACGAAACCACCTCTATCAAATCCGACCCACCGATTATCGTTCCCTCAGACCTTCCAATCGACCACCGAACTACTGTTTCCACGCACCAAGATTCAGCTCACATGAGCCGGCATCGCGCTTGCCCGCCGGTGAATCAACACCGATAATCGGTGCTCGTTATTCTAGCACGCGACTTCTCGGTCCGCATGGCCGGACCAACATGTGCACTAAGGTGATCGAGTAAGAAATGAGCGGCAGCCAATTCAATATCGCGTTGATCGGCCTCGGTGTCATGGGGCAGCGTATGTTGGCCAATATGACTACGCATGGTGGCTATAATCTTATCGCGGCATGGGACCCGAATCCATCTGCCTGCGAACAGACACACGCGAGTTATCCTAGCCTGCGCATCGCTGCGGACGCAGATGATGCGATCACCGACCCGCGCGCGGAGGTCGTATATATCGCCTCCCCGCCCGCTGTGCACAAGCAATATGCCATGTCCGCGATCGAACATGGTAAGACCGTTTTCTGTGAAAAGCCCCTCGGTGTCGACGTTGAACAGAGCCGGCAGCTCGTCGCATATGCGGAGAGCAGTGGCGTAATTAACGCCGTGAATTTCTCCTTCGCGGCCAAGGCCGCCAGTGAGCGCATTAAGGACGCACTGGATGAGGGAGCGGTCGGCCGCGTTGTGGGCGTCGACGTGCGGTTGCATTTTTGCCGGTGGCCCCGTGACTGGCAGGCTGGTGCAACATGGCTGGCAAAACGCGATCAAGGCGGGTTCGTGCGCGAGGTGCTGTCGCATTATGTCTACCTGACCCAGCGACTCTTCGGGCGCAGTACCCTGGGCAATGCCGTAGTGCGCTACCCCGATGATGGGGAGAGCGCCGAGACCCATGTGCTCGCCAATCTCGATTGCGGCCGCATACCGGTCTCGGTCGCAGGCGGGACGGGTGGTGTGGGCCCCGATCGGGTCGAGTACACGATCTGGGGAACTGAGGTGTCCTATCGCCTCTACGACTGGAACCGGCTCGAATCGAGCAGCGGTGGTGATTGGGTCAACGAGTTGACGCAGCTCGATAATCCACGTCAGGAAGGTTACATGCGTATGCTGGATAATCTGCATGCGCTTCTGCGCGGCGATCCCCACACCATGCCGAGCTTCCGCGATGCACTCTCGGTTCAGGAGATCATTGAAGGCATCCTGGCCTCTGACGGAAAGAGGGTGGCGCCTGACCGGCGAATGTACTAGCCGGGACGAGACCCGGCTAGATTAATCGCCCGTCAGGCGATACTAAT